>JBBRCO010000067.1:0-19877 GCA_038204755.1 Verrucomicrobiales bacterium
GCATCCGCTTCCTTGCGGCTATTGGCTTTTCGGCCGACGCGTGCCTCGAGTGCCGAGCTGAATTCCAACTGATGCCAGGTGGTCCACACGAGTGCTTCTGTGGCAGCGGCCATTTGTTCACTTGCCTTGCGGCTACCCAAGTCTTCGATATAGAGGCTGAAGAGAAAACTGGTGTCGCAGTAAATCATGCTCCCGCACCCCGTTGGTCGATCACCTCGTTGGTTCCATTGATTCTGTCGGTTCCAAGTTGTTTGCGCAACTCGCTGAAATCAGGAAAAGCCACCTTGCGATCCACTTCGATTGGCGAGATCCGAGCGACCTGCTTGCCACGCCGGGTGAGAATGATTTCCTCGCCCCGTTCGACGTCCAGCATCAGCTTGGACAAGTGATGCTGTGCCTCGCGAATCGTTGCGGTCTTCATTTGTTGACACTTGTGACGCACATTTTCGGACCTGTCAAACCGCAAGGTGGACAATCCCTCCTGCGGTTCTTGCTTCCGCAGGCAGGTTGGTCATCGCGTCAAATGACGTGAGAGCGGAGAATTCAGGACTTCAACAGCAGGAGATCGAGTCCTTGGGGTTCGAACTGACGGAAGGCCTTGTTGTTGGTCACGAAGCGGAGTTTTCCGCAAATGGCGAAGGCGGCAAGATAGGCGTCCATCCAAAGTTTTGGCGAAGCCGTGTTTCGATGCGCGAAACGGAGCCAAAGTTCGCGGGTGGCGGCCGGCTCGTCAACGAACGTCACATTCGGCTCGGATTGCCAATCGTTCATCAAACGGATGGCACCCTCGCTGGTGATAATGGGCGATTCATACTTGGCTTGAATCGCACTTGTGGTAAGGAGCCTGACGATGGATTGCTCGGTGGCGGGGCAGAAGCAGGCCGGGAACTCTACCGTAGTTTCAGTGATCGCCGTCACGGCAGCCGCGTGAGCTCCGTGGCCGTCCCCGCTCCCCGAGGGAATGGAAGTTTTGGAGACTTGCGTTTTGCCCGGAAGAGCCGCGTTTTTCGGCCATGCAAACACTCCGTTTCCGTGCCGTGATCTACCCCGAGGACGGGCTTTGGATGGCATATGCCTTGGAAATAAATTTGATCGGCACCGGCGCGACCGAGGCCGTGGCGGTGGTGATTTCCATCGGAGACTGCGCGGCAATGCTGAAACGGCTTGGCGAGATGGAGAAACCGACTGATTTCTCATCGTTACGGGATTGGAGGAAAAATGCCGGGAAAAACCGTAAGGCCGGAACGGCGGATCTATCCGACCGCCATCAGCATCTTGATGAGAAATGCGGATCATGACGCGGATTTTTCTGGATGCGAACATCGTTCTCGATTTGCTGGATAGCCAACGCGCGGGGCATGGTGCGGCACTGCGGTTGGAGGAATCGATTGAGGGAAATCAGGCGGTCTGTTTGTGCGCGTGGCACACGCTTTCGATCATCGAATACGTGGGAGCCAAGGTTTTCGGAAAAGAGGAGATGCTGAAAATTCTCCGTGAGCTGCTTGCTTCGTGGATTGTTCCCAACACTGGAACCGAAGAAGCCCGAGAGGCATTTGAATACCTGAGCGGCGACCATGAAGACGCGCTGCAAATCGCCGCAGCCGTGGCGGGAAAAGCCGACTATCTGGTCACTAGCGCCGTTGCTGGCTACCAGAAAAGCCCGGTTGAGGTGGTGAGTCCGGAGCAGTTTTGCAAATTACTCGGCGACCGGTGATCGCCGCCACGTTTCACTCCAGCGCCGACCTGAGATCCGCCGCCGCGCTGCGGGCGCTGGCGGGGGGATCTGGGACGAAGGCGAAATCGTCACTCTCTGGCGGAGTGAGGATTGCATCGGCGACCTCGGTGTTGAGCGTGAGGGTGGCGGGTGCCAGGTGGCGGGCGGCGACTTCGCTGGCGCGGGCGAGGGCGGCGAGGGCTACGGGAGGCGCACCGGTGGATTGCGCGCTGCGCGGGATTTTATCGACCGGTTCGAGGTTGATGATGGTCGCGGCTTCCGGCGCTGCCTTGAGTTCCTCGAATTTGCGAGCGGTGGTGAGCACGCGGGTTTCGAAGGAGCCGATGGCGCTGTTATAGTTTTCCACGGCGTTACCTAACGAACGGCCGAGTTTGGAAAAATGCTCGGCGAGTTTTCCGAGGCGTTCATGCAGTGTGCGGCCCAGCAGGGAAATTTCGCGGGCGTTTTCCGCGATGGATTCCTGACGCCAGCCGTAGCTAACCGCGCGCAGCAGGGCGATGAGCGTGGTCGGCGTGGCGAGGATCACGCCTTGGTCCACGCCGCGTTCGATGAGGCCGGGATCGCTCTGAAGGGCGGCGGAGAAGAACGATTCGCTGGGCAGGAAGAGCACGGTGAACTCCGGCGTCTGGGCGAATTGCGCGGTGTAGTTTTTCGAGGAAAGCTGCTGGATGTGGGTTCTAACCTGGCGGGCGTGGCGGTGCAGCGCTTCTTCGCGAATGTTATCTTCGGTGGCTTCGAGCGCGTCAAGGTAGCCGTCCATCGGGGTCTTGGAATCGACGACGATGGTTTTCCCACCGGGCAGGCGGACGATGAGGTCGGGGCGGAGTTTTTTCCCTTCGTCGGTGGTGGCGGTGTGTTGGACCTCGAAATCGCAGTGCTCCTGCATGCCGGCGAGTTCGACGACGCGGCGGAGCTGCATTTCCCCCCACTGGCCGCGGCCGGTGGGCTGGCGGAGGGCTTTGACGAGCGAGGCGGTTTCGCGTTGGAGGCCGAGCTGGCCTTCGCCGAGGGCGCGGACTTGCTCGCGGAGCTCGGAATAGGCGCCTTCGCGGGATTTTTCGATTTCACCGATGCGGAGCTCGAATTTGCCAAGGGACTCGGCGACCGGTTTGACGAAGGCCTCAATGGCAATCTTGCGCTTTTCGATCTCGCCTTTGGCCTCCTCGGTCTGGGTGGCGAGCGAGGATTTCGCGAGGTGGAGAAATTGCTCTGAGGACGACTTCAGAGCGTCCGCAGAGAGGGCTTTAAAGGTGTCGGACAGCTTGATTTCGGCGCGCTCGAGCAGGGCTTGTTTTTCGGCGGCAGCCTTGAGCTCGCTTTCGAGGCGTGAGCGGATTTCCGTGAGCTGGTTGCGGAAAGTCTGGGCGTCCTGTTCGTTGCGCTCGGCCTCGGCGGCGGTGTGAGCGAGGCGGGCCTCGATTTCCGCTGAGCGGCGTTCCTCGGCCTTGAGTCGCTCGTTTCCGGCGGAAATTTTGGCGGAAGCGGCCAGTTTCGTGAACAGCCAGCCGAAAAAGAGGCTGACGATGGCGGTGATGATTTCTGGGAGGAAAGGCTTCAGTTCGGGTGGAATCATGGATTTGTCCTTGCGGCTGGCGGCTAGCTCGGTTTCGTGTAGAGCGTCGCTTGTTTCCATCGGAATATCGGATGGTCCGGCGATACGCAAATCAAACTCCTCAATTACCATGGCATTCACACTTCCCGAACTCGGCTACGCTTACGACGCTCTCGAGCCCCACATCGACGCACGCACGATGGAAATCCACCACTCGAAGCATCACCAAGCCTACATCACCAACCTCAACAACGCCCTCGCGGGAAAAGCGGATCTTGAAGCAAAATCCCTTTGCGAGCTCATTGGCGACCTCGCCTCCGTACCTGAAGACATCCGCGGCGCTGTCCGCAACAACGGTGGCGGTCACGCAAACCACAGCTTTTTCTGGAAAGCCATCGCTCCCGGCGGCGCAAAGACTCCCTCCGGCGACCTCGCCGCAGCCATCGACAAGGCGTTCGGCTCGTTTGACGCGTTCAAGGAAGCCTTTGCAAAAGCAGGTGCCACCCGCTTCGGCTCCGGCTGGGCATGGCTCGTGAAAAAGGACGATGGCTCGCTCGCCGTCTGCTCCACCGCGAATCAAGACTGCCCGTGCATGGGCGCGGCCATCGCTGGCTGCGACGGCAAGCCGATTCTCGGTCTTGATGTCTGGGAGCACGCCTACTATCTCAACTATCAGAACCGCCGCCCGGACTACATCGCCGCTTTCTGGAACGTGGTGAACTGGGACGTCGCCGCTGCGGAATTCGCCGCCTGATCGTTCTGAACTGATTCCTGGCGCGTCCGTCCCAACCGGGGCGGACGCGTTTTTCGTTTGCCGTGGATTGCGGGCGCTTGGTGCTCGTAGCCTCCTGCGGCATGGAACCAGGGCGGTGTTAGCCAGCCAAAACAGCCCTCACCCTCCGCCAGCAGGCTGGTCACGGATCTAACCGTCAGGAGGCTGCATACAGCCAAAGGAGTAGGGCTTTAGGCTTTAGGCTGGAGGGGGTAGGGTGGTGGCGAGGCGAGGCGATGGTCGAAGCGGTTCATCGCATCGGACATGGTCGCGAATGTCCTGCTCGGACAGGGCGGGGGTGCGGAAACGGACATTGGCCATGCGCGGTTCTGCCCATGCGGGCGGAAAATGTTTAATGATTTGTCTTCAAGCAATGGCTTTCATTGGCTTGATTGCTTGCTTGAATCCGCCGTGCGGGTAAACAAGGCTCTGGAGTTTTTCCTTTATTTGCCGCAAGGGATTCATTTATCCTGCGTATGCATCCTCACTTCAAACCAATCCACCATGTCACGACCCGTCACACTCTTCACCGGCCAATGGGCCGACCTTCCGCTCGAAAAACTCGCTCCGCTCGCCTACGAAATGGGCTATGACGGACTCGAACTCGCCTGTTGGGGCGACCATTTCGACGTCGATGCCGCCGCTTCTAGCAAAACCTACGTGAAGGAAAAATGGGAGCTGCTCGCCGACAACGGCCTCACCTGTTATGCGGTTTCCAACCACCTCGTCGGCCAAGCCGTCTGCGATCTCATTGATGAGCGCCACAAGGCGATCCTCGCACCCGAAGTCTGGGGCGATGGCGATCCGGAAGGCGTCCGCAAGCGCGCTGCCAAGACGATGATCACCACCGGCAAGGCCGCCCGCGCGTTCTTCAACGCGAAACCCGGCCGCAACGGCAACGACGAGTTTCCAGCCGTGGTGAACGGTTTCACCGGCTCCTCGATCTGGCACTCCCTTTACGCCTTCCCGCCGACCTCGCAGGAGTATTATGAAAAGGGCTTCAAGGACTTCGCCAAACGCTGGCTGCCCATTCTCGATGCGTATGAGAAACTCGACGTCAATTTCGCTCTCGAAGTCCACCCGACGGAAATCGCCTTCGATATCGCCTCCGCCCAGCGCGCGCTCGCCGCTGTTGGAAACCACAAGCGTTTCGGCTTCAACTACGATCCGTCCCACCTCGGCTATCAGGGCGTGGACTACGTGAAATTCATCCGCGACCTCGGCAGCCGAATCTATCACGTCCACATGAAGGACGTCTGGTGGAACCACGGCGATGGCTCTGTCGGCGTCTTCGGCGGCCACACGAATTTCGGCGATGCCCGCCGTTTCTGGGACTTCCGCTCGCTCGGCCATGGCGATATCGAGTTCGAGGACATCATCGTCGCACTCAACGATGTGGGCTACAAAGGCCCGCTTTCCGTGGAGTGGGAGGACATCCGCATGGACCGCGTCCACGGTGGCGAGGAAGCTGCTGCGTTCGTCCGCAGTGTGGACTTCCCATCGAGCAACGTCGCGTTTGATGCGGCGTTTGATAAGTCGAACCAATAGGTCCTATAGCACCTATTTTACCTCCGCGGACTTCACCTGCAGGAAAACCCACAGGCTTACCACGCTCACGCCGGTGGCCAGGATTCCCAACGGATCGTGACCTATCAGTTTTCCGCCTGCGCCCTCCGCCACCACCTTGCCGCCGATGCCGGTGGTGAGACCGGAGGCGAGGTCGCGGGTGCAGGCCACCAGGCTCATGTAGGTGCGCGCCGCGCGGACGGACTGCCATTGAGATCGTCGCCTGGCTGGGGGTGAAGCGGGCGCTGGCGAACATGGGAAAAACTCCCGGCGATGACCAGCACCTGCCACTCCGGGCGCGGACCGGACGAAGTTAGCACCCCGATGATCAGGCAGGCCCCGGCGGCGAGGATCGCGGCGAGTGTGCCCACGGTGAAGCCCGCGTAGGCGAAAAGAAGCAAATGGCGGCGGTCGGAGCGGTCGATGAAAGGCGCGCTGGAAAACCCGGCCAACCCGGCGGTGATGGCGGAAGATGAAATCAAACTGCCGAACTGCTGCGGAGAAACCGATTGTTGCCGCATCAACCGCGGACCTAACGGAATCATCACCCTGAAGTCCATGATGTGGGTGAACTGCACCGCAGCGAGCAGCAGCAGGAGCCGCCGCTCGGACAGAACGCGGCTCGGAGTTTCAATCGAGGAGTCCATGGGTGCGCGTTGAAGGGCCATTTTTTCGCATGGACCCTGGATCATGCAACCCACTCCTGGCGATTTTTTGGCGATGGTTGGATGAGCGGCATATTTGCATTTTCCACCCGCTGAATTTCCCAACAGTCCATTTTTTCATTGTAAGGGAATGCTTAAGATCAATACTGATGCAGCGTGTTCAAGGAATCTGTGCGTGAACTTCAAAACGACCTGCCTTTGTCGGAAGGGCCTCTGTTACCTGTATTGGATAGCCGTCGGGAACTGATCGATGCCGTTTCAAACAGTTTCCGCGTGATCCAGTATGCGTCGCCGGTGGAGTCGAGCTCCGCATCCGTGACAATGGATGCGGCATCCCGACGGAAGAACACGGCAATGTGTTCAACGCATTTTATTCCACCAAAAATTCCGGCGATGGAATGGGGCTGGGTCTCGGCATCTGCCGCCGAATTATGCGGGAGCAGCAAGGGACGATTACCTTGGAATCAGTGCATGAAGCTACACCGAATTCATCCTCCTATTTCCCAAACCGCCGCCCGATTCTCTGACCGCCGCTGTTGGCGCGAATCTTATCAAATGGTAAGCCCATGTACGATCCCACTTTGAGCACAACGACCAAGAAAACCCGCATCCTGTTTGTGGATGATGAGGAAAAATCCTGCAAATATTTTGCGATCATTTTCGGAAGATTCTACGAGGTTGTCATCGCCAAGGACGGCGCGGAAGGTCTTGAAATCATGATGGGCGAGGAGGGGCCTGCTATCGGCGTGATCGTCACCGACCAGATCATGCCTCGGATGACGGGTATCGAAATGTTAGAGCGGCTCGGGAGTCATCGTCCCAACGTCGTCAGGGTGCTTTCAACCGCCTACACCGATTCCAATCTCATTTCCGGTGCCGTGAGGTCCGGCCTCATCGACTACTTCGTGGGCAAGCCATGGACGATCAATAAGGTCGCGGATATCCTCGATCAAGCGGTGAACCACCACCTCTTCCTCCAGCGCGATAAGTGCGTGTGAGTGACGATGAAATGGGGACCGGCAGCGGGTGAGGATACCTCAACTTTTCCTCTCACTCTGCCGGAACGTGGGGCTCGAAGGTCATGGCGCGTTCGTGCTCCCGGGCCTTTGCCGCCTTTCTGGCAGATTGATAGAAATGCTCCTGCACGCGGAACGCCTTCTGGCCTTTCGCCCGGACGATGCGCTGGGAAGTGCCGTCCGGCATCAGGCGTGAGGCTTGGATATTGTCCTGAAAGTAGAATTCCAGGATCCTAACGAGCCGGCGCTTCAAGGCGGGCTCCTCGATCGGGATCATGAGCTCGATGCGTTTTTCGAGATTGCGCGTCATCCAGTCCGCCGAGGAGATGTAAACCCCGCCGTCGCCACCCTGATGGAAATAGAACAGGCGGGCGTGTTCAAGGTAGCGGTCGATCACGGAGATGACCTCGATGTTTTTCGAATACTTCGAATCGCCCGGCTTGAGGCAGCAGATGCCGCGAACGTTGAGGCGGATCTCGACGCCGGCCTGCGAGGCCTTGTAGAGCGCGCCGATGATTTCCGGATCCTGCAGCGAGTTCACCTTGCCGATGATGCGGGCGGGAAGGCCTTGTTTGGCGCGCTCGGCTTCGCTGGCGATCATGTCCAACAGCTCCGGCTTCATCGCGGAGGGAGCGGGGACGAGGCGCTGGAAACGCAGTAGTTTCGAGCGGCCGGTGACGGCGTTGAAAAACAGCGAAGCGTCGTTTCCATACTCCGGCTTGCAGGTTAGATAGGAAAGATCGGTGTAAAGGCGCGAGGTGGTTTCGTTGTAATTCCCCGTGCCGAGATGGACGTAGCGGCGCAGGTGGCCGTTCTCGCGGCGGACGATGAGGCAGATCTTGGCGTGCGTTTTCAGGCCTTTCACTCCGTACACGATCTGGGCTCCGGCGCGCTGGAGCTCGTCGGCGCGGTTGAGGTTGCGGGCTTCGTCGAAGCGGGCCTTGAGCTCGACGAGGGCAGTGACGTGCTTGCCGTTCTCCGCAGCCTTGATGAGGGCGTCGATGATCCGGGACTTTCTGGCAGTCCGATAGAGCACCTGCTTGATGGCGATGACGTCCGGATCCTCGGCGGCTTCCTCGATCAGGCGCAGCACCGGCTCGAAGGATTCGTAGGGATGGAAAAGCAGCACGTCCTTCGAGCTGATGGTTTCAAACATCGAGGCTCCGGGAGCGATGGAGGGGGAGTTCTGGCCCGGCCAGTCGGTATCGCGCAGATGGTCGAAACCTGATAGAAATGCAAGTTCCATGAATGAGGCGAGTCCGGGCGGGCCATTGATCCGGTAGGTTTCCTGCGGTGTGGCAGCGGTGACGAACTTGATCACGCGTGCGAGATCGCGCGGCGCGTCCGAGCTGATTTCCAAACGCACGGTGTCGGCGAAACGGCGGGCGGTTAGAACATCCTCCATTTCTCCAGCCAGGTCGATGGCATCCTCCTCCTGCACCACGATGTCGCCATTGCGGGTAACGCGGAAGGCGGTGGTGGCGGTGACGGTTTCACCTGGGAAAAGCAGGTCCGCGTGGGTGGCGACGAGGTCTTCGATGAGGAGAAATGCGTGCTTGTCGTCTGCGGTGGTGATTTGCACGCGGCGGCCGAGGTTTTCCGGAATCGGGATCAGGGCGTGGCGGTGTGTTTGGCTGTTCGGATCAAAAACGCGGCAGGCGACGATGATCTGCAAGGCGGGAATGTTCGGCGGGATGCCTTCCGGGTCCACCGCGAGCGGGGTGAGCAGCGGATAGATGAGGTCCTCGAATGTGGCGGAAACCTGCGCTGCCTGCTCCACGGAAAGCTCGTCCGGCTGCAACGGACGGATGCCGGCTTTTTCCAAGGCGGGAACGATGGTGCCGGTGAGAAGCGTGTACTGGTCCGCGCTCATTTTGAGGATACGCTGGCGCAGTGCGGCGAGATTCCTGGCGGGCGTGAGTCCCGAGGCGTCCGGCGTTTTCCATCCGCTGCGGCGCATCAGCATGAGCCCGCCGATGCGGACTTGGAAGAACTCGTCCAGGTTGGAAGCGGTGATGGCGAGGAATTTGACGCGCTCCAGCAGGGGGAGATCATCGCGCAGGGCTTCGTTGAGCACGCGCTGGTTGAACTCGATCCAAGAGAGTTCGCGGTTGAGATAGGGAATGGACATTGGGAGAAGTTAATAGTGGAGGGTTGATGGTTGATGGGAAGAATGAATCGATCATTTACGATCCACCATCCACGATCTGATTTCTAATTATCCTCATCAATGACGACCCCGAGGCCGAATACCTGCTCGAACAGATCGGCTTTCGAGGTCATCGCGAGGCGTTCGACGTCGGCATTGGCAAGGCCGGGCAGGCGGATGCGGAGCTTACCGGAAACGCGGCGGATTTCCAGTTGGGAGACGCGCTGGGCGTGCGTGCGTTCGAGGGCGTCGGCCACGCGGAGCAGGGCGGCGAGTTTGGAAACGCGGATGCGGTCGTCGGTGCTGAGCGCGGCGTAGGCCGGGTGATCTAGCAGGGGGCCGGAGTGGCGGTGGTAACGGGCGACGAGGGCGACGATGGTGACATCGAGTCGGTCGAGTCCGAAGACTTCTGAGTTGAGGATGATGTATTCCGAGTGCTTGTGGTGGGCACGCGGGCTGACGTAGGTGCCGACTTCGTGCAGGATGGCGGCGACTTGAAGAAGAAGCGCGTCATGCCCGGTGAGCTGATGGAGATCCGTCAGCGAGTCGAAGAAGCGGGCGCAGAGGTTGCCGACGTGTTCGCCGTGGCTGGGATCCGACTGATACCGTGCTGCCAGGATGCGGGCGGAGCGCAGGACCTCTTCGGCAAAGGCTCCGGTGAGTTCGCGCGAGACGAGAAGATCATGGAGCAGGCCTTGTTCATATTCGCTGTTGGGGATGTGGATTTTCGTGAGTTTGAGCGTTTCTGCGATGGCGAGATTGATTTCCAGCGCAGGGATCAAGGCCTCGGCGGTCTGATAGTCCAGCTGGAAACGTTTCACGAGCTCCACTTCGCTGACGCTGGCGGTATCGGCGGTGAACTGGCGGAAACTCTTGAGGGAGCAGGACTGGCTGGATTTCGTCAGCGACGGGGCGACGGACTGGATTTCGTAGCCGATGGCGACAAGACCGCCGATGGTGACGTCCGAGAAGTCGAAGCGGATTTGTGCGAGGTTTCCATAGGCATGCTCGCGAATGACGCGGAGCATCGCCGGGCCTTCGGCATGCGATCCCTCGACCGCCTCGCGGGTGCGGTGGGTGCCCATCCGGTAGCTGGTATATCGGGTGATGAGACCGTTCTGGAATAGCAGGGCGCGCGTGTTCCCGGGGCCGACGTGGAGGACGAGCGTGGTGTCCCTGCGCATAGCGGGTAGATCCTTCAGGCGGCGGCGCGTTTTTAGATAGATGAGGCGGGTCATCTCGCCGTCGTCGATGGTGCCGATCTTCAGTCCGCAGGCGATGCGGATGCGGTTCATGACGGTCTCGTGGTTCGCCGCCTCGCTGAGGATGTTGGTGGCGACGGCGCGGGTGATGGCATGGGGGTCGAGTCCCAGTTCGGCGAGGGATTTTTGATAGCCCTTGATGATGGACACGATTCGCTCGGTGGTGGACGGGGTGACATTGGCACCACGAAAAATGTCGCGGGCGACGGGCGCGGGTTGTTCGAGGAAATCGATGGGCGTGAGCGTGTCATCGTCCGCGCGTTCCGCGACCATCATGGAAACCGAGCTCGCACCGATGTGCAGCGCGGTGAAGAGGTTTTCGGCAGCGTATGAGTTTTTCTCGAGTTTCCCAAGTTTCGGCATCGCAGAAAGACAACGTGCAGAGGCCGATCTTTCAATCCTCAAAATGTGACAAGTGCCACCTTGTCCGAGTCAGGGCTTGTCAGGGTGGCTGAATCGAAGGATAAACCTGCCATGCCAGTCAGTGGAGCGGTTGAACGATATTGGGTGAAGCCGGGTACTAAAATGGACTTCAATGCCTACGATAGCGGCGAGAAAACGCTGTTCCAAGGCGACAAGGACGAGCTCGAGTCCCAATTCGACGAGCTCCAGCACCACCTCCAGCAGCTCCAGAAGATGCTCTACGCGCAGAACAAACACCGCATTCTGGTGGTGATGCAGGCGATGGACACCGGCGGCAAGGATGGCTGCATCAAGCACGTTTTTTCGCGCATTGATCCGCAGGGTCTTCACGTCCGCTCGTTCAAGAAGCCGAGTGAGGAGGAGCTTTCCTATGATTTCCTCTGGCGGGTGCATTCGAAGGTGCCGGGCAAGGGACAGATGGTCATTTTCAACCGCAGCCACTACGAGGACATCATTGCCGTGCGGGTGAAGAAAATTTTCCCCGACGAGGTGTGGAAACGCCGTCAGAGGCATGTGATCGAGTTCGAGCGCATGCTGGCGGAGGAGGGGACGACGATTGTGAAAATCTTCCTGAACATTTCCAAAGACGAGCAGAAGCGCCGCCTCGAAGCGCGGCTCATCAATCCAGCGAAGCATTGGAAGATCAATCCTGACGATCTGACAGACCGGGCGCGTTGGGATGAGTTCATGAAAGCCTACGAGGACGTGATCGGGAAAACCTCCACCGAGTTCGCACCGTGGTATATCGTGCCTGCGGACCGCAAATGGTACCGGAATCTCTGCGTCGCGCGCATCATGTTGGATACGCTGAAGAAGCTGGACATGAAGTTTCCGGAGATAGACTGGGATCCGCAGACGATGCGGATAGAAGATTAGGCTCTTCGTTCGTAGCCGGCCCTTCAGGGTATCTTCTTGTTCGTGCCCGAAGACGACCTGAAGGCCTGGACTACGAATGACGAGTTAAATCACCCGCGACCACAGCACCTTGAGGTAGCGGGATTCCGGGTAGTTCGAGAGTGTCGGGTGATCCGGCCCGGCACCGGTGCGATCAAACATCTGCATGCGCTTGTCGCGGCGGTGGGCGGCTCCGATGACGATGCGCTCGAACTCATCCGCTCCTAACATTCCTGAGCACGAACACGTCACGTAAAGCCCTTCCGGCGCGACGAGCTGCAGCGCGAGCTTGTTCAGGTCCGCGTATTTCGCCGTGCCGATCTCGTCCTCGCGGCCGTGGATGAACTTCGGCGGATCCGCGATGACGAGATCCCAGGTGCGGCCGTTTTCGATCATCGTGCGCGCCCAGGTAAAGGCATCGGCATGGGTGAATTTCACCTTCGCGCCATTTAGGTTCGCATTGCGCTTGGCCATGGCGATCGACGTTTCATCGAGGTCCACGCCAGTGATATCCGTCGCTCCACCGAGTGCTGCGGAAATGCCGAAACCGCCGGTATAACAGCAGAGGTCCAGCACCGTGCGCCCGTCCGCCAGCGCACCGAATTTCTTCCGATTGTCGCGTTGGTCGCAGAAAAATCCCGTCTTGTGGCCAGCCGAGAAATCCACCTCGTAGCGCACGCTGTGTTCACGGATTTTCACCGACTTCACCTTGTCCGACTCCACACCGCCGTAGCGCGGGATGCCTTCCACCCGCGCCAGATCCATGTCCACGCCCACCACCACCCGCTTCGTGTCGAAGCATTCGTGCAGCAGCGGCAGCCACTTCGGCAGGCGCTGCCAGGCCGCTAGATTGGTGATTTCCACCGAGAGCACGTCCGCGAATTTGTCCGCCACGATTCCCGGCATGAAGTCCGCATCGCCGTGAATGCAGCGGTAGCTATCGGTTTCCCCATCCAGTTTCAGCATTTCGCGGCGGAGCGTCGCGGCGCGGCGGATCGCATTTTCGAAAAACGTCTCGTCCTCCAGTGCCTCCAGCGAGTGGCTCACGATCCGCAGCGGCATGCGGGATTTCGGATTCCACAGACCCCAACCGAACGGCGTGCCCTCTTTCCCCAGCACCAGCACGAACGAACCCGGCATGGCATCGCGGGAAACTTCGCCGATCATTTTCGGCCAGATCGAGGGGTGGAAAGTCTGATACTTGAGTTGGACAGTCGGCACGGCGGAAATACGAAGCAGCGGCGGGAAAATGTCGATTGATTTAATCGAAACGCGGAGACGCTGGGGCAGGCCTCCCTGACAACTCCGCGACCTCGGTGCCTCCGCGTTTCGTTTCAACCTTCTTCGTTTCCATTGCCATCCCCCCCGGATTCAGAAAGGGTGCGCCTTTATGAAAATGCACCGCATCCTCGCCGAGGCCGCTTCCACCATCGCCAAGTCCGTCTTCCGCGAGCACAAGGTCCTCGATCACGAACTCGCAACCGCCTTTGAGGAAAACCCGAAATGGGGCAAGCGCGATCGCAGTTTCATCGCCGAGACCGTGTTCGAAGTTGCCCGCTGGCGGCGTGCCCTGGGTTTCCTCGTTGATAGCGAGGAAACCACCGCCCTCTGCGCCGCCCAGTGGGTCCGCATGGGCTACGAAATCCCCGAGTGGTGGACCTACAACGGTAAATCCGCCGGGGAAATGAAAGCCCGCGAAGCCGAACTCGCCGACCAACCCCGCGCAGTCCGCGAGTCCATCCCCGATTGGGTCGATGCCCTCGGAGCCGCCGAACTCGGCGATGCCTGGGACGCCGAACTCGCCGCACTCAACCAGCGCGCCTCCATCTTCCTCCGCGTCAACACCCTCCGCAGCACCCGCCCGGAAGTCATCGCCTGGCTCGCCAGTTTCAACATCACCGCCACCGAAGTCCCCGGCCTGCCGGACGCCCTCGTCCTCGCCCCCGGCAAATCCCTTCCAAAGTCCCTCCGCCTTGATGGCCGCGTGGAAATTCAGGACGCCGGCTCACAAATGATCGCCCCACTCCTCGATCCCCAACCGGGCGAGCGCGTCATCGACGCCTGCTCGGGCGCCGGCGGAAAATCCCTGCACCTCGCCGCCCTCATGAAAAACGATGGACGCGTCTTCGGCATGGACGTGGATGTGAAAAAACTCGCCGAACTCGAGCGCCGCGCCAAACGCGCAAACGCCCACAAGTGCATCAAGGCCAAGGAAATCAAAGCCACCACCGCCACCGAATTCGCCGATGTCGCCGACCGCCTCCTCATCGACGCCCCGTGCTCCGGCCTCGGGACCCTCAAGCGCCAGCCCGACCTCAAATGGCGTCTTAAACCCGCCGGCCTCGAACGCCTCCAAGGCATCCAGAAAGAGCTCCTCACGAACTACTCCGCCATGCTCAAGCCCGGCGGCCGCCTTGTTTACGCGACGTGTTCCATCCTTCCCTCAGAAAATCGCGCCGCCATCGACCACCTCCTCGCCCAAGGAAATTTCACCCTGCTAGAAGAACACCCCGTCTCCCCCGCAGCCACCGGCTACGATGGGTTCTACGCCGCCGCTCTCGTGAAAAAGTGATCCGTTCGTATTCCAGCCCTTCAGCGCGTCTTCATCCGCTCGAAGGGAAGATGGCTTCAGGACGGAAGTCTGAAGCCATTTTCTGTGAGAGTTGGCCCGTGTGGAGTTACTTCTCTGATTCTTCCGGCTTCTGGTCTTCTGGCAGGATTTCCTCGACCGACTCGAATTGTTCGGTGGGGACGGAAACCGGCGGTGTGATGGCTTCGATCGGCGGTGTGGTGGCGGTGACGGGTGGTCTGGCGATCATGCCGCCGGGAAATTTCTGCACGTTTCCACCCTGGGCGTCTGCTGTAGGCGGTGGGGTGGCCTTGGCGATGAGAGCGGCGCGGTCTTTGAGGAGTGGCTCGACGGTGGTCTTCGCGACCTCGAAGGTGCGGCCTGCCAAGGCGGTTTCCTTCTGGAGTTTTTCGGTGAGGGTCTTCAGGCGTTCGGTGAACGCGGTGTCTTTGGTTTTCGCGTCTTCCGGCTTCTCGCCTGCCTCCTTCTTGCGCTCTTTCGGCAGCTCGGCGCTGACGCTGATAGTCATTAGGAAATTGTCGGTGGCCGGCGGCGGTGTCGCTGCTTTGATGGCGGCGGGTGGGGCCGGCGTGGCCTTTGTGGGCAGGATGTTGATGGTGTAAACGAAGCCCTCGAATGTCTCGATGGCGGCGGTGCGTTTGCCATTTTCAGAGACCCGCTCCGCCACTTTGTCCTTCGTCACCAAGTCCTCGAAGCGGGCGTAGGAGAAAATGCTCTTCAGTGGCGAGGTCGCGGTGGTGTCGAGCACTTCGGCCGCTGTCGCGCCGTCGAGCTTGAACTCGGCCTCCTCGGTCTCACGGGTGAGCTTCCATGCGGGTTCCTGTTTGTCAGGTTGGCTGACGGTGATGGTCTTGATCTTTTCCGGACTGATAAAAGTATCCGAAAGCCAGCGGTTCGCCTCCGCGCTGACGGACGGGAACATTTCACTAACTGCGTAGAAACCGGACTCATCGGCGTGGTTGCGGACGTAGCGGCCGACCGCGTTGTCACCACCCATCGGTGATTGTCCGGCGCTGTTTTCGATATTCTTGCCGAGGGAAACCTTTGCGATCTCCTTACCAGAGGCGTCCTTGAAAGATGCCGTTAGCCCGCGGTCCGTGGCGACTGTGGACGTTTCATCCATGCCGAAGCGCGGGGCGAAGGATGGACCTGCCTCCATGCCGAGTGTTACCTTCAGCTCGCCGAGCGTGCGGAGGAGCTCGTTGACGAAGGTGCCGTTAGCCGGATAGTCGTCCCGCTGGGTGACGACCCATTTGCCGTCCTTTTTGGCAAGGCTGACGAAGTTGTTAGCTCCTTGGATTTCGATGCCGGCGGCGGCGTTGGCCGGGAATGATTCGAAAAGCGTTTGTCCGGCAGTGCGCTGGGTGGCGCTGTGGGTGGATTTGTTCTGGCTGAGTTTCACAGCGGTGACCGCACCTGCGAGGGCGAAGGCGATGATCCAGAGGGTGATGACCTGGCGTTTGTTCATTTTAGGAAGAAGTTGGGAGTTGAAAGTTGGGAAGAAGTTGATGGTCGAGAGTTGAGACTTGATGGAAAGAGGCTGACGGGCTTTTGAAATTCTCCGCTATCAACCGTCAACCATCCACTATCAATTTCTTCATCTGGCCCGTGTGGCGGAGCGGCGTTTGATGAAGAGGCCGAGGCCCAGCAGAATGACAGCGGCGGGCATGGCGGCCACGTTGAGCAGGGTGATGTTCCCGGCGAGCTTGTCCTTCTGGCGGCGGAGTTCCTTTTCCTGCTCGCGGATGAGTTTCGAGTAGTCCACCTGTTCCTGGCGGAGTTTTTTGATCTCCTCCTCCTGTGCGGGCGATAGATAGAGTTCCGAGCCGCGGGATTTCTGGGACTGTAGATCGCTGAGTTTCTGTTGGGCGGCTTTCTGCTTTGTCTGGAACTCTTCTATTTTTGCTCCGACGGTTTTGTTGAAATCGGACTCCATCTTCTTCACCACGGTAAAGGGACGAGTGATGGCGGTGCGCGAGCGGGAACCGATGAGGTGCTTGGAGCCGACGGCTTGGTCGAGCAGGTTGAAGAGCAACGAGGAGTTGCCGTTGCTGGGTGTGGCCATTTGGCTGCCGCCGAAGTTCTGGACGTTGTAGGCGAAGCGGTCGTAGAACGCATCGACATCAGCGATGAGGAAGACGTTTCCGGGCGAGCTGCTTTCCTTGAGATAGGCGGGTTTTGCTTCGTCCTTATTCTCAGGAGCGGCTTCGGCACTGGCGTCCTTCGGTTTTCCATCAGGGAAGGCGGACTTGAAGGTGCCGGTGAGGTGGGTGACGAGATCGTAGGCGGTGCCGGTGGGGCGGAAGGTGGTGTTGAGTGTCTGGTCGATCCGCGCGGCGCGCATGGAGTCGATGAAACCGGCGCGGGTGGAGGACTTGATTAGACTGTTAGCAGAAACTCCGCCGCCGCCAGTGAAGGTGAGGCCGCCGGGCAGGAAGAGGGTGACGGAGCCGAGGTCCTTGGTGATGACGTTGTCCTTCTGCTGCATGGTGTCCTTGCCGAGCGTGAGGATGCCGAGGGCGAGGCGGTTGTCACCGAGCTTGGTGGCGAGCAGGGAATCCCCCAGAACCTTGCTGGATTCGAAGGAAACGCCCCACGCCGGAAGCAGGGTGGGGAGGGTGGAAGTGGTGGGATTTTGTCCGCCGCCGGTCATCGGGTTCTGGGTGCTGGTCATCTGCGCGGCTACCGAGTAGGCGTCGAGACAGGCGACCACGGTGCCGCCGTTGAGAAGATACTGGTCCACGGCGAACTCGGCTTTCGGCGTGATTTCCGCAGGGTGGAAAAGCAGCAGCACCTTGACGGCCTTCGGATCGATGGCGGTGACATCCATGCCGATATCAACGACGTCGAAGGACTGGTTGAGTTGCTGATAGATCACCCAGCCCGGAGTGGGAGGCTGGCCGGGCATCATCGCGGGTGCGCCCTTGAGATCGAGAGCGGACATGACGCCGATCTTCGGCTTGGTGGCGGAACTGACCTCGGCGATGGCTTTGGAAAGCTGATACTCCAGCATCGTTTCCTCGCGGGGATCGAGGAAGGGAAGCACACTGCTGCGGTCGAGGCAGGAAATCGCCAGACCGAAGTAGAGGTTCTGGTCATCCATGCGCTGGCCGTTGATGCCGTCGAGATTGGCGGAGTCCTCGGCATCGGTGTCGGGCTCGGGATCAAGGTTTTCGATGCGGAGTTTTCCTTTGGAGATGTTGGAATATTCCTTGAGCAGGTCATCGACGCGGCGCATGTGGAGTTTCAGTTGCTCCGGCATGTAGGCGGTGTTGCGCGAGGCATAATAGCGGATGACGACCGGCGTATCGAGCTCGCCAAGGATGGCGCGGGTGCCTTCGGAAAGCGTGTGGACTTTGTTTTGAGTGAAGTCCACGCCGCGGTTGCCGAGCGGGGTGAGGGAGACAAGCCAGTTGGCGAGAATGGCGATGGCGACGAGCGCGGCGACGCCGAGGGCCGCGCGGGTGACCGGGTGGGTGGTTTTGGCTGACATGGTCGGTAGAAAGGGATTTGAGATTTGAGATTTCAGATTTAAAATTGTTCAAGCGCGCTTCGACGAGAGGATGGCGCTGGTGCCGAGGAGGCAGACGAAGATGAACGACACGAACCAGACGAGGTCCTGAAGCCGGAGCAGGCCTTGGTTCAACGAGCTGAAGTGATCCCACACGCCCATGGAAACCACGGCCTCCACCGCGCCGGGCGAGGCGGCTTTTCCAAGCTCGCGGGTGAAATCATCGTAACCGCAGAGGACCATGGTGACGCAGATGGCGACGGAAACAATCAGGCAGACGACCTGGTCACGCGTGCAGGCGGAAACGAGCATCGTGATCGCCAGGAAGGTGCAGCAGACGAGGAAACTGCCGATGTAGCCGGCAAGGATGGCGCCGTTGTCCGGGTCTCCCAGATAGTTCACGGTGATGACGATGGGGAAGGTGAGCGCGAGGGCCACCAGCCAGACGGTGGCGGCGGCGAAAAATTTCCCCACGATCGCGCTCCAGGTGGAAACCGGAAAAGTCCCCAACAGCTCGATGGTGCCGGTGCGTTGTTCGTCAGCCCACAGCCGCATGCCCACGGCGGGTGCGAGCAGCATGTAGATCCACGGCTGCCAGAAGAAGAAGGTCCATTCGAGCGAGGCGTCGCCGACGGTCATGAATTTACCGAAGCTGAACGCGAGTCCCATCGAGAGGACGAGGAAAATCACGATGATCGCGTAGGCGGTGGGCTGGGAGAAATAGCTGTTCAGCTCGCGCTTGTAGATGGTGCAGGATGTCATGGCTGGAAAGTTGCTAGGGTTGGATGATTCAGGCTGCTGCCTCGGTGTCGCTGGAGGTGACGGCGCGGAAGAGGTCGGTAAGCGAACCTGTGCCGGACTGGGCGAGGAGCTCGGACGGAGTGCCATCGGCCACGATCACGCCGCGATCCACGATGACGGCGCGGGTGCAGGACGCCTCGACTTCCTCGAGGATGTGGGTGGAGAACAGGATGGCCTTGGTTTTTCCTAGCCGTTTAATCAACTGGCGGACTTCGAATTTCTGGTTCGGGTCCAGGCCGTCGGTCGGCTCGTCGAGGATGAGGACTTCGGGATCGTGCAGCAGCGCCTGGGCGAGGCAGGTGCGGTGGCGATAGCCTTTTGAGAGGGTGTCGATGGATTGCAGGGCGACGCTGTTGAGGAAACAGGTTTCGATTGCACGCTCGACCGCGTCTTTTTTCGCGGAGCCGCTGAGCCCGCGGATGCTGGCGCAGAATTTCAGGAAACCGGTGACCGTCATGTCGTTGTAGAGCGGCGCGGATTCCGGCAGGTAACCGATCTTGGTTTTTGCTTCGGCGGGATTGTCCACGATTGAGATGCCACAGACCCGGGCGTCGCCGGAAGTGGGCGGGAAAAACCCGGTGATCATGCGCATGGTGGTCGATTTACCGGCGCCGTTTGGCCCGAGAAACCCGAGGACTTCGCCTTTTTTGACCGTGAATGAGAGATTGTTCACGGCGATTTTGGAACCGAACTGTTTGGTGAGGGATTCGACTTCGATCATGGATTTGCAGAATAGGTTGCTCCTGAATTCTCGCGAAGAGCGGTGCAGTGAGGAGTTCTTGTTTGAAAAAAAGGTTTGGCGGAAAATTTCAAGCGAATAACCGCTTGGGGTGTAAGACAAAAAAATTAGTTGAGGCTTGGTAACCATCTGGGTGCTTGAGTGCGGGCTTGGGCGAGGATGGGGAGGCGGGCTGCCCAGATCTCCTCGAAGTTTCTGCTCA
>JBBRCO010000068.1:0-19438 GCA_038204755.1 Verrucomicrobiales bacterium
GGGGTGAAGGTTTTCTTGTGATGGACCGCGAAATTCATTTCGCCAGTTTTCAAAGGCGTGACACAGACATTCCTGTCTGTTCTTCCTTCTCCCCTCACAAAGGCGTGACACAGACATTCCTGTCTGTTCTTCCTTCCCCCCCGCCCGGATCACAGCGGCAGAACCGCAGCATGCCGCGGCACGCCATTGAAGGCATGATCCAGTTCCAAGCGCCGCCACATCCCGTCCACCGCGCGGCCGAGGATCTCCACATCACCCCGCGCATCGTGGCGGCGGATGCCGGCTCCATCGATCCGCAAGCGGGAAATCAGGTGGTCGAGCGAGTGCCCCGTGCCACGGACTTTTCCAAAAAGCATCTTCGACATATGGATCGAGTCGATGCTATGCACCTCGCGCACCGGCAGCCCGTGACGGCGGCAGGTCGCAGATAGGAATTTGCTATCAAAACGCAGGCCGTTGTGTGCGATCAGCGTGGCCTCCCCCGCCCAAGCGGAAAATTCGCACAGCACCTCCTCCGGCCGCGCCGCATCGGCGACGTGGCGGTTCCCCACGCCGGTGTAGCTCTCGATGAATGACGAAATCCGCCGCCGTGGCTTCGCAAAGCTCGCGAACGTCTCCTCCGGGCAAAGATTTCCCGCCGTGAACCGCATCGCCGCGATTTGGATAAACTCATCCTGCTCCGCATCCAGCCCGGTCGTTTCCAAATCGTAGATCACGAACGATTGCCCGGCGTGCCAGCGATCCGCCCAATAGAACGGATGCCGGCATTCCGGGCAATTCACCCGCGTGCCGAGCGCGGACTTCGGGCCAGTGAGGCTTTCCTTGCAACTCGGACATGAGATTTTCATGCGCGGAGTTTCACATGCGATCCACCCCGCCGCACAGCCTTGTTTCTAAAAAATCACGCCATTCCACCGCAGCTTTTCAGTCTTGGCGCGAGATAGTGGGAGGAATACCCCGGAAACTGGAGGCTTGCCGCCCGTGCGCAAATGTGGCGAATTTTCCCCGGTGAAACCCATTCTCATCCTCCTCATCGCCCTGGCCCATCCGCTGCACGCGGAAATGCTCGCCCATTTCATGACGTCCCAAGGCGAAGTGGTCGCGGAACTTCAGTATGACAAGGTGCCGCAGATGGTGGCGAATTTCGTCACCCTCGCCGAGGGCACCCGGCCATGGGTGGACCCGGCGACCGGCGCCGTCCGCATGGTCCCCTACTACAACGACACGAAATTCCACCGCACCGCGAGCAACGGCGTCGATGAATTCGCCCAAGGCGGCTCGCGCCTCGGCGATGGCTCGGACGACCCCGGCTACACCCTGAAGGACCAGTTTGATCCTACCCTCACCCACGTCCCTTACGCCCTCTCAATGAGCAACGCCGGGCCGAACACCAACGGCGCGAGCTTTTTCCTAACTGGAGATATCAGCGTTCCCTCCTACGACGGCAGCTACTCCCTCTTCGGCTACGTCACGACCCCTGCCAGCCGCGCGGTGGTGGATGCCATCATCGCCGCCGGCCCTAACGGCACCACCGTCAGCACAATCACCATCGAGCGGACCGATGCCGCGGCTCTCGCCTTCAACGAGCATGCCTACAATCTGCCGGTCGTCACCCAGCCCGCCGGCAGCCTGAGCGTCACCCGCAACGTCGAAGCACGGTGGAGCCTGAAACAGCCCATCACCGCCGGAAACATCCTGCGCGCCTTCCGTTCCACGACTCTGGCGCAAAACAGTTGGACGGAGCTCGATGCCGCCCACATCCACGTCGGCGTGACCGCTCCGCTGCTCACACCCATCGCTTTTGCCACCGTGCTTGAAAACGCCTCGGACCCCACTGCGTTCTATCAAATCTCGACGGCCTATCATCCGGATTCCTGCGCGCCGTCGCATCTATCGGACCGCACCGTGCTTCTCGACATCGGCGGTGGCACCATCGCTTACGCCCACGTTAGCTCCGGCAGCGGCGGCACAGCGATTTACACTCCCAGTGGCGGTTCTTCGAGCACCTTCCTCTTCAATACCCTCGATTTCCGGTCCAGTGGCCACGCGTTCACTTTCATCGTCGAAAATATCGGCATCAGTCCCCGCTACCTTCTGATCAACTTCGGCTGCGATTCCATGAACAACACCCAGATCGGCGGTCGCCATTCCACGCGCTTTTCCAGCAACCCAGCCGCGCTTGGCTGGCAGTTCTTCCACGCAGGGGACGCTGCGGTCAGCCGCTGAAATTTCCTTCCCGCCACCCCACTCGTCACTTCCCTGTCCCGCGTTTTCCCCTTACTCCTTCTGCGTGCTCCGCTCGCTGCGTTTGATGGATTTCCGTTGTTTCAAGTCGCTGGACCTCACCGTCCCGGCGGAAGGAGCCATCCTGATCGGCGATAACGCGCAGGGGAAAACCTCCGTGCTAGAGGCCATCTGCGTGCTCGTCCGCCTCCACTCGCCGCGCACCCATCGGATGATGACGCTCGCCACCCTTGGCGGCAAAGGCTTCGGCATCGCCGGAGATCCTTGGGAAACCGAGCGCCAGGTCCGCTACTCCCGCGAGGGACTCAGCCTCAAGGTGGACGAGGAAAACCGCACCAGCCAGAATGCCTACCTTGAGGACGGCGGCCTCGTCGTCTGGATGGGAAATGAAGATCTCGATCTCATCCGCGGCCCCGGCGAAGGGCGGCGGCGCTACCTGGATTTCCTCGGTGCCCAGATCGTTCCCCACTACCGCCGCTCCTGGTCGCGCTACCGCCGTGCGCTGAAGGCGAAAAATCTGTTATTGAAAGAAGGCCGCCCCCGCGATGCTGAAATTTTGTCCTACGAGGAAATCATGGTCGAGCATGGCACCGTCCTGATGGAAACCCGTGCCCGCCTGATCGAGGAACTCACCCCGCACGCCGCCGAGGCCCAGCACACCGTTAGCGGCAGGGACGAACCTCTCACCCTCCGCTACCTCCCGGCCAGCGGCCCCGATCTCCGCGAGTCCATGCTCCAGGCGCGGGAACGCGAAACCCGCATGCGCCAGGCCGTCGTCGGCCCGCACCGCGACGACCTCGCCCTCCGCCTCCACGGCATGCCCGCCGTCGATTTCGCCAGCGAGGGCCAGCAGCGCACCCTCGCCCTCGCCCTCAAGCTCGCCCAGGGAAAACTCCTCGAACAGCGCAGCGGCCGGCTCCCCATCTACCTGATGGACGACATCTTCGGCGAGCTGGACCCCGGCCGCCGCAACGCCCTGATGAGCCACCTCCCGCCGCTAGCGCAGAAATGGATCACCACCACCCACCTCGGCTGGCTCAAGGAAACTCCCGAACTGAAAGCCATCGTCCGCTTCCGGGTGGAAAACGGCACCGCGGGCACTGCGTGATGGCGGCTTGACACCACTGCGCCCCTGACCGCTGCGGTATCTCAATCCCGAAAAATCCAAGCGATATCCTGTATTTCCTTCCGCTCTCGGATCCACACGGTGGCCCACGGCGGAATCCAGAGTCTTGCCGCCCGCCTTCGTTCACACCCGGATGCTCTTCACCTGGGCGTGTTGCGGGCTGGTGGCACCGTATTGGGACTTCGTGGTTTCCTTGATGGCCTTCATTTTCGTGGCAAGGCCGTTTTCACCGTCGTAGCCGTCCTTGCGCGGAGTGCGGGCGGCGGCGAGGGCTTGTTCCTTCCCGGCCACCAGCATGTTCAGCCCATCGAGCTGGGTGGATAGGGTGGTAAGTCCGGCGGTGCTGATGTCCTCCGGGGAGCCGGTGTCATAGCCGGGAATGACCTTCAGCGCGGCGATGAGCTTGTCCAGCAAGGTCTTGATATCGCCGAAACTCTGGTCCCCCTGCGCGCGGGTCTTCGGGGCGGGAGTGCCGTCTTCCGGTGGCTTCGGCTGGAGCGTGCGGTAGCCGCGCAGATTGTCTGCGGCGGTTTTCGCCTGCGGCAGCTTCCCTTTCCACGCCACATTGCTCTTTACCCGGGAAGAGGCGCGGAGAGCGCGGTCCTTGATGTCCTTCACCAGCTCCACCCGCGTGCCCGCTTTGTCCAGCCAATCAGACTCCGCTGCGGCCACCGCCGTGTTCAGCGTATCCAGTCCATCGAGAAAGGTCCGGAAGGCGGCAGGTGAAAGACTGGCATCCGCCGGTGCCAGCACCGGGGTGAAGCCGCCGATGGCAGACTGAAGGGAGCGCCCGCGCTGCAGGCGATCGGCGTAGGAACGTTCGGAAGTGCTCATGAGTTGGGTAGTTGGGTAAATACACCGCTGGAAACAGGCACTCCGCAAGCCCACCATGGGATCACACAGCCGTATCCAATCGATGCATTTCCTTCTAAAACAAATCCCCTGCCCCGTCTAGGAAAAACTTTGCATCATCTTAAAAATTCACAAGCTCACATGGAAAACACACAAGCCAATAAAACTTTTTTGTCAGTAAAAGGGTTTATTGGATGAGCGGGTGTGTTTCTTGGATGGGCTCGGGAACTTGTTACTTGAGGTCGAGTTTTTGTTTGAGAGAGGCGAGGGTCTGCTTGTCCTGCGGGGTGACATGCTTTCCGGCGGCGATGAGCTTCTCGAAGACAGCGATGCACCCCAGCCATTGCTTGCGGGCTTCCCCTTCATCGCCCTCTATCTCCGCGATTGTTGCCAACTTGCTGAAACTCAGTGCCACATCGCGCTGCCACTCCGTGTTCTCCGGGTCGCGGGCGGCGAGGGTTTCCGCGATCTTCAATTGGGCGGTGTAGGAGGCGCGGGCGGCGGGGAGATCGCCCTGGGCGGTGGCGATGTTGCCGAGCTTTTCGTGGCTGATGGAGAGGTCGCGCTGCCACTGCGTGTTCTCCGGGTCGCGGGCGGCGAGGGTTTCCCGGATCTTCAATCCGGCGGTGTAGGAGGCGCGGGCGGCGGGGAGATCGCCCTTCATCATTGCGAGATTACCCGCAAGGTCCAGCCACTGGGAGCGAAGCCTTTCATCTTCTAGCATCTGTTCAATCGCCCCGGCCTCGCTCAGGAGCTTCTCGGCTTGTGTCACGAGGCCCATGTCGAGCGCGGCCTCCATCAAGGGGAGAAGCAATTGCCGGACTTGCTGATGGGTGATGGGTTTGCCGCCTTCGATCAACGATGACCAAGCCGGATGGAGGGCGCGCCAGGTGAAATGGGAGGCGGCGAAATCGTTGCTGTCACTGGTCTTGGTGGAGCTTGCCACTTCTTCTCTGCCGGAACTCTGTGAAAGAGCGGGAAACAAGAACTGGGGCGCGCACCAGGAGATGAGATCCTTCGCATAGGCGTAGGCGTAAGGTAGCTGGGCTTCATCAAGGCAGAGAACGATCTGGGCAGGGAGGGCACCGAGGGTCTCGCGTTGGAAGTTGAGGTTTTTCCAGAACGTGGCGGTGTTTTCATTTCCCTCTCCGCCGGGAGGGCTGGAGACGGGGCGGAGGAAGATGGAAGGGAAGTCTGGCGTGACGAGTTCCCGGCATTTCCCGGCTACGGCTGCTGCATTTCCGCCCTCGGCATCGGGCCTCGCAGGATCGTAGATGACGATGTGGGGCGGGCGCTGGGGGAGCATTTCCCGGACCTGAGTGATGACTTCCTGAAGGGTGAGCTGGGAACGGAATGAGAGCAGGGCGATGCCGGGCGTGGGGGTGGCCAGCCAATCCGCGAGGGAGGATGCATCATCACTGACGGAATGGGCGAGCATGGCTTCCGGCAGAGATTAGAGCAGATCGAGTGCCTTGAGGTAATCCCGTGCAAGCGGGTGGACGCCGAGCCAGCCGATGCCGTTGTGCTCGATGCGGGCGCCGCTCCTGAGCAGGATCTGGAGATCGCGGTCTGGCTGGGCGAGCTCGGCGAGGCCACTTTCCTGCTTTCTGGAAATCCCAGCGAGTTTCTGCTGGAGGGCGAGTGGGCTCTTTCCTTCCTCCAGCGGGTAGGAGATCTGAAGGCCCATCTCGGTGACCATGCGGTCCAGGGCGAGATTGATCTCGTCATTGCCGATGATGCCGGACGCCTTGACGGTCCTGAATGTGAGGGCGCTCTGGATGGCCTTGAAAATATCCCGGAGGACTCCGCCACAGCGCTCGATGAGGGTTTCCATGGCATCGTCCGGCAGCACAGCGGGGCAGGCGCGCTTCCGGATGAGCTCGCGCAGGACGTCCTTTCCTTTCTCGCAAGGGGAGCCGTCCTGCTCGCGGGTCTTGATCATGGGCAGGGCGAGATCGTGACCGAAATTCGCGCGGATGCTGGCGGCATCTGGCGAGTGGAAGGTGAAGACGGGAATGGTGAAAATGGCGCGAATGATGATATCTCCCAAGAGCTGTGGCTCGCGGACGAAGATCTGGTGGGCGTCCGCAAGGCCGAGCTTGTCCAACTCCTCGACGATGAGGATGACGCGGGCCTGCGGATTTCCAGCGTTTTTTTTCTGCCAAGCATCCTCCATGGCGAAGCAGAGGGCGCGGAATGCGATGGCGAGCTCGCCCTTCCGCCGATGGATGTGGCGGATGGTGCTCTCCTCGGAGCGGCTGCCGAACTTGAGTGAAGATGCGAGCTTGGCCTTGATGCCAAGGAGCTGACCGAACAATCCCCCAGCGGCATCGAAGCCGGCACCGACCTCATTGCTCGCGATTCGCTCTTCCGTCTGGGTCTTGGTGGTTTCCTCGAAGTAGGAGTGGACGGCGGCGAGGTAGGAATCGGCAAGGGATAGGCCACTATCCCCGGCGGCCTGAATGAGGCAGATGCTGGCAGCGAGGATGACATCGGCGGCTTCGTTTCCGGCGACGGGTAGGAGATCCGTGGAGGGGACGCGGATGACGAGCCAGAGCGGATCGAAACCGGCGACGAGCTTGTTGATCTCGGTGCTCTTGCCGCATCCGCGGTGGCCGTGGACGAGAATGGTGGTGGCGTCATCAGCCTGGAGGATGTCGTGGAGGTTATCGCGGAAATCCGTCTGCTCGTCGCGGGCGCGGCCGGTTTCGGTGAAAAACTCGCGGAGTTCTTCCTCGGTGCGGAGGGGGCGGGGAGAGCAATTTTTCCTGACGTTGTCTAGCGCGTCCTTTGCGTTCATGAGGTGGATGTGTGCGCCCTGTGTGAGATAGGGTAAAGGAGGTTATGCACAGCGGGGGTTGAGATTAAAGGGAAAGTTTCTCTGCGGGTGGAGGTTTCCTGAAATGGAGGAGGCGCGGGGAGGGTGCGTGCCATTCCGCTTGCTCTCGTGGTCTGGTGTCCTAGCATCCAGCGCTTTCCAAAGCTCTGCCGCTACACGCACCCATGAATCGCATTTTCGTCGAAAAAAAGGCCGGTCACAACGCCGCAGCCCGCCACCTTCTGCATGATCTTCACGAGTCGCTCGGACTGCCGGGACTGACGGGCGTCCGCATGGTGCAGCGCTATGACGTGGATGGGCTTTCTGATGGGGAATTTGCGACGGCCGCGCAGTCGATCCTCTCGGAGCCGCAGGTGGATGAGATTTCCACGGAGCTTTCCATGGGGGCGGATGAAACGGCGTTTGCAGTGGAATTTCTGCCGGGGCAGTTCGATCAGCGCGCGGATTCGGCGGCGCAGTGTGTGCAGATTTTGACGGGGAAGGACCGCCCGCTGGTTTCCTCGGCGAAGGTGATTATCCTGAAGGGTGGCGTGGGTGAGGATGAGATTGCGAAAATCAAAGGTTTCGTGATCAACGCGGTGGATTCGCACGAGGCCTCGATGGCGGTGCCGGATTCGCTGAAGCCGCACACGCATGAGCCGGCGGATGTGGCGGTTTTGAGTGGTTTCACGTCGGAGGATCCGGCAGAAATCCGCGCCCGCTTCGGACTCGCGATGACGGCGGAGGACGTCGCCTTTTGCCAAACTTATTTCCGCGACGAGGAGAAGCGCGATCCGAGCATCACGGAAATCAAGATGCTCGACACCTATTGGTCCGACCACTGCCGCCACACCACTTTCCTAACCGCAATCGAGGAGGCCACGTTCGATCCCGGTGCCGAAGTCGTGGAACGTGCCTGGCAAACCTACCTCGCCACCCGTGAGAAACTCGGCCGCAGCGAAAAGCCGATCACGCTGATGGACATCGCGCTCATCGGCATGCGCGAGCTCCGCGCGTCCGGCGAACTCGACAACCTCGAGGTTTCCGAGGAAGTGAACGCCGCCTGCATCGTCGTCCCGGTGGAAATCGACGGCAAGCCCGAGGAGGACTGGCTGGTGATGTTTAAAAACGAGACGCACAACCACCCCACGGAGATCGAGCCCTTCGGCGGCGCTGCGACCTGTCTCGGCGGCTGTATCCGCGATCCGCTTTCCGGCCGCTCCTATGTCTATCAGGCGATGCGGGTCACCGGTGCGGGCAATCCGCTCACACCCTTTTCGGAAACACTTCCGGGCAAGCTCCCGCAGAAAAAAATCTGTCAGGTCGCCGCGCACGGTTACTCGTCCTATGGCAACCAGATCGGCCTCGCCACCGGCCAGGTCGCGGAGGTCTATCACCCGGGCTACGTTGCGAAGCGTCTTGAAATCGGTGCCGTCGTCGCCGCCGCCCCACGCTCGCAGGTTTTCCGTGGCACGCCCGCGCCCGGCGATGTCATTCTGCTCATCGGCGGACGCACCGGTCGCGACGGAGTCGGCGGTGCCACCGGATCATCGAAGGAACACACGGACAGCGCGCTCGAAAACTCCGCAGAAGTCCAGAAGGGCGACGCTCCGACCGAGCGCAAGATCCAACGCCTTTTCCGCAACCCGGAACTCACCCGGAAAATCAAAATTTGCAACGACTTCGGCGCAGGCGGGGTTTCCGTCGCCATCGGTGAGATCGCGCCATCGCTGGTGATCAATCTCGACGAGGTTTCGAAAAAATATGATGGACTCGACGGCACCGAGCTCTCGATTTCCGAATCCCAGGAACGCATGGCCGTGTGCGTCGATCCATCAGAAATCGCCTACTTCACCGCCGAGGCCGACAAGGAGAACCTCGAGTGCAAACACGTGGCCGACGTCACCGACAGCGGCCGGCTCATCATGACCTGGCGTGGCAAAACCATCGTCAATCTCAGCCGCGCTTTTCTCGATACCAACGGCGTCCAACAGACGGCCAAGGTTCACGTCACCGCTCCAGCTCTTTCTTCCACTGCTCACTGTCCACCGCTCACTGATCACTTGTCATCCCTCAACGTCTGCTCGCAGAAAGGTCTCGGCGGGATGTTCGACGGCTCCGTCGGTGCAGGCACCGTGCTCTGGCCCTTCGGCGGAAAGCACCAGATTACCCCACCAGATGCCATGGTGGCGAAGCTCCCGCTGTTGGAAGGAAATACCGATGTAGCGACCTTCATGTCGTGGGGATTCGATCCGTTTCTATCATCGGCCTCACCTTTCCACGGCGCGGTCTACGCCGTGACCGAATCCGTCTGCAAGGCCGTAGCCGCCGGTGCACGCCTTTCCGATATCCGCCTCACGCTCCAGGAGTATTTCCCGAAACTCGGCACCAATCCATCCCGCTGGGGCCTGCCCTTCGCTGCCTTGTTAGGGGCTTTTCACGCGCAACACTCGCTGCGCCTCGCTGCCATCGGTGGCAAGGATTCGATGTCCGGCTCGTTCAACGATCTCGACGTCCCGCCCACCCTCGTTTCCTTCGCGCTCGCCCCCGGCAAAGCGAGCCTCGCCCTTTCACCCGAGTTTAAAAAAGCCGGCGCGACTCTCTCGCTGGTGCAAGTCTCCCGCGATGCTGATAGTCTGCCAGATTTCAATGAGCTCAAGCAAATCGCGGCTGCTCTCCATCAGCTCAACGTGGATGGGAAAATCCTCGCCCTCCACCACATCGGCCGGGCAGGTATCGCCGCTGCTCTTGCGAAAATGTCTTTCGGCAACCACATCGGCGCGGAAATCAACAACACGCTCGACCTCATCACCGAGCGCTATTTCGCCTTCCTCATCGAACACAGCGAGCCACTTCCCGCCGAGTTCGATTCCGTAGAACTCGGAAAAACCACGGCGGTCGCCACACTTGTGCTCAACAGCGAGGCCCACACCCTCACCGAACTCGAAAGCGCCTGGACCGCCACGCTTGAGCCGATCTATCCGACGAAGTCCGAGGTCCAAGATCAGCAATCGGAGGTGGCGGAAATACCAGCTTACTCTCCACCTAACATCCAGAATCCGAAATCCAGAATCTCCAAACCGAAGGTCCTGATTCCCGCCTTCCCAGGAACGAACAGCGAATACGACTCCGCAAAATCCTTCCGCCAGGCCGGTGCCGACGCGGAGATCCTGGTCTTCCGCAACCTTTCCGCGAAGCACATCGACGAATCACTCAAGGCCCTCGCTGCACAAATTTCGAAAAGCCAGATTCTCATGTTCCCCGGTGGTTTCAGCGCCGGTGACGAACCGGACGGCTCCGCAAAATTCATCGCCACCATCATCCGCAATCCACGCGTTTCCGACGCGATCATGGACCTGCTGAAAAACCGCGACGGCCTCATCCTGGGCATTTGCAACGGCTTCCAGGCGCTCATCAAAACCGGTCTCGTCCCCGATGGTGAAATCCGCGATCCGCAGGCCGACGCGCCAACGCTCGTCCATAACAGCATTGGCCGCCACATCTCCTGTTATGCGAACACCCGCACCGTCAGCACGCTTTCCCCGTGGCTGGCGAAAATTACGTTAGGCGAGATCCACAGCGTTCCGGTTTCCCACGGTGAAGGAAAATTCCACGCCAGCGCCGAAGTCATCGCAGCCCTCGCCGCCAGTGGACAGATCGCCACGCAATACGTCGATGCGGAGGGCACCCCGTCCATGGACATCGCGATCAACCCCAACGGCTCGCTTGCCGCCATCGAAGGCATCACCTCCCCCTGCGGCCGCGTCTTTGGGAAAATGGCCCACACCGAACGCTCAGGTAGCTCGGTCGCCAAAAACGTTCCCGGCAACAAACACCAGCCGATCTTCGAAGCAGGTGTTGCGTTTTTCGCCTGAGAACCAAAGTTCAAATCAACACGGTTTGCGCAGAAATCTGCTCAAATAGCTGTATTTTGTCTTATTTTGAGTGGAATTTTGCTCAGAAGTAGGTAGGTGACTTGACAATGCGCAATAATCTGCTCATATTCAGCCCGTTTCCCGCTTTCTGCGCAATTTTCCACTCATATGATTCACTTGCTTACCAATCCTGAGATCGAAAATGAACTCGGTGAGCGCCTGAAACGGCGGCGGCTGGATTTGAATTTCAGCCAGGAGCAGATCGCCGAGCGCACGGGTTTGGCGCGGCGGACCATCACCGCGATCGAAAATGGCGAGGGTTCCACCTTAAGCACGCTGATCGCCTTGCTGCGCGCATTGAATGCGTTGGATTGCATCGAGCAAATCCTGCCGGACCCCGGGCCCAGCCCGCTGCTGTTAGCCAGACTTCAGGAAGAGCCGCGCAAATATGCATCGAAGCCGCGCAACACGGCGCCTGCCAAGCCTTGGAAATGGGGCGATGAACAGTAAAACCCATGACCACCGCCTCCATCCATCTTTACGACACGCTGATCGGTGCGGTGACTTGGGACCCGGAGCGTGAACTCGGCGTTTTTGAATACGATGAGGCGTTTCAACGCAGTGGCATCGAAATTTCCCCCATTCATCTGCCACTCGGGTCGGGGCGATTCAGTTTTCCCGGGCTACCGCGCGAAACATTCAAGGGTCTGCCCGGGCTGCTAGCGGACTCGCTGCCGGACAAGTTCGGCAACCTGCTCATCGACCAATGGCTAACGCGCCAGGGACGCAGCGCCGCGTCGTTCGATCCGGTGGAGCGACTCTGTTACCTCGGGACGCGGGCTATGGGTGCGCTGGAATTCCGCCCTTCTCTGCTGACGGCCGGCCCATCCGAACAGCTCCACATCGATGCTTTGGTTGAACTCGCCAACGCCGCACTCGCCTCGCGGGAGGACCTTCATGCGAACCTGGCGCAATCCCCCGAAGCTCTCGCCACCATCCTCCGCGTCGGCACCTCTGCTGGCGGCGCAAGGGCGAAGGCGGTGATCGCTTGGAATCCACAGACCGGGGAAATTCGATCCGGCCAAGTGACGCCGGATCCGGGATTCGAGTCGTGGTTGTTGAAATTCGATGGAGTCTCCGCGAACCGCGACAAGGAACTCAATGATCCGCTCGGTTATGGCCGTATCGAATACGCCTACCACCTGATGGCCCGGGCAGCAGGGATCACGATGAGCGATTGCCGGCTGTTGGAGGAAAACGGCCGCGCCCATTTCATGACCCGCCGCTTCGACCGCACGGACAATGGCGGCAAGCTGCACATCCAAAGCCTTTGTGCGATCGCGCACTTCGATTTCAACCAGGCCGGTGCCTATTCTTACGAGCAGGCATTTCAAATCGCCCGCCGCCTCGGACTGCCACAACCCGACCTCACCGAACTCTATCGACGGGCGGTGTTTAACATTCTCTCGCGCAATCAGGACGACCACACCAAGAACCTCGCGTTTTTCATGGACCGCAGCGGCGGCTGGCATCTCGCTCCGGCCTACGATCTGACTTACGCCTACAATCCCAGCGGCGCGTGGACGCACCGCCACCAAATGGCACTCGCCGGAAAACGCGACGGTTTCACCACCGCAGACCTGCTAGATCCGGCGGCTGCGGCCAACCTGAAGCCGCCAAAAGCGAAAGCCGTTCTGAGGGAAGTCCACGCCGCCATCGGGTTGTGGGAAAACCACGCTGAAGCGGCACAAGTCGCGCCGGACTGGAAGCGGCAGATCGCTGCGGACCTGCGGCTTGAATTGAAACCCTGAAGTCACGGACTCAACTTTGGCAGCGCCTTCGCTCGCTTGAAAAACAGATCGGAGTCGCCGTGGCAATCCTTGAGCAACTGGTGGAAGATCGGCACATTCTTCTGATAGGTAATGATAGAGACGAGATGCGCGTTGTTGAGATCCTCCGTAAGCCATGATTCCAATCCGTGGCCTCCCCAGCGTTTTCTCAATTCACGGAAATGCTGGCGAAGTTCGCCGAGAACCGCGGATTTTTCATATCGCATCAAGATGGGTGGTTTTCCGCTGGCATAGAGGGTTTCGAGCCTGATGCGTGTCAGATCGATCTCGTTGTAGAACTGGTTGCGCCGGACCAGAAGCTGCTGATAGCGGCGGAGATCGGCATCGCGCTTTTGATAGATAAGCCAGCGCTTCACGCATTCTTCGGAATAGGCGGTGGCGAGCGCCTCATTGAAGGCGGTGTCGCCGTTGCGGAAAAGGCGGCGGTGGGTGAGTTCGTGGAAAATGAGTTCCGCTAGATTGATATCGCTGTTATTGACGAAACAATTGAGCACTGGATCGTGAAACCAGCCGAGCGTGGAATAGGCATCAACTCCGGCAACCGTAACGTCGTAGCCGTCCCCGCGCAGACCGGCGGCGATCTTGTCCGCATCCGTTTTCCGGAAACATCCGCGGTAGTCGAGATTTCCGAGCGTGGGATACCACCAAGTTTTTGGTTTCAGGGAAAATTCCGGTGCTGCGTAGATTACCCAAGCCACATACTCGCGGCCGAGATCAGCATAGGTGCCGTAGCTTTCATCACCGGGAAGCGTGAGGTGGTCGGTCGCGAATTCTCGGATGCCTTCAACGGCGATCAACTGTCGTCGCAATTTCGCATCGGTCGCTGGATTGGTGATGATCGGCGGGATGGGCTGGCTTTTCCTGAAAATTTCCATCTGCCCGCCGATCGCCTGACCGTAGAAATTCACAGTCTGGCAGGACTGGAGCAGCAGCGCGCTGAAAAGAAGCGCCGGAATAGACAAGGATGACCGGATCACGATGGGAACACGCGGACTATCACCTCCATCACTGCCGTCCGCAAAGTGAAAGCGAGATTCGGACAGCAATTCCCCTTTGACTGGACGCACGGGCATCGCTACGCCTCGACCATGTCTTTTCTGAAATGGCTTTCACTCTTGTTTTGCCTGCTCGGAGTGCTCGCGTGCGCGCCCGCTAAAGATACCGCGCCGGTGATTGAGAAGCTCCACAGCAAACCAAAGACCATCCCCTCCACCCACAAGTCCAAGGGTGAATCGACCGGCATCGGGCTCGACGAGCTGTTCCAACTCCAGCAGGCGGACAAGGTGCTGATCTACGACGTGCGAGCGCCCTACTTCTATCAAATTGATCACATCCCGGGCTCGGTCAACTGGCCCTATACGGACTACGCAGCTCAAGTCGAGACGCGTGACATTGAGATCCAGAAGGCGCTGCAATCGGGGAAAAAAGTCGCCGTATATTGCTTCAATCTCGGCTGCCCGGAGGCACGCGGCGTCGCCCACAAACTCGCCCGTCGCGATTACAAGGTATCCGTTCTCAGTGTTGGCATCGACAGTTGGCGATCCGCAGGACTTCCGATGGAATAAAAAACGGAGGCAACCTCGAAAAGTGACCAAAAAGTAGATCCCAAAAATGGGGGCGAACTTTAGCCCGTTGAAAAAACTTTCGGATCCGAAACGAGAAAATCCGGCATTCACACGCCAGTTCTTCGCGATCAAGGCTCTTCCGGAACCCATTGTTTATCATGGGCTAAGAGGCATCCAGCTTCGCCTTGTACCCGCTTCAACTCAAGTCAACCAATAAACTTTTACTGAATGGCACAAAATTTGCTGCTTTTTACTCAAAGCGTCTTAGTTTGAGTCCGGCAACAGGTTGCCGCCAGCAAGTAATGTCAGACACTTTTCTCCATCAGTCGCTGTCCCAGCAGCAAACGCTCGCGCCGCAGATGCGCAAGAGCTTGGAAATTCTTCAGGCGGGCACGCTCGAACTCTCCCAACTGGTCCAGCAAGCGCTTGAAACGAACCCGGTTCTGGAAGACATTACGGAAAGCATTTCTCTCGACGAAGAAGGGCCGGATCCCGATGAGGCGGATTCGCTCGATTACATGAATCAAACGGACGACGACTGGCGTGACCGCACGATCCTCGAAGGGAAAAGTTCTCCATGGACCAGCGAAGACGAGGAGCGGCGCCAGCGGATGTATGATTCGATTGTGGCCCCGGAGACCCTCCAACAGCATCTGCAGAATCAGCTCGATCTCTCCATGGTCGATCCTGAGATCCGCCAGGCTGCCCAAGCGATTCTGGGAAATCTCGACGAGCGTGGTTTTCTCGACTTGCCTGCAAAGACTCTGGGCGTCCGCCTTGGAATCCGGCCGAAAGATCTCGATGAAGCGCTCCTTCTGGTGCAGTCGTTCGATCCTGCAGGCATCGGAGCCTCCGGAATTCCAGAGTCGCTGCTTCTGCAACTGGAGCGCTCCACCGGCAAGGAAACCATCGAATACAAAATCGTCCGCGATCACCTTGAGGATCTCGCACGGAAACGCCATCCACAGATTGCCCGCGCGTTAGGCACCACCGTCGAGCGCATCGCCGAGGCGGCCTCACGGATCGGCCGGTTGACTCCAAATCCTGGTGGCGAATTCGATCCCACGGGAAATCCCTACATCCTGCCAGACGCGGTTATCGAACGGAACGACGACGGCCATTGGTATGCCCGCCTAACCGGCGAACACCTTCCCAATCTCCGCATCAATGATTTCTACAAAGACATGATCGGGAAAAACGGCACGGATGCGAAGGCCCGCCAGTTCCTCCGCGATCAGATCCGCGACGGCCGCAGCCTGATCCACGCAATCTCCCTGCGTCAGGAAACGATCCTCGCCATCGCCCACAAGCTCATCGAGCACCAGCCGTTGTTCCTCACCAAAGGCCATCGCCACCTGCGTCCACTCACCATGAACGACATCGCGGACGAGCTCAATCTCCACGCCACCACCATTTCGCGAGCTGTCGCGGGAAAATACGTGCTGACCCCACACGGACTGATGGAAATGCGTGCGTTTTTCGCCACCGGCTATCAGACCAGCGACGGCGCGGAAGTTTCGAACGCCGGTGTCCGCGAGGCCATCCAACAGCTCGTCGCCGCCGAAAATCCGGCCAAGCCTCTTTCCGACGAGGTTCTCATGAAGGCCCTCGAAAAACAAGGCATCAAAGTCGCCCGCCGCACAGTCGCGAAATACCGGGAGCAACTGAACATCCTCCCTTCGCACCTGCGGAAAACGTTCTAATAGACGTCAATCGGGTTTACGGAACCGGTAATGGGAGACGATCCATTCTTCTCCGCTCCGGTAACCCCAAAGTTCCGCACAGGCCATGAAGAAAACCCTCCAATAAACCCACCAGCGTGTCTTTTGGTCCGGTCCGTAGGTCTCCCGGATCAGCGGCATCAGCTCGTCGCGCGCGGCATCCATACGTGACAGCCAGGCCTCCGAGGTTTTCTGATAGTGTGCTCCGTTCACCTGCCAGTGCGCATCGATCTTCAGATCGTCTTGAAAATATAACAAAAGGTCGTCCGACGGCATCTGCCCGCCGGTAAAGAAATAGCGCGCCATCCAGTCGTCCTCGCCCTCCGCCTCGTAGTGATAGGCGTATTCGCGATGGGTGAAAATATGTACGAACAACGCACCACCGGGTTTCAACCAGCCGGAAATTCGCGACATCAGCAACTGATAATTCTTCATGTGCTCGAACATCTCCACCGACACCACCCGATCAAAAACCGAAGCCCCCTCCCCGTGGTAGTCGATCATGTTCACTGTCCGCACTTCCACATTCGTCAACCCACGTGCGGCAAGCTGCGAGTCGATGTGCAGCTTCTGGGTTCTTGAATTGGACACCGCCGTGATTTTCGAATTCGGATAGTGAGCCGCCATCCAGAGTGTGAGCGAACCCCAGCCGCAGCCAAGTTCGAGGATGCGAAGACCGTTAGTCAGCCCAGCCCGTTCGCAGGTCAGCGCGAGCATGCGTGCTTCCGATACATCGATGTCAGTGACACCCGCATCCCAGTAGCCCGAGCTGTATTTCATGTGCTTGCCGAGCACCCGTTCGAAAAAGCGCGTGGGCAGCTCATAGTGCTGCTCGTTCGCCTCCGCAGTGGCGATGGCGATCGGACAGGCACGGAGTTCCTTCACATGCTGCATCAATCCTGCCTGGCGCTGTTCGCAGTCGAGTTTTTCAAAAGGTGCCAGCGTGCTAGAAAGGCGGGTGCGAATGCCAAGACGGATCAGTTTGTCCGGAAGGATATCTTTGGCGAGAAGTTGGTCAGTATTGATCATGGTGATTCGTGTTGGATTTTCCGGCGCGGTGGCCACGGAATGAACGCGCTGGTGGACTCCTGATAGCGTCGATAGGCGTCACCCTTGCGTCGAAGAGCCGCCGCTTCCGTGGGAGGAATTCCAGTGACCTTTAGCAGGAGATAGCAAATCATCGCGGGCGCATGAACCGTAAGCCAGCCCCACTCCGAGCCGCAGGCGTAAACGTAAAAACCGGACCAGATGACGGCCTCGAAAAAGTAATTGGGATGGCGGGAATAATACCACAGTCCGGATTGGCAGACCCCATCGCTCCGGCGGTTCTGTTTTTTAAAAGCGGACATCTGCGAATCTGCCAGTCCTTCCCCCACGATTCCGATCAAGCTCAATGCCAGGCCAGCGGTTTCCCAAATACCCCATGCCGCATCAGAATCCCGGAATATGAAAAGAAACGGTAGAGCTAACAATACCACGGATACCGCCTGCGCTTGGAAAAACCAGAAAAATGCCGATGCCACCCGGCCCTGCCATACCTCCCTCAGCTTGATATAGCGGGTGTCTTCAATCGGATGATGGCTGCGGATGCGTTTCTGTAAATGCCACCCCAGCCGTATGCTCCACAGCGTCGCCAGTCCCACCGCAACCCATTGTTTCGGATGCCAACCGCTCATCGCAAACCAGTACCAAGCAGTCACGCCGATCCCGAAAGCCCACACCGCGTCCACCAGCGAATAATTGTCCACCTTCCGCGCAAGCATCCAAGCGGCGGTGAACAGCCCCACCATCAATGCCAGGCCCAATGCGACTGACCACACGATGCTCATGGCGTAACTCCCTTCCGTTTTTTGATCACCTCGCCAAGCCTCCGTAGCACCGGCAGCGAGACCGTCCTGATCAGCAGCGCGGCGAATGGCGCGACCACCATCCATGCGACGACTCCGTGAAACGCGGCGACGCCGAAATCACGGCAGAACTGAAGCGGGCTTTCCTTAAATCTCTCCAACAGTTCCGGAAGGGAAAATGACAGACGCGGCACGTTGAACAGGTGCTCGCCCATGTGGATGAACACCACGATCAGCGCCAGATGAAGTGGATAGACGAGGTTGCTGAATACATGCAAGACCGGTTGGTTCAAGCGGAATGCCCAGCCCGCGAACAAGCAGATCAGCGTCGTCGTTCCCAACACGGGAAAGACCCCCAGCACGATGCCCGCCGCGATCGCCCACGACAGGCGCTCCGGGGTGATGCCACAGGAAAGCTGGCCGATCACAGGAGCCACCACCCAGCGCCGCCACCAGCCCTGCTTTTCTCCCGACAACATTGAATCAGACATCCCCATCAGCTTCTGGCTTCGGTGAACCGGCGGTGCAGGATGGAATTGTTAGGTCGCGTGTAAACCGCCTGCACCACCGAGATGTTCCGCGTCCTGAACGCGGCTTCGCAGTATTTGAGATAATAATTCCAGCTCCGGATGAACGGTTCGTCAAAACCGAGCGCCCGCACGGGGTCGAGCGCTCCGTTGAAATTATCATACCAGGTGGCAAGCGTGCGCGCGTAGTCGGCACCGAGATCCTCAAGATCATGCATGAAGAGATCTCCTGTTTTCATAAGGACCTGGTTGATTCGCCCGACGCTCAACAGCAACGAGCCCGGGAAAATATGCTTCTGAATCCAATCCACGTTTTTCCTCAAACTGGCGTAGCTACAGTCCGGTACCGTGATCATCTGCACTCCCAACAAGCCATTCGGTTTCAACACCTCGGCACACTTGGCGAAAAATGGCTCGTGATACTTGTCCCCTACCGCCTCCAGCATTTCGATCGAGGCAATCTTGTCGAAGCGCCCCTCCACATGCCGGTAGTCCTGAATCCGGATTTCTATCTGATCTTGCAAGCCTGCGTCTGCAACCCGCTTTCCCGCGTAGGCGGCCTGTGCTTCCGACAGAGTGAGGCCGGTCACGCGGCAGCTGTAGTTCCTCACTGCATGAACTGCGAACCCGCCCCAGCCGCAGCCGATTTCCAGAACCTCGTCGCCCGGAGCAAGTTTGAGTTTCCGGCAAAGCGCGTCGTATTTCCCGATCTGGGCAGCTTCCAGCGATTGATCTCCCCGTTCGAAGCGTGCGCTGGAGTAGGTCATCGTCGGGTCCAGCCAGAGTCGATAGAAATCATTTCCCAGATCATAATGTTCCGCAATATTCCGCCTGCTGTTAGCGACTGAATTCTCCCTCCGCAGATGTCTGAACCAGTTGACGATGTTCAGCAGGTTCACTCCGGCTAGACCGGCTGAAGAGGCCTCAGCACCTTGAAGAGCATTCACGTTGAGGACGAACCAGGAAATCACCGCCGCGATGTCGTCGGTATCCCAGATGCCGTCGGTGTAGGC
>JBBRCO010000069.1:0-19107 GCA_038204755.1 Verrucomicrobiales bacterium
GTGGGTCTTTGACAATTTCTGAGGCCTTATCGAGAAGATCGCTTTTCATAGGAGAACCGGGAAATCGCGAAATCGGCTGTGCCTGCTCAAACGGGATAACGTTTTTGGGTAGCAGGGACGGGTCTTTTTCGCTCAAAACAATTGGTGGGAAGGTTCCGGAGAGTAGCCGGGCAGGTCGTCAAACCAGAGATCCGGGTTTCTGACAAGTCTTTTCTGGTTCGTGAGCGGATTTTTCAGGAAACTTTTGAAATCACTTCGGCATCAGGTCGATCCCGAAGCGGCGCAGGACGATGACGGTGAGCCAGAAAAGGATGACGGTGATCACGCAGTTCGCGGCGAGGCTGGCCCAGAAGCCCCAGCCGTTACGCAACATCCAAGGGAAAATCAGGAACATCGGCAGGGTGGGGAGGACGAACCAGAAGGTGCCCTCGGCATGGTTGGCGAGGCGCTCGGGGGATTGTTTGTCCTGGTGCATCCAGATCATCGCCAGCAGCGAGGTGAGCGGCAGCGCGATGAGCAGGGCGGAGAGACGGTCGTTCACGAGCTGGATTTTATTTACGAAAAGGATGATCGCGGCGGTGATCAGCAGCTTGACGAGGTCGAACGGAGTGATGTTGAGAATCTTGTCCCAGGGAATACGGTTCATGAGCTTGCGGTTGGTGAAATGATAGGTGTAGCGTGATGCCATGCAAGCCGCCCGTATCGTTTGTTTGTTCGCCATCCTTTTCACCGCGTGTGCTCCGGCGGCCCCGCCTGCCAACGGCTTGAGCGCCGGACAGAAGGCGGCCATCGGGAAAAAAATCTGGCAGAATGAATGCGCGGGAAGCGTGGCCGGACTGACGACCTGGAACGGAGGAGAGGAATTTCCGTCACTCGGCATCGGGCATTTCATCTGGTATCCGGAAGGTTTCAAAGGCCGCTTCGAGGAAAGCTGGCCGCATTTCGTGGCGTTCGCCAAACAGCGCGGAGCGGACGTCCCGGCAGTGGCGGCCCAGCGCTACAGCCCGTGGCGGACGAAGGCGGAGTTTCTAAAAGACTTCAACGGCCCGCAACTGGGCGGCCTGCGTAAATGGCTGGTGGCGACGGTTAGCTTACAGACGGATTACATCATCGCCCGCTCGCACGAGGCGCTGCCGAAAATCCTGGCAGCGGCTCCCGGCAGCGAAAAGGCGCGGATCGAGGCGAACTACCGGAAGGTTTCCACCACGCCGCAGGGGACGTATGCGCTGATCGATTACGTGAATTTCAAAGGCGAGGGTACCCAGGTTTCCGAGCGCTATAACGGCCGCGGCTGGGGATTGCTGCAAGTGCTGGGCGAAATGAAGGAAGCACCATCAGGCGCACCGGCTGCCACGGAATTCGCCGCCTCTGCAAAACGCGTCCTGTCCCGCCGCATCGCCAACTCGCCGCCCGAGCGCGGTGAAAAGCGCTGGGAGGAAGGCTGGCACAACCGCTGCGGGACGTATGCGAGGGCGCTGTAATAGCGGAACTTTGGAGTGCGGTGGGTATCACCGCTTTGAGGGGGCGCACCAGCTATCCCACTGTTCTTTCACAAGCCACCGCCACCCATCACGAAGAACAGGCAGGAATGCCTGTATCAAGCCGAGTAACTGCACGCGCGGGCACGGGGACTTCCCGGATCCCATCACCGAGAACCAAAACTCCATGGCCGCCTGCCCGCTAATTTCAGTTAGGTCCGTGTGTTACAACTTGTGACTGAAGGCTGGTTCTGCGTTCTATCGTGCGATGAAAACCTTCCTCTTTCTAATTCTCTTCCCGCTGTTGGCGTTGACGTGTCCGGCGGCGGAGATAGTGGGCTGGAAGGTGCCCTTGTCCGGCTTCGTCGAGAATGGGCTGGAGGCGGATGGAATCGTCCGCTGCAAATCCGCGCCGGAAGCCCCTCCATTTTTCTTTGCTCCCTCCGAGGATTTGGTTAACAGGGCGGCAATCTTGCTTATGCCCGATTGTATGCTACAGCCTGCACTTATCACTGCCAGTCTTGATGGTGGCGGCCGAATTCGCCTAGTTGCCAGATCCGGAAAGAAGGCGAGTCTTAAGCGATGTGTGGCAGATAAACCGTCTCAACGGAATTTGGAAATCGAACCAACTATCGGTGAGAATGATAATGTGATAGACATGAGATTGTATTTCGAGGACATGGTGGATTCGCAAAGAGTCACCCGGCTTGATACCTCCACCACCATCATGACTGGAAAATTGCAGGAGTTACTCTCGGGATCCCAAGAGACGGCACCGAAATCCTCGCTCAGATTGAAGGCAGAGGTTCTCAGGATTTCGCTGGACTGATCGCAAGAATCACCCGATGAGCCCCAGCTTCGGATAGTTCGCGCCGAGGATGGATTTCATGTTTGGGGCCTTGAGCCAATCGGCGAGGACGGTGCCATAGACGCTGCGGAAATCGACGGTGTGCTGGATGTCGCCCTCGGATAGATCGGTGAGGCTCGGGTGGGTGCCGTGGAGGCCGCCCTTGACGGATGGACCGGCGACGAAAAGGCAGGAGGCTTTGCCGTGGTCGGTGCCGGCGCTGGCGTTTTCGGAAACGCGGCGGCCGAACTCGGAGAAGGTCATGAGCACGACGCGCTTGTCATTTCCCTGCTGCTTGAGATCCGCAAAGAAGGATTTCAGCGCGCTGTCCATCTGGCCGAGCAGGCGGTCGTGGGAATTGACCTGCTGGTTGTGGGTGTCGAAGCCGCCGTGGCTAACATAGTAAACCCGGGTGGGCATGCCGCCGGCGATCATGCGGGCGACGAGGTTCAGGTTCCGCGCGAGCGGGGTGCCTTCATACTGGATAGACGTCTTGTGCTTGGCGGCGAGGTCGAGGATTTTTTTCGAGCTCACTTGGGCATCCAGGGCGACGCGCTCGAGGAAGGCGAGATTGCCCTCGCCGGTGATGCCACCGGTTTTTCCGCCGGCGGGCATAGCGATGGAGCCGCCGTTGTTAGGTTCGTCGCGGTCGTCGTCCGGTCGGTTGAGATCGGCGAAGAATTCTTCGGCCTGGGCCTTTTCGCCGCCGCCGTAGATCCAGCGGTAGAGCTCCGGGGAATTCAGGCAGACGCCGGGGTTTTTATCCGCGCCGAAGGCTTCGGGCTGGGTCTTGTTGAAGCTGATGCCGACGGTGGGATCGGCGCCGGGGCAGGCGTTGTCGAAGTAGCGGCCGAGCCAGCCGGTGTTCGAGTGGTTGGTGGTGTCTGCGGTTTCCCAGATGGAGGTGGAGACGAAGTGCGAGCGGTTAGGATTCGGATAGCCCACGCCTTGGACGACGCCGAGGTTGCCCTCCTTGAACATCGATCCGAGATAGGGCAACGCAGGGTTTAGCCCGACGTGGTCGCTGAGCTTGATGATTTCCTTCTCCTTCTTCGCCAGGCGCGGCCGGGCGACGTGATAGGCGTCATCGGCGTAGGGGACGAGGGTGTTGAGCCCGTCGTTGCCACCGGCGAGCTGGAGCACGATGAGAATGGTGTCGTCCTTGCCGGTGACTGGCTGGATGGCGAGATCGCGGGCGCCTTCGTGGAGCTGGCCGAAGGTGCGCTCGATAAAAAGAGGCACGGTCCATGTGGCGGATGCGCCGAGCACGGTGGAGCGGAGGAAATCGCGGCGGGTTTTCATGGCGGAGTTAGGTGAGTTGATAGTAAGGGGTGCTGAGCATGAGGTGGCAGAGTTCGCCGACCTCCTTGTTAGTAAAAACGACGCCTTTTTTCGTGTTGGCGTATTCGATGAAGGAATTGCGGGCCTTTTCCGGCAGCGGGTTCTGGAAGAAGCGGAAGGTGAGGGAATCGACGAGGTCGCTGGGATTTTCCCGCAGCGGGCGCGGCGCGATTTTTTCGTAGTCCGGTCCTTTCCAGCCGAAGCCCATGTTCTTGGGACCCATGCCCATGCCGGGTGTTTTCATGCGCTCGTCGGGCGTGTTTTTCGGTGAGTCGCCCGCGCCCTTGGTGAGGAATCCGGCGAGGTTGTAGCGGGTGAGCAGGGTGTTGGTGTTGATCCACGCCTGGCCCCAGTCCCAGCCGGCGACGTTCGGCGGCATGAAAAGCACCTGGCCGAGCTGCTGCTCCGCGGTGATGGGGAATCCGTTGGGTGGATTCGCGATTTCTAGCTGCTTGAGCAGCCCGACGAGGAATTGTACCGGGCACTTGATCTGCGAGCGCATGGCGGACTCGGAGTAGAATTCCTTTGATAGGAAAATCTCGCGCAGCAGCGGGCCGGTCTTGAATTCCGCCTTTTGGAAGATGTCCGCGAGGGACTCGACAGCGGAGGAGGTGGGTTTTTCATAGACGAAGAACTCCCAGAGTTTCCTGGCCATGAAGCGGGCGGGTTCCTTCCTATCAAAAATCAGATTGATGACATCGCTGCCGGTGAACGGGCCGGATTTTCCGAAGACGGTTTTTTCAGTCTCGTCCCACTGGCGCTTGTTGTGGGTGACCTTGCCGTTGCTGCGGCTGAGCTGATAGCCGGTGAAGGCACGGGCGGCCTCGTGGATGTCCTGTTCGGTATAGTTGCCCTCGCCAAGGGTGAAGAGCTCCATGACCTCGCGGGCGAAATTTTCGTTAGGTTGACCCTTTTTCGAGCTTTCCGTATCGAGGTAGAGCATCATCGCCGGGTCCAGCAGGATGGATTGTGTGAGGTCCCGGAAACTGCCGAAAGCCTCGCTGCGGAAAAGCTGATTCTGGCGGATGAGCAGGTAGGGCTGCTTCACCTTTTGGATGGAGGTGGCGAAGTGGTCGTGCCAGAAAAGCGTCATTTTTTCCCGCAGGGGAGCTTTCGTTTTGAGCATCCGGCGGAACCACCACGCTTGGGCTTCGAGCGCGTGCTCGCGGTTGATTTTCTGGATTTCCTTGAAGGCTTCGCGGCGCTTCATATCGGCCTCTTCCGGGGACAGGCCGCGTAGGGACTTTTGGATCGTCCGACGCTGCTCGGCGCGTGATTTCATTTCCGCGATTACGCTTTCCTCGTTGGCCCAGACGGGAAGAGGGAAGGCGTCGGTGGGCTCGGAGGGATTGAGCAGGGAATCGACGGCTTTTTCCCGGCCCTGGGCGTGGAAGACTTTGATTGCGTCGGGATCATCGCTGAAACCCGCTCGGTTGAGCAGGTGGGCAGCTTCAAAGATGGTCCATGAGTTTTCGGCTTTCGGGAGCATGACAATAGGGTTGGCAATCGTGGAAACCCCCAATAGCGGGGATGGTTTCGGAAGGGTCGAAAAATATCCAGGGCCGGGCGGACTGCTGGTGGATCCAAATTTTCTCCGCTGTTTCTTCGTGAATTCCCGTGCTTCATTCCTCGCATGTCCGCGTTTGCCACCGATCCGACCCCCGAACTCCTTTCCCCAGCCGGAAACTGGGATTGCGCCCGCGCGGCGGTGGCGGCCGGGGCGGATGCGATCTATTTTGGCCTACCGAAATTCAACGCCCGACTGCGCGCGGACAATTTCATCGAAGCGGATCTGGAGGAGTTGATGGAATTCCTCCACCGCCACGGAGTGAAGGGATTCGTGACGATGAACACCCTCATTTTTACCAGCGAAATGAAGGCGGCCGAGGAGCAGCTCCGAAGAATCGCCGCCGCTGGTGTGGACGCGCTGATCATTCAGGATCTCGGTCTGGCGAAACTTGCTAGGATCGTCGCGCCGAATGTCGAGCTGCACGCATCGACGCAGATGACGATCACCTCGCCGGAAGGCCTGGCGTTCATCGAGACGCTTTTCCCGCTAGAGCGTGCCGTCCTCGCCCGCGAGCTTTCCATCAAGGAGATCGAACGTTTCCATGCGCAGAACACAAAGCACCTTCACCTGAAAACTCCGCTCGAAGTCTTCTGCCATGGAGCCCTTTGCGTCGCGTATTCCGGCCAATGCCTCACCAGCGAATCCCTCGGCCAGCGCAGCGCCAACCGTGGTGAGTGCGCGCAAGCCTGCCGGATGCCGTATGAAATCGTCGTCGATGGCGAAACCCGCGACCTCGGCGCGGTCCGATATCTGCTCAGCCCGCAGGATCTAGCGGCCGTCGATCTGATTCCGGATCTTGTCCGCGCCGGAGTGAAGTCCTTCAAAATCGAAGGCCGCCTGAAATCGCCCGAATACGTCTCCGCCGTCACCCGCGTCTATCGAAAAGCCCTCGACGCAGCGATTGCGAATGCTCAATCCCCCATCACTCCCTCCGACCGCTACGAGTTGGAAATGACCTTCTCCCGCGGCCTCAGCACCGGCTGGTTTGCGGGCACGAATCACCCGTATCTCACCCACGGGAAATTCGGCAAAAAGCGCGGCCCTTTGCTCGGCACCATCACCGACTGCGGCCCCGGCTGGATCAGACTTGGCGAGCTAACCGGCGTGCCGTTCACCGCTGGCGACGGTGTCGTCTTCGATGCCGGCGAAAACCGGGATCGCGAACAAGGCGCACGCATCTGGGTGATCGAGGGCGACCGCCTCATTTTCCACCTGACCTACAGCGGCATCAACTTCGACCGTATCAAGCCCGGTCAAACGCTCTACAAAACCTCCGATCCCAAACTCGACTCCGAACTCCGGCGCTTCTGGCAGAACACACGTCCCACCGAGAAGAAAACGCCCGTCCACTTTATTGTTAGCGGGAAACCCGGCGAACCCATCGAAATCCGCAGCGGCGAGTTCAGCGTGCGCAGCGAGGTCCCGCTCCAGGAGGCCGCAAAGCATCCGTTAGGCGCGGAAAAACTAGCCGACCAACTCGGCCGCCTCGGCGATTCTTCATTCGAACTCGGCTCCCTTGATAACCAGCTCCAGGGAAACTGTCACATCGCCGTTTCCGTCCTCAATCAACTCCGCCGCGCCCTCGTCAAGCAATTGGAAGACGCCTCTGCCATCAAACCCGTCCTCCCGAAAATCACCATCACCTATCAGGATCTCCTTCCCGACATCCCGACTACCGACGTCCGTCCTCCAGAACTATCAGTCCTCTGCCGCACCATTGCCCAGCTCACTGCCGCCATCGAATGCGGCGTGGAAACCATCTACTGCGACTTCGAAGACCCGCGCCGCTACAAGGAAGCCGTCTCCCACTTCAAATCCTCAATCAACAATCCCCGATCAACAATCTCCCTCGCCACCCCACGCATTCTCAAGCCGGGCGAGATGGGCTATCTGAGACTCATCGAAAAAGCCGCGCCGGACGGCCTGCTCCTCCGCAACCTCGCTGCACTGCATTTCTACAAGGACCGGCACGACCTGAAAAAAATCGGTGACTTCTCGCTAAACGTTGCCAACCCGATCACCGCGAAGCTTCTGATGGAAAACGCGTCGCTCGATCATCTCACGATTTCCTACGACCTCAACATCGGCCAGGTGCTTGAGCTGCTAGGCGGCGCGCCGCCAGTGTGGTTCGAGCTCACGCTGCACCAGCACATGCCGATGTTTCACATGGAGCACTGCGTCTTCTGCACTTTCCTCAGTAAAGGCACCACCTATAAAGACTGCGGCCGCCCTTGCGAAACCCACGTCGTCCACCTGCGCGACCGCGTCGGCCAGCTCCACCGCCTGCAAGCAGACGTCGGCTGCCGCAACACCCTCTTCAACGGCAAGGCCCAGACCGGTGCCCGCTACTACGAACCCCTCCGCGCCACCGGTCTATCCCGTTTCCGCGTCGAGCTGTTGGACGAAGCCGGAGACTCCGCAAAAACCATCCGCGCCTATCAGGATCTCCTTTCCGGCCAGTCCGACGCCTTCGAACTCCTCGACCAGGTCCAAGCCCTCGAAAAACTCGGCGTCACCGAAGGCACGCTGGCGGAGCGGTGATCAAGACCGGGAGCGTGGAATTTATCCCACCAGCAACCTCCATGACAGCTCGCCCGGAATAGATTCCAATGCCTTTACGGATTGGGATAGAAACTCTGGTTGGTGGCTTGATCCCTCCCGGGATCAAGAATGGAATGTCCCTCGGCCACGAATGCCGTGAACGTGGCGGGCACCAGCAGGACATCTGCCGGGACAAACACGGGAATAACGGTAGTGATCGCGGCCGCCAAGGTATCTGCACGCGCCAAACGATCTGCAAATGCAATTTGCTACGTCTGGGTGAAGCGTCGTCACACAAGGACGCGTTTGCCGTGACTCATGGCCAAAATGGACCGCCGGTGAACGTGGGAGGCGGTGAGTATGACGATGAAACGCCTGCCATCCATCTTCTGCCTGAGTCTTGATAGGGGAAATCAGCTTGCCAAGGCCGTTCTGTCTCAGTAACCAATCGCTCCCACGCAAAGATTTGCGGACTCCGATTTCCATTTTATGAAGTTAGCGAAACTCCTCGGACACGACCAGATCATCCTTGATATAAAGGCCGTGGAGCATTGGCCCTCAATCATCGAACTCGTGGAGCTGCTCGTTTCGACCGGCCAGCTTCCCGAGGACCAGCGCGCGGAAATGCTCGAAGCCTTCCGCGTCCGCGAGGAGCAGGTGAGCACCGGCATCGGCCTGGGCGTCGCCATCCCACATGCGTTTTCGGATCATCTGGAAAACGTGATCGCCGTCTTCGGTAGATCAAAGGTTGGCATTGATTTCCAGTCACTTGACGGCGCGCCGGTCCATTTGATCATCCTTTTCATCGTGCCGCGGAAGGGCTACCACATGCACCTGCAGACGCTCTCGGCGATTGCGAAAATGTTCACCAACGTGGGGGTCCGCCACCAGCTCGGCCTTGCGGAAACACGCGAGCAGATCCTTGAAATCCTCGATCCCAAGCCGCTCCAGGTGGGGGCTTAGAATCCCACCGACCGCTTGATTTTATGACGCTTCTTCAGGAACTTGAATCCCGCCTCGCCGCCGCGCTGACCGCCACTTTCGGCGAACCAATGACCGCCGAGGTCACCCCGGCTGCCGACCTTCGTTTCGGCGATTATCAGGCGAACGCTGCGATGGTCCTCGCCAAGCAGCGGAAAACCAATCCCCGCGCGCTGGCTCAGGAAATCATCGACAAGCTGGAGCTCGCTGGCCTCGCCACCGCCGACATCGCCGGGCCGGGCTTCATCAATTTCCGCATCCTTCCTGCTGCCTACGCCGCTTATGTGAAATCGCTGATCCTTGACGAACGGCTCGGCGTCCCCGCTACCGGCGTGGGCAAAACCGTGGTCGTCGATTTCTCCGCGCCGAACGTGGCAAAGCCGATGCACGTCGGCCACATCCGCTCGACGATCATCGGCGACTCGCTCGCCCGCATCGCCCGTTTTCTCGGCTTCAATGTCATCGCAGACAACCACATCGGCGACTGGGGCACGCAGTTCGGGATGATCCTTCACGGCTGGAAAACCAAGCTGAACCGCGCAGCCCTCGAAGCCGATCCGATCCCCGAACTCGTCCGCATCTATCGCGAGGTGAACGCGGAGATCAAAACCGACGCTTCCCTGCTCGACACCTGCAAGGCCGAGCTCGTCAGACTCCAGGCCGGCGACGCCGAAAACCTCGCAATCTGGCAGCAGTGCATCGATTTTTCCAAACGCGGCCTCCAGAAAATCTACGACCGCCTCGACGTGAAATTCGACCACTGGCTGGGCGAAAGTTACTACAACGACCGCCTTCCCGGCCTCGTCGGTGAGTTTTTGGAAAAAGGCATCGCCCGCGAGAGTGAGGGCGCGGTTTGTATTTTTTCCGATGGTTCCAAAGAGCTCCTGCAGGATCCGTTCAAGGTTCATAAGGAGGAGGGCTGGGTGGACAATCCCGCTCTCATCCGCAAGGCTGACGGTGGATTCAATTACGCCACCACCGATCTCGCGACGTTACAATTCCGCATCGACGAGTGGAAGGCCGATCACATTTGGTATGTCGTCGGAGTGCCGCAGCAGCTCCATTTCCGCCAGCTTTTTGATGCCGCCGCGCGTTGGGGAAAAAACGGGGATTTCCAGCACATCCAGTTCGGCTCCATCCTCGGCGACGACCGGAAGCTGATGAAAACCCGCTCCGGCGACAACGTCGGCCTGATCGAAGTGCTCGAAGAAGCCGTCGAACGCGCTGCAAAAGCCATCGCTGGGAAAAACCCGGATCTGCAAGGCGAGGAAGCCGCGCAAATCGCGGAAACCGTCGGCATCGGAGCGGTGAAATTCGCCGAACTCTCGCAGAACCGTCTGACCGACTATGTTTTCTCGTGGGACCGCATGCTCGCCCTGCAAGGCGACACCGCGCCGTATCTCCAATACTCGCACGTCCGCATCCGCTCGATTTTCCGCAAGCTTGAAGCGCCGTTCGACCCGGCTGGTGTGGAAATCCACCTCAACGAGGAAGCGGAAATCCACCTCGCACGGCTGTTGGCGCGTTTCGGCGAGGTCCTGCCAACCATCCTCGAAGACTTCCGCCCGAATCTTTTGGCCAACTATGTGCTCGAACTCGCCCGCGCCTTCCACTCCTACTTCGAGGCCTGCCCGGTTCTCAAGGCCGGGGAGCCGATCCGCTCCAGCCGCCTTGCGCTCTGCGATCTGACCTCCCGCACGCTCAAGCAGGGTTTGTTTTTGCTGGGAATCAACGTGCCGGAGCGGATGTAAGCTCCGTTCGTTAGTTTTTTGGTGGTCATGCGCAACTTTGGCGCTATAAAACCACTTTTACCTGATTCCCTCATGAAGCTCCCATTCTACGTCATCGGCCACAAGAACCCCGATACCGACGCGATCTGCTCCGCCATTGGCTATGCCGCCCTGCTCCGTGCCGTGGGTGAGGAGCCGAACGCCATCGCCGCCCGCTGTGGTGAGATTTCCCAACGCACGAAATGGGTGCTGGAGCGGGCCGGGCTGGAGGCACCCTTGCTGATCACGGACGTCCGCACGAATGCGGCGATGATCTGCCATCGCCAGGTGATTAAAGTGGATTGGTCGGACACGTTCCTCACCGCCTACCGCCGCATGCTAACGGCGCAGATCCGCTGCGTGCCGGTGGAGGACGAGGATGGAAACCTGCGCGGCATTTTACGTTATTTCGATCTGCTCAAACTCCTGCTCCCCGCCGATACCGAGGGCCTCAGCGTGCGGACCGTCCATGTCTCGCTGGCGAAACTGGCGGACACGCTGCAGGCGCAGTCGCTCGGCGCGATGCTGCCTTCGCCGGAGTTTGAAGAGGATCTCATTTTGTTAGTCGGCGCGTCTTCACAATCGACCGTGGACAAGCGCCTCAAGCAGGCGATCCAGGAAGGCAACGTCGGCCGTTTCCTTGTCATCTGCGGTGATCGCCCGATCGTCCAGCGCTACGCCATCGACCACGGCGCGCGCGCCTTGTTAGTAACCGGCGACAATCCGGTTTCTGGAGAAATCCTTGCCTACGCCGCGCGCAGCGGCGTGGTGGTGCTGCGCTGCCATCAGGACACCGCCAGTGCTTCCACGCTGATCCGTTGTTCGCGCACGGTGCGGCATGTGATGGAGGAGAATTTCCTAACTGTCGTCGCATCGGAGTCCGTCTCCCGCCTGCGGAAACGCCTCGCCACGGTGGATCAGGATTTGTTCCCCGTCGTCGAACACACGGGCGGTAAAATGATCGGCGTGCTGGCGAAATCCGACCTCGTCGATCCGTCGCGCATCCGTCTAGCTCTCGTCGATCACAACGAATACGCGCAAGCCGTCAACGGCGTCGAAGAAGCGGAAATCACCGAGGTCATCGACCACCACCGCCTCGCCGGCGACCTCGTTTCCCGCGAGCCGATCCGCTATCTGAACGAGCCCGTGGGATCGACCTGCACGCTTGTCGGTCGGAAATTCTTCCACCGCGGGCTGATGCCCCAGCCGCCGGTGGCGATGTGCCTTTGCGCCGGCATCGTCTCCGACACGCTCTGCCTGACCTCGCCGACGACGACTCTGTTGGACCGCGAGATGCTCAACTGGCTGAGTGGCGTGGCGGGTGTGGATCCCAAGAAATTCACCGATGAGTTTTTCGCCGTCGGCTCATTGATCGCCTCCGGCACGCCCGACGAAATCCTGAACGCGGACCGCAAGGAGTTCACCGAGCAGGGCCTATCAGTCAGCATTTCCCAAGTCGAGGAGCGCGACCTGCATGGATTCGCCGCGCGGCGCGAGGAACTGGAAGCCACGCTGCGGGAGCTTCAGTCCCAGCGCAAATGTGATCTGGCGGTGCTCGCCGTGACGGACGTGGCGCTGCATCACAGCATGATTCTGGCAGTCGGACAGGAAGCCGCGCTGGCGAAGCTGCCGTTCGAACGGATGGATGAGAGTCTTTTCCACGCACCCGGCGTGGTCAGCCGCAAACGCCAGATTTTCCCCGCCATCTGCGAGGCGATCCAGCACTCGCGGTGATGAATCTGCAGATGCGCGGCTGCGACCGCCGCTAACTGGAAAACGCCCTTTGATCGCCAGCACTCACAGTGACGCAGCTACTCTTTTATTCCGCTAGGTATTCACTCAGCGCTTCCCGCAGGCTGGTCCGGGCGCGGAAGAGCAGGCTTTTCACCGCAGAAACCGATAGATCGAGCACGGTTGCGATTTCTTCGTAGGAAAGCTGTTCGTAGCGGCGCAGGACGACGGCCATGCGCTGGGCTTCGGGGAGTGAGGCGATGGCCTCGTCCACCTTCTGTTGGAGTTCCGCATGGAGGACCTCCGCGTCGGGCTGGCGGTGCGGGCTGGCTTCTGTCGTGAGGTTGGAATTCTCCTCACGCTCGTCGGAGGAAACTTCTTTTTTCCGGCTTTTCCGGCGGGTTTCGTTAAAAACCAGATTGCGGGTGATGGTGAACAGATAGGTCGTGAATTTCGCATCCGGCCGATAGCGTTTCGCGTTGCGCCAAATGCGGAGGAAAACCTGCTGCGCGATGTCCTCGGACTCGGACGCGTTTCCTAACATTTTCGCCACGGTGCCGATCACTGCGTCCTGGTGCCTCTCGACGAGCTGCCGGAATGCGGCGTGATCCCCCTCGCCGGCGCGCACCATCAGCGCGAAATCGACCGCGCCTTCGCTGGTATGGGGAGAAGTCGAGTCTGCCTCCATTTTCAAAAACAAAGGTGTTGCGGCGACGTCGGCGCTGAACATGAAGCATCGAACCTCTGAAGGCGCATGAAGTTGCGTTGGAATTTCCGGTGCATCAAAGTTCGTCGGATTTTGCCCACTCTTCGACCACAGGATCGAGAAAAACCTCTTCGATCACTTCCCGCGCCCAGTCTTCGCGTTTCGCCAGGTAGGTGAGCATCCGCCATGAAACGACCTGCACTGCGGGCATTTCGCTCCAAATGGTTTCTGCGAGGCATTGCCATCCGCGCCCGGCGAGTTTTTGTGGGCGCTCGAGCACTTCATGGCAGGCTTCACTGAGCAGCAGAGTGCGGTCGAGGTCTGGTTCAGCCGCGACGGGCGGGACTTCGTAGGGCCGCAGCGGGACTCCGGCCGCGCCGGTGAGTTCGCATTTAGATTTCGCCCGCCGTGCTAGGTCCTTGCCGAGGTTTTGGAGGGCGGAAACCCGCGCCTGATGTGTTTCGTAGCTTTTTCCCATCGGGAAACGACTACCGGAAAAAACACAGCGCGGGAATCCCCAATTTTCCGGTAGTGTCAGATTCGGCCCAGCAGGAGCAGAATGATCAGGATCACTACGACGAGGCCCAGGCCACCGCTCGGGCCGTAGCCCCAGTTCTTGCTGTGGCCCCATGTAGGGAGTGCGCCGAAAAGGGCGAGAATCAAGATGATGAGAAGAATGGTTCCGAGTGTCATAATGGTTGGTCTTTAGTTAGGGTTTAAAGTGAGAGGTGGACTTGGACGTAGCCGGAGTTGCGTTTTTCATAATAGGTATCGTTTACCTGATAGTAGCGAACGCCACGATGGTTTACGACGCGGTATCCCCTGGGAAGCTGGCGGACAACGACCACATCTCCGTGACGTGACGGGCGGTTATAATTGCGTGGTGCCTCGACGACGACATAGCGACCGGAGCGCGGACGGTAGTAGGTGCCGTTGTGGTTGTAATATTGCGTGCCGCCGATCACTTCGGTCTGGTAGCCGGATGGCAGCGAGCGGACTTCGTAGCCAGCGCTGTAAGTCGTGACCTGCTGTGGCGGGGCCTGGTTGTGCGCATAGTAGGGATCGACACAGCTTGGAAGCAGGGTGGCGGCGGCGAGTCCGAGGCTGCCGAGCAGGGCGGAGTGGGTGAACGAGGTTTTCATGATATGGATGGTTTTCAAGGTTCGGGCGGATAGGCCGTCTGCCTTTCCGTCATTGCATGGAACACGCCATAACCGCGGATCCGCGCGGATGCCGCAACGACGGGCATTCCGGCCCGAGGTGTTTCCCAAGCTGCTGGCTTTTCACCGGAAAATTGCACGAAGCATCATGCATTCCGCATCAGGCGGCCGTCATTGGCGCGGCCTTCTGGAACGCACGCCATGCCAGTCCGGCTGCGGCCAGCGAAACGACGCCCGCGCCAAAAAACGGCAGCCCGGGAATGTGGACGGTGCGGTCCGGCGCGATGGCCCACGAGAACATCGCCGTCCAGATCAGCGGCGCGGCAATTCCGGCGATGCTGGTGATGCTGTTGAGAGCCCCTTGCACAGCTCCCTGCTCGTCGGCGGGCACGGCTTGGGAAATCATCGACTGGGTGGCGGGCGAGCCGATTCCCGCGATCGATCCGATGAGGATGATGAAATAAACCATCCATCCCTGCGGCGCGGAGCCATAACAGAACATCGCCACCGCCATTGCCAGAAGTCCGACGTAAATTCCCCGGCGCTCGCCGATGATTTTCAAGACCCGCCCCGCCAATCCGGCCTGCACTATGGCCGTCATCACGCCGACGAGTGCCAGCGACATTCCGACTTGTTTGCTGTTCCATCCATAGCGGGTGCTGGTATAGAGCACCCACAGGCACGGATAGATATTGCCGGAAAGGATGCTCAGGAAATGCGTGCCCGCCAGACCCATTACCAGCGGCCAGCGGCTGAGGGCGGTGAGCGCCTTGATCGGATGGGCGCTGGACCACTTGAACGGTCGCCGGTTTTCAGGAGCGAGCGACTCCGGCAGCACAAACGCGCCGTAGAGCCAGTTCAGCAGCGTGATTCCCGCCGCGACGAGAAACGGCACGCGCGGCCCGTAGTCGCCTAACACACCACCGATCGCGGGTCCGGCGATGAATCCCAGACCGAACGCCGCGCCGATCATGCCGAAGCCGGCCGCGCGCTTTTCCGGCGGCGTCACGTCCGCGATGTAGGCGCTGGCGGCGGAGAAATTCGCCGCGGTGATGCCGGAGACGATGCGCGCCAGATAGAGCCAGCCGATCGTCGGTGCCCACGCCAGCACCAGGTAGTCGATGCCGGAGCCGAACAACGAGCAAAGAATGACAGGCCGCCGGCCGAAGCGGTCCGACAGTGCGCCGAGCACGGGCGAGAAAATGAACTGCATCAGCGCATACAAGGCCCCCAACAGCCCCACTGAGTGCGCCGCGGCTTGGAGATTGTCGTGTTGCAGTTGTTCTACCAGTTTCGGCAGAACAGGAATGATGACTCCGATCCCGAAGATATCCAGAAACAGCGTGATGAAGATGAAGAGAATCGCGGGCTTCGGTCGGGCCATGGCCGATCATACGGCTGGTTGCGAATCGGCAAATCACAAATCGCAGACGGGGGCGACGGCAGATCCGTCCGGTGAGAATTTTTAAAAAAATCAAGAACCTGCGGAATCGGGCACTCGTCAAAACTTGTAAATCCGTTTGCGATCAAGCCATGTGCCCTGTGTCCGAAATTACGGAGGCAACCGAGGACGGCCGTCAAGATCCTCATATTCAGTGGCTTGCGTGAGGTTTTTAAAGCGGGTTTCGGTGGCTTGACATGCATCTACTAAAGAGTTATTAAATTTTTAGCTGCCCATACCTTACATTTATGAAAATTGCCAATTTCCCCGTGATCGGGATGCTGCTGCTCCTCGGTGGAACCACGCTGTCATCCGCCGCGCCGAAAACTCTGAATCCGGCGCGGGTGCCCGCGAGACTAATGGGGGATGACCCGTTTCGTTTCAACGGCGTGGTGACGAATGACGATGCGCGGGGCAGTGGCTTCTGCGCGTGGAGCCGGTATGTATTCTTCTCCGCCGCGCATGTGGTTTTCGATGATGAGGGTGGAAAATGGGGCGAGCCGCCGGTCTGGACTTCGAAGGCGAATTCAGTGACTCTCGATGATTCCAAGTCGATCCAGAGCCGAGGCTATTACCGCTGGACGGACTACTCGGAGATCGTCGCGGTGGACGGCAACAACGGCGACGCTTTTGGTCGCGATGTGATCCTTGGCTTTTCCTTCAGCAAGTTGATTCAGGGCAGGCCCGCCGTGCTCAATCTCAATGGAATCAACGATCTTAAAAAGCCGATCCGCTCGATGATCACCGGCTATCCTGCGGAAAACTTTTACCTCGGAGTGCCGATCAACGGTTATTTCCTCCATCGGACAGGGCCCGGTGTCACCCCTTACAAGCCCTCCTCCGGCAAGGCCCTGCAGGCCACTCTGGTCAGCACCGGCGGCGGTAACAGCGGCGGACCGGTCTGGACCAAGAACCCCGATATCGGCTGGACCGCAGCGGGCGTGCTCGTCGGCGGACTGCCATCCGAGGTGACGGTTTATGCGTTTTCGAGCGACATCAACGCATTGACCCGGGCCGTGACTCCGTTGATCAGGTCAAAGCTGCCCGATTCGATCACGGTGGGCAGGGTGTCCGGGAGTTCGCGCTTTTTCGCCTACAACCGCGCCAGGGTCATCCCGGACGGCGTTCAGAAATGGACGGATTTCCCGATCTCGGTGGACGGATTTGAGCCCGGCGAAACGGTGAAGAAGGTGAAACTTTCCCTGAAAATTAAAACCAAGCATCAGGGCGACCTTCAGGTGATCCTATCCGGGCCGGGCGGCTTTGAAAAACTGATCCACAACGAGCAGGGCGCCGGGAAGGATGATCTAACATTGGTGGACGAGGACGTCAGCGAGGCTTTCACGGACATCGATCCGAAGGGTAGATGGATCCTCCGGGTCCAAGACCGCCTCAAGGGCGACACTGCCACGCTCGTGACCTTCCTGTTGGAGATCGCGGCTGAAGGCACCACCGTGGTGGCTCCATGAGCCGCACGGGAAAGTGGTGGCTCGCCGCCGCTCTAGTCATCGGGACCGGGGTATTCGCATGGACCCGGCCTGACGGCAAAACGGTGTCCGTGGCCTCGGAAAAATCCTTGGAAACGCCACCCGTGCGGACGAGGGCATCGCCGCCGGATTTTGAAAGAGAACAGGCATCCAGCGAAGCCGCCGCCAGGAAGCAGATCCGCGCCGATTGGGACGAGCTGATGAAATGGCTTGATTCCGATCCGGGACCCGGTGCGGCAGAGATTCAGGCGCGACTGCTCGCCACCCGCGCGGCATGGGCGGAACTGGACCCGCAGGTGCTGGCGGAGATGATCCGCGAACTGCTGGAAGCCGGCGGCGATAAGGAGACGGGCTTGCCGTTCAAGGTCGGTAGCCACGGATTTCTCAATGGCTGGCCGACGCTGCGGGTTTTTCTGCTGGATGTTCTGGCGGCATCGGATCCGGAGATGGCGGCGGCCATTGCAAAGGGATTGCTGGATGAAACGGCGTCTGCGGAGGAATTTGCAGTGGCGCTGCGTTCGCTTACGCGGGAGGGCCGGGGACAGGCGACAGGCGGGGAACTGACGGCGTATTTCGGGCAAATGCTGGAACGGCCGGAGTGGGGGGCATCCGCGGGATTTGCGGAAGCACTGGATTTGGTGCGTTTCATCGGCACCTCCCAGGCCGCGCGGCAACTGGCCGGGTGGGACGGGAATCCGGCATTGAGATCGATGGCGTTGGATGAATTCGCCGCCGAACACCCGGAAGCGGCGCTGGAAATGGCGGATGCTGTGGACGGCATCCCGAGGGCGAATCTAATGGCGCGGGCGCATCCGGATGATCCAAGGCAGTTGGCGGCGGTGGATGCCTACCTGCGCGGCCCGGACCTCACGGAGGGCGATGCTGACGCGTTTTTGAAATCCTTCCCACTGCGGAGCGCCACCACCGGGTTCCGGCTCTATGGTAAAACTCCCGCGCCGTATTCCTATGACAAGGTCGTAACGGGCGATCGCGCCGCCCTGATGCAGGTGGACCAGTGGTTGAGCGATCCGGCGCTGGCGAAATACCGCAGCGGCCTGACTTCACTCCAGCAGCGGCTCAGGGACTGGACGCAGCAGACGCGCTGATGGAAAAAAGCACCTTCTATCACATGGCCCACGCTCCTTGCATGCCCATCACTTTCTCCACCCCTTGACACCACCACAAAAGCGCCGTGCCTCCACGAAAAAAGCCACCGGGTTTTCGCCCGTGGCTTTTCAAAAAACGTTTGCCGATCCTCAGATCATCCCTTCGATGAGTTTCTCCAGCTTCACGATGTCCGCCGAGAACGCGCGGATGCCGTGGGCGGTTTTTTCAGTCGCCATCGGGTCCTCGTTCAGGGCGAAACGGAAGGCGCTCTCATTGAGTGTGATCTTCTCGTGATCGCTCGCAGCAGCTTCGGCGGCGGTGAGTTTCGCCTCAACCGGTTCTTCGGACGCCTGGAGTTCTCCGAGCAGGCTGGGGCTGATAGTCAGAAGATCGCAGCCGGCGAGGGCGAGAAGTTCACCTTTGTTGCGGAACGATGCGCCCATGACCTCGGTCTTATAACCGAATTTTTTGTAGTAGTTGTAGATCGAGCGGACGGAAATGACACCCGGATCCTCATCGCCCTGATAGTCCTTACCGGTCGATGCTTTATACCAGTCGAGGATGCGGCCGACAAACGGCGAGATGAGCTGCACGCCGGCTTCGGCGCAGGCCACGGCTTGGGCGAAAGAGAAAAGCAGCGTGAGATTGCAGTGGATGCCTTCCTTTTCGAGCGCTTCCGCCGCCTTGATGCCTTCCCAGGTGGAGGCGATCTTAATCAGGATGCGGTTGCGGGAATGACCCTCGGCCTCGTAGGCGGCGATGAGCTGGTGCGCCTTGGCGATGGTCGCGGCGGTGTCGAAGGAAAGGCGGGCGTCCACTTCGGTGGAAACACGGCCGGGGACGATTTTGAGGATTTCGAGGCCGAAAAGAATCAGGATGCGGTCAATAATCGCTTCCACGAGTGTCGGGCCGGTAGCACCGGTGGCTTTCACTTCTGCCACCGCCTGC
>JBBRCO010000070.1:0-19102 GCA_038204755.1 Verrucomicrobiales bacterium
TTGATGCGGACGATCCCGCGGGGATTTTCCGGGTCCGGTTCGAAGACGATCTGCTGATCGATGCCGATTTTCTGGCGGAGTAAATCTGGCGACTGGACTTGAAAGACAGCCAGGGCATCGAGCACTTTGCTGCGCATGGTCTTGTCTTCGAGTGCGTCGAGATCCCCAGCGCATCGCTTGAGGGCGGCGGCGACTTGGGATGGCATGACCGTTTCAGCCGCACGTCCGAGTTTGGCCCAATATTCAATTTGGCCCGTCATCGAACGATCCGCTGCATTCGCCTCTAACCCGACTTTCGCAGTTAGTTCCGCAAAATGTCGATTTCCGCCTATTTTAGACGTCTGAACCCTTGATTTCACAGGATCCGGTTCCCAAAAATGCCTGTGGTGGAGACCCAGCCCACAGACACGCCCGGCCCCTTGGCGGTATGTTCCACGCCAGACCATGTTTTTGCGTGCGAACAAACGATTCAAGGACGGCAAGGAACACTGCTACTGGAGCGTCGTGGAAAACCGCCGCATCGCCGGTGGTGGTTCCGTTCAGAAAACCCTGCTCTATCTCGGCGAAATCAACGACAGCGACCGCGCCAGCTGGACCCGCGCCATCGAAACCGTCGATGCGCGCGGATCATTTTCCCAGGGTAGGGCTCTGCACCAACCCCGGGCTGTGGGACGGATCCCCGTTGGGGAATCAGAAATCTGCTGCGGACCATACCGCTCCCGGATCATGTCATTTCCTTCGAGGTCAGGAGCCATCGGGCCTACGACGAGAAAGGAGCCTCCACGCTGACTCCGCAAGGCGAGGCCCGTCGCCGCAAATTCCCAAAAAGCAAGCCGCCGCCCGCGGTTTCACCTTTCAACCCGCCGCATAACAATTCAATGCGGCTGAGAATCTTCCGGTCATTTTGAGGCGTCAGCCGTGAAGGGAAAAGGCTGCCAGTTGACAGGAAGGGCGGGCCGGAGTTTGCTCAGCGCGATGTCGCCCGATTCCCAGCAGGACTTCGAGGAAAATTTCATGAGGAACCCTTAAATGCCCGCATCTCCAACAGAATCCGGCCCTCCGCGCCCACCCGGCCACGTGCTCCTGCCTGCTGCGGCGATCGGCTCGCTGTCCATCGTGCTCGCCATCGGCCTGCAAGCGCTGGGCATCCTGGGCCGACTCAACGCCGCCGTCGCGCGTTCCCTATCAGGCGCGGACGATCTATCGAAGTCCCTGCCCGCGTGGGTGGTCTGGCTGATAGCCATGTTCTGCGCGTTCGGCATTTCATTCGCCATCCTCAGTGTGCCCGGCACCTGGCGGCGCGTGGTGCTGTGGGTGACCGCGCTGGTATTGGTCGGCGGCTGGGCACCGGTGCTCGTCCTAGCAGCACGCGAGCCGGAGATCGGCGCGGTGATGGTGGCCGCGGGATGGTCAGGCATCTGCGCGCTGGTTTACGCAAGCCGCCACCGGATGGCGTGCGATGATTTTTTAAATTTCCCGACCGATGAAACGCGCTGATTTCCCCCACCCCGTCAAGGCGCTCGTCGCCGAACTCAAGCGACTTCCCGGCGTCGGTCCGCGCAGTGCCGAGCGCATCGCCGTCTGGCTCCTGCAGAGCCCGAAGGCCGACGCGCCTGCACTCGCGAAGGCGCTGATCGAGGCCAAGGAAACGATCCGCCCCTGCCCGGTCTGCGGGTTTTTCGCGACGGAATCCGGCTGCGAAGTGTGCGAGGATCCCTCCCGCGACCAGCTCATCCTCTGCGTCGTCGAGCAGGCCACCGATGTCCTTCCGCTCGAACGCTCCGGCGCATTCCGCGGCCTCTACCATTGCCTCGGCGGGAAATTGTCGCCGCTCGACCGGGTTTCCCCCGAGGACCTGCGCATCCCTTCCCTGCTCCGGCGCATCGACGAGGCCACCGAGGAAATCGAAGTCATCCTCGCACTCGGCTCCGACGTCGAAGGCGAGGCGACCGCGAACTACCTGGCCGAAATGCTGCGCACCCGAAACTGCCGCCTCACCCGCATCGCCCAAGGCCTGCCCGCAGGCGGCGGACTCGAGCACGCTGACGAACTCACCCTCATGCGCGCGATGCAGGGACGCCGCAGCCTTTGAGTGGGTGCATGACAAATCCGGTTGTCATCCGGTTTTCTAGTTGGTAAACCCTTTTAAACCTCCTGTCGCTTTCTCATCGAATGGAAAATTCCTCCTCACTGCCAACATTCGCCCGACGCGTTCTTGCGTCCGTGATGCTGCTCTCGGCGGGCCTCGTTCCGAAACTTTCCGCAGCGACTTCCGGCGGTTGGGACATCGCGAAAATCGACGGCCGTGAGTACGTCTCCGTTGAAAGTATCAAGCAGTTCTATAACTTCACCAAGCTCTCCCGCTCCGGCGCATCGATCATTCTGGAAAACGCCAAGGTCGAAATGAAACTCAACGCTGGCGGCAGCGAGTGTCTGATGAACAATGTGAAGTTCGTCTTCAGCAATCCCGTGGCGATGATCGGTGAAAAAGCCTACGTCTCACGCGTCGATCTATCAAAACTGATCGATCCCGTGCTGCGCCCCAATTTCATCCGGAACGCCGGTGACTTCCGCACCGTCATCCTCGATCCCGGCCACGGCGGCAAGGACCCCGGTGCCACTAACGGCCTCGGCAACGAGGCCGATTACAACCTGAAGGTCGCCGGACTGGTTAGAACGCAGCTTCAGTTGAAAGGCTTCAAGGTCGTCATGACCCGCCAGAGCGACAACTACCTCTCGCTCCAGGAGCGCGTTGATCTCGCCAACGCAGTGAAGGAAAACGCGGTCTATGTCAGCATCCATTTCAACTCCGGCAACCGCGCTGCGCGGGGCATCGAAACCTTCACCCTCTCGCCCCCCGGCGTCTCCCACTACGGCAGCGATTGGAAGGCCACCGACAACATGAGCCGCGCCGGAAACCAGCACGACTCCGCGAACATCGCCCTCGCCACCTCCATCCACGGCTCCATCCTCCGCCGCCTCGGGAAAAACACTTTTGATCGCGGCATCAAGCGCGCCCGCTTCAGCGTGCTCTCCGGCGTCGTCCATCCGGCCATCCTCCTTGAAGGCGGATTCATGACCCATCCCTACGAAGCCCGCCTCATTGGGAATCCGGACTATCAGAACGCAATTGCTAACGGTGTTGTTGACGCAGTCGGTAAATACCGCTTCGCCGTCTCGCGCAAGCCGGTTCCCGCGAAGCAGAATTGATCCCCGCCGGGAACGCTGATTAAATTCCACCAACGGTGTAGCGACGTTGGCTGGAGAAATAATTTCCAAGCTCCAATTTTTTGACGGATCTCCAGATTCAGGACCCAGGCAAAAGTTCGGCGGAGGTTAGCTTGACCTGAGAACGCTTCTAGTACAGTGTCCGCCTCAAATGAAATTAACATTGCTTAACTATCTGCCCTTTCTCGGGCTGGCGGCGGCTCTTTCATCCTGCAGCCCGTCTGGATCGGCGAAGTCGGATTATCTGGTGGGCGTGGGGACGGTGGGCTCGCAATACAAGACCGATGCAGGCCACCCGGCTCCAGCGATCCCCGATGACATTTCCTACTGGGACGGCGATGCGGCGACGGGTGCGCCAATGATCAAGATCAACCGCTCGCAGCAGAAGGTGTCCTTTTACAAGGGCGGGGTGCTGGTGGGGGTTTCGAAAATTTCCAGCGGCAAGGAGGATCACGCCACCCCTCCGGGCCGCTACAAGATCACCGAAAAGCACAAGGACCACCACTCGTCCGCCTACGGCTGCTTCAAGGATAAGGCGACGGGCATGATGCTCAACGACAATGTGGACATCCGCACCGACAAGATTCCACCGGGTGCGATCTATTATCCGGCACCGATGCCGAATTTCATGCGCTTCACGGGTGGAATCGGCATGCACACGGGATTTCTTCCGGGATTCGCGGCATCGCACGGCTGCATCCGGATGCCGCACTACATGTCGGAGAAATTTTTCGATAACGTGCAGCTCGGAACCCCAGTGATCGTCGAGTGAGTGAGGAAGATTTAAGAACAGACAGGAATGTCTGTATCACGCCGCTAACAGACAGGAATGTCTGTATCACGCCGCTAACAGACAGGAATGTCTGTGTCACGCCGCTAACGGACATGGATGCCTGTATCACGTTGCCGGACCCTGCGGTGACGATGGAAATCCGCCCGGAAGCGGTGGCGGAGTGGGTGAAACTGCCGGCTGACGAGCGACCGCGGTTGATCGACTGCCGGGAGGAGGACGAGCTGGCGATCTGCCAGATTGCGGGGAATGAATGGGTGCCGCTCGGGCTGTTTCCAGGGGTGCGGGAAAAACTCAAGGCGCGGAACGAACGCGGGGTGGTGGTGTATTGCCATCACGGCGTGCGATCCCTGCGGGCAACGCATTTTCTGCGGTCCATCGGCGTGGAGAACGCGTTTTCGATGAGCGGAGGGATCGAGGAATGGGCGGCGCGGATTGATCCTGAGATGGTGCGATATTGAATGGAGGGCCGGCACTCTTCTTGGCCAAGCCAATGATTTGCGGAAAGAAAGCGCCTCAGCTCTTCGCGTTCTCCCCTCATTGGCACCACCACAAGAGGTTGGTGGCTCCTTATTCTCCGGCATTCTCCAGCACCCACTTCCGGTAGGGCTCAGCGACTTGGTCCGGGGAAATGGCGATGATTTCCGGCACTTCGTAGGGGTGGAGCTCGGCGAGAGCCCGCTCGAAAGCAGGAAAGGCGGCGCGGGTGGTTTTGAAAATGGCGAGGGTTTCAGAGGCGGTTTCCACTTTGCCTTCCCAGCGGTAAATCGACTCGACGGCGGGGACGAGATTGACGCAAGCGGCGAGTTGCCTTTCCACCAGGGCCGTGCCAATCTGTCGCGCCTGCTCGGCGAGCGGGAACGTGCAAAGGATTAATAATACGTCGTTCATGCCACTACCCGATTACCGTAAACACCGCGCCAACAAACTCAAGGCGAAGTCCGGCTTCCTTGAGAAGCTGGTGGCGCGGCTGGACCGGGTGGAGTCGGGCGAGGTGCAGCAGATCGTCACGCGGCTGCTGCATGAGAAGGGATTTTTGGAAAAGGTCTTCGAGGCGCTGCGGGAGGGGGTGATCATTCTCGATCCCGAGGGAGTGATCGGTTTCGTGAATCAGGCGGCGTGTCAGTTTTTCGGGCTCGATCCGGAACGGGCGACGGGCGAGGTGATTTCCTCGCAGATCCGCGGGCTGGACTGGAGCACGCTGGGGAAACCCGGGCGGACGATTTCCCGCGATCTGGAGGTGTTCTATCCGGAGAACCGCTATCTGAATTTCTATCTGGCACCAATCGACGGGCAGGATGAAACGAGCGAATCGCTGGGCTACGTCATGCTCGTCCGTGACCTGACGAGCACCCGGGCGGAAGCGGAGGAAACGCTGGAATCCGAGCGGCTGAACGCGCTCACTTTGTTAGCTGCCGGGGTGGCGCATGAGATCGGGAATCCGCTGAACTCGCTGGACATCCATCTGCAACTGCTCGGGCGGAAACTGCGGAAACTCCCGCCGGGTGAGCGCGGGCCGCTGGAGGAAAATCTGAACACGGCGCGCGAGGAGATCCAGCGGCTGGACACGATTTTAAAACAATTCCTGCACGCCGTGCGGCCGACGATTCCGCTGCGCGAAAAGCACGACCTGCACGAACTCCTGCATGAGACGCTCAAACTATTAGAACCGGAACTCGCTTCGCGGAAAATCTCCGTGCAGCTCGATCTGGCGGAAAAGCTGCCGCCCGCACTCGTCGATCCGGGTCAGTTCCAACAGGTTTTCTACAACCTCATCCGTAACGCCTCGCAGGCGATCCCCGGTGACAACGGCCGCATCACGATCCGGACGCGCGTGAACGATTACGAACACATCATTTCCATCGAAGACAACGGCACCGGCATTTCCCCGGAGCACATGGGCGCGATTTTCGAGCCCTATCGGACGACCAGATCCTCGGGCTCCGGCCTCGGGCTGCTCATCGTCCGCCGCATCGTGCGCGAGCATGGCGGCGAGATCGCCATCGAGAGCGAGGTGAACCAAGGCACGCGGGTGCTGATCCATCTGCCGCACGCCGAGCGGTCCGTGCGCTTGCTAGGAGCGCCGGAAGCAGACCCGGTGATCGATCTCTAATTTTTTCACGCCATGTTACCGACCTTGCTCATTGTAGAAGACGAACGCGCGACCCGCGAGGGGCTGCGGAGTGCGCTGGAGGAGGATTTCGACGTTTACACGGCGGCGGGAAAGAGCGAAGCGCTGGCGATTTTAAAAACCGAGCCGATCAAGCTGCTGCTCACCGATCTTCGGCTAGGCGGCGACTCGGGGATGGATCTGCTGGACGCGGCGCTCGCGCTGCCAGAACCGCCGGTGGCGATCATGATGACGGCCTACGGCTCGGTCGATACTGCGGTGGAGGCGATGCGGCGCGGGGCATGGCATTTTGTCACGAAGCCGCTGAACCTCGATGAGGTGGAAATGCAGCTCAAGCGCGCGCTCCGCAGCCGGACGCTGGAGACGGAAAACAAGGAGCTATCCCAACAGGTCAAAAAATCGCACAAGCTCGACCGCCTGATCGGGAAATCCAAGGCGATCGGGAAAGTTTCCGAACTCATCCAACAGGTCGCGGCGACACGGGCGACGGTGCTCATCGAAGGCGAATCCGGAACCGGCAAGGAAGTGGTGGCGACGACGCTGCATCACCTGTCCGGCCGACCGGCGGCGAAGCTGGTGACGGTGCATTGCGCCGCCCTCTCGGCGCAGCTTTTGGAGAGCGAGCTTTTCGGCCACGAGAAGGGCGCATTCACCGGAGCGGCGCAACGACGGATCGGCCGCTTCGAGCAGGCGGACGGCGGCACGCTTTTCCTCGATGAAATCGGTGAGATCGACGCAAACACGCAGGTGAAGCTGCTGCGCGTGCTATCGGAACGGAGTCTGGAGCGGGTGGGCTCGAATTCGCCGATCAAGGTGGATGTGCGCGTGATCGCCGCGACAAACAAGAACCTGCGCGAGATGGTGGATAAGGGGACTTTCCGCGAGGATCTGTATTTCCGGCTCAATGTGGTGAAAATCGAGATGCCGCCTCTGCGCCACCGGCGGGAGGACATCGTTTTGTTGGCGAACAGTTTTCTCCAGGAATTCGCCAAGGAAAACGACCGCCCGGTGAAGCCGCTAACGGACGCGGCGATGGAGCTGCTGCTCGCCTACTCATGGCCGGGCAACGTCCGCGAGCTGCGCACAGCCATCGAACACGGCGTGGTGATGAGCAACGATCCCGTCATCGACGTGCGCCATTTGCCGCAATTCCTGCTATTTCAAAGGATTACCGTAGCCGATTCCGGACCGGTTCCCAAAATCACCCTTGATGGACCGGCCGAATTCAACTTGCATGCGCTCGAAACCAACACGATCCGAGCCGCACTCTCCACCGCAGCGGGCAACCGCACTCATGCGGCGGATTTGCTTGGGGTCAGCCGCAGAACCCTCCAGCGTAAGTTGAAGGAACTCGGAATGTGAATTTCACCGCCTGCTTTCCTCCTAATTCTCAATGAGTATCAATTCTGCCAATTTCGATACCGGCGTCATCATCCGCCGGAGCCTGTTTTTCCTAGTCCTGGTCGCGCTCACTCTTGGGAATCTCTTCACACTCTTCAGCGGGCTCAACGCGCCGATGGCGATGGACCAGGCGCAGATCGCCCGGGAAATCGCTCGCGGCAACGGATTCACCACCAAGATGATCCGCCCGGTCGCCTATGATCAGGCGCAGAAAGGCGAGGCACGCTCACTGCCGCTGATACTTTTCCCGGACACCTACCACTCGCCGCTCAATCCCCTGCTTAACGCGGCGGTCCTGAAGCTCATCGGCGCGGACGATTCGGACTCGTGGCAGATGAATGAAAACGAAATGGTTTACCCGCTGGACCGGGTGATCGCCACGGTGAGCACGCTGTTTTTCCTGATGGCGATCGGCGTGAACTACCTGCTGATTTCGCGGATTTTCGACGCGAAAATTGCCGGCGTTTGCGCGATCCTGATGCTTTTTTGCGAGACATTCTGGAGCTATTCGCTGAGCGGACTGCCGCAGATGCTGATGCTGCTGTTGTTTTCCTGCGGCATTTATTTCGTGTACCGAGCGGTGGAGGCGGCGACCGAGGGACGGATCGCGATGACCCCGGCCATCATCGCGGGCGTGTTTTTCACGCTGCTGGCGCTCACCCACTGGATGACCGTGTGGATCGCGCTCGGCTACATCATTTTCGCAGCGGTCGCCTTCCGGCCGCGCGGGATCGTGGGAATCTCGGTGCTGGCACTGCTGCTGATCGCAGGGATCGGGCCGGTCCTGCGGAATCAAAGCATCACGGGCTCTCCGTTTGGCACGGCGTTCCTGACTCTTTACAACGGACTGGGAAATGGCTCGGAGGACGCCGTCATGCGCACGAGCGACCTCACCGCAGAGCCGCTTGAGATCGACGGACTGCTTGCGAAAATCCTGCGCACCACGCTGCTCCAAACCACAGACATCATTCCCTTCCTCGGCGGCATCATCATCGCACCGCTGTTTTTCATCTCACTGCTGCATCCCTTCAAACGTGGTTCCATCGCCACTTTCCGCTGGGCGATCCTCCTGATGTGGGTGACGACGGCGTTCGGTCTGGCGATTTTCGGGATTTCCAAGGCGCCGCTGGATCCGAACCAACTGCACCTGCTGTTCGCACCGATCATGACGGCTTATGGGCTGGCCTTTGTCTCGATCCTTTGGAGCCGCCTCGAGGTCGTCGCCTCCACGCCGATTCTGAAGAACGTGCACCACATCGTGATCATCGCCATCTGCGCCCTGCCCTTGATCCTGTCGCTGCCGCTGAAAGTTCGGGTCGGCATGATGGTCCGCGACCGCGGTGGCATTCCCCACTGGCCGCCCTATTACGCCCCGGCGCTCAACAGCAAAAAATCCGGGCTTAAAGGCTGGGTCACCGACAAACAGATCGTTTTCTCCGACCAACCTTGGGCTGTCGCCTGGTATGCGGACCGGGTGAGCGTGTGGCTGCCTCCCACGCGCCAGGGCTTTGAGAAACTCGAAACCATCGCCGCGGACCTCCAAACTCCTTCCGTCGGCATCCTGATTTCCCCGACCTCGCACGGCTCCGGCCCGATGTCCGAAGTCGCTGGAAAATACAAGGACTTCACCTCGCTGGTGATGAACGGCCGCGTATTTCTCGCCACCTATCCACCTGGCGTCTCGATCTTCGACAAGGACCCGCGGATCTCCGTGGTTACCAAGCGCTATCCCTACGCCCAGCCACTCGTCGGCATGGACATGGTCTATTACAGTGACCGCGCGATCCGCACCGCCGGCCAGAAACCCGATCAGTAATCCCATGGCCCGCAGCAAAACCAGCCCAGAAGAAAAGGATCCGTCGCCCTCGTTCGAGGACGCGCTCGCGGGACTGGAAGCCATCGTCGAGGCGATGGAGCACGAGCAACTCCCGCTCGAGGACCTTGTGGCGCATTATGAAAAAGGCTCCGCTCTCCTCAATCGTTGCGAGTCCATCCTCCAAGCCGCCCGCGGGCGCATCGAGCTGATCACTCTCCGCAATCAAAATGAAATCGCGCTGGATGCCCCCGCCAGACCGGTAGATGTTGCTGAAATTCCCACACCGATCAATTCTCCAGACGATTCCGACGACGACGATAATGACATCCGCCTCTTCTAAGCCCCCCGCCCTCGGCCCGTTGCTTTCCACGATTCATTCTCCAGTCGATGTCAAAAAACTCGCTGACGAGGACTTGGCGATGCTTGCCGAGGAAATCCGGGAAACTCTGATCAGCTCGCTCTCGAAGACCGGCGGCCACCTTGGCCCCAATCTCGGCGTCGTCGAGCTAACCGTCGCCCTGCACCGCGTTTTCTCCACGCCGGAGGACAAGTTTGTTTTCGACGTCTCCCACCAGGGCTACGTCCACAAGATGCTTACCGGTCGCGCCGATAAGATTCACACGATCCGCACCTACAAGGGACTCAACGGTTTCCTCCTCCGCAGTGAGTCCGAGCACGACTGCTACGGCGCGGGCCACGCCGGCACCGCCCTATCAGCCGCGCTCGGGATGGCCGCCGCGCGCGATCTGGCAGGCGGTGACAACCATGTCATCGCCGTCGCCGGAGACGCCGCCTTCACCTGCGGACCCACGCTTGAGGCGCTGAACAACATCGCGGAAACGACTAAAAAATTCATCGTCGTGCTCAACGACAACGAGTGGTCCATCGACAAGAATGTCGGAGCCATCGCCCGTTATTTCAACGCACTCCAGACGCACCACACCTACGCCGCCGTGCGCCGCCAAGCGGCGGACTTCGTCGAGAAAGTCGCAGGCAAGGCAGTCCGCACCCTCGCCCACCGGGTGGAGGAGGGCGCGAAGAACCTGCTATTCCAAAACGTGCTGTTCGAAAAATTCGGCATGCGTTATTTCGGCCCGATCGACGGCCACGACCTGCCGTTGTTAGTCCGCACCTTCGAGCACCTGAAGACGCTGCACGAGCCGTGCGTCCTGCACATCATCACCGAAAAAGGCCGCGGCTATCAGCCCGCCCTCGACAATCCCGGGAAATTCCACGGACTCGGCACCTACAAGATCGAGGACGGCTCCACCGACGCCACCGCCACGCCGACTTGCTCCGACATTTTCGGCCGCGCCGTGACGGACTTCGCGAAGAAGGATCCGAAGATCGTCACCATCACCGCCGCCATGCCGGGTGGGACGAAGCTGGAGATTTTCAAAAAGGAACTTCCCGACCGTTATTTCGACGTCGGCATCGCCGAGGAACACGCCGCGCTCTTCGCCTGCGGGCTGGCGGCCGAGGGCTTCCGCCCGTTTCTCGCGATCTACTCGACGTTCATGCAGCGCGCTTACGACATGATCATTCACGACATGGCGCTACAAGGGCTTCCGGTTAGGTTATGCATGGACCGCGGCGGCCTATCCGGTGACGACGGCCCGACGCATCACGGACTTTTGGACATCGGTTACCTCCGCCACATCCCCGGCATCATCCACATGCAGCCGAAGGACGAGGACGAGTTCGTGGACATGCTCTACACCATGTCGAAATACGATGCCGGCCCGTCCGCCATCCGCTATCCACGCGGTGTGATCAAGGGCACGCCGATCAAGGCTGCTCCGGTTCTGTTGGAAATCGGCAAGGCGGAAGTCGTCGCCGATGGCACGGACGTCGCGCTGATAGGGCTCGGCACCATGTTTGAAATGGCCGAGCGGACAAAGGTGCAATTAGAGGCTAAGGGACTTTCCGTCGCTCTCATCAATCCACGTTTCATCAAGCCGCTGGACGCCCGCATGCTCCGGGAATACGCACGGAAATGCAAAGTCGTTTGCACCTTCGAGGATCACGTTCTTTTCAACGGATTCGGCGCGGCGGTCATCGAGAGGCTCCACGACGCCGGAATTCATACTCCGGTCGAGCGCATCGGCTGGCCGGATGAATTTATCGAACACGGAAAGCCGGAAACCCTGCGCGAGTTCCACGGCCTGACTGCAGAAGCAGCCACCGGGAAGGTGCTTTCGCACTTCCCGACGGCCTGATACCATGGCCCTTAGCGGGTCGCGGCGTTCTGGATTTTGTCGCCGGTTTTTTCGACGTCGCGGCCGAAGCCATTGGCGGTGCCGCATGAGCTGGATGCACCAGCGATGATGATCAAAGACGCTCCGGTGATGATCGCGAAGCGACGGATCGACGCACGATTGGAGGACTGACAATTGGTTTTTGAGATGAGGATTGGATTCATAGCAGGGTCAGTTTTGCAGGCCGTGCGCCAGCTTTGAATTTGCCATAAGTCCTTGATTTCCAGCGCTATTAATTGAACGCTCCGAAGATCACACGCTGCATGTTGCATGACACACGGGAAGGCCACGGCTTTTTGCACGGAACCACGGCTTTGCTGCGGGAAACGGCCGAAATCCAAAGGCCGAATAAGCAGAAAGGGGAGCCGCGCCCCTGCGCGACTCCCCTTCTCCTGTTATGAATCAAGAGGACACCTCCCCTTGACGAGGAAAGGAATACCCGGGATTTCCGAAGTTGTCTTGTCCCTAAATCATGGGACACGGGCAGAATCCTAGCTGCGGAGATGGTTCCCGCTCAGGAAAGATCCAGGAAGCCGCGGCGGATCGCTTCTGTGACAGCGGCGGGTAGGCTGCGGACGTGGAGTTTATCGAAACTGCGTTTGATATACTCCGTCACCGAGTGCTCGCTGAGCTTGAGTTCATCGGCGATTTCCTTGCGGGCGAGGCCTTTTGCCGAGAGCTGGAGCACCTCGCATTCTCTAGCTGATAGCGATTCCGCGCCGGAGATCGGGCTGAGCTGGCGGAAAGTTTGCAGGATCATTCCTGCGATTTTCGGGTCCAGCGGAGTGCCGCCGGCGAGGACTTCCTCAAGCGTTTCCATCAGACGCGCCGCGCTGCCAGCCTTGACGAGATAACCGTGGGCGCCTGCTTCGAGGGCGGCGAAGACCTTCGCCTTGTCGGTGAACGCGGTGAGTACCAGCACGCGGGCCTCGGGCAGCAGTTCGCGGATTTTCCGAATGCCCACGATGCCGCTCATTCCGGGAAGCCCCAGATCCGATAGAACGAGGTCCGTCTGGAGACCGCCGCGGATTGCCTCGAGCGCGTCCTCCATGGTGGAGAATCCGCCGACGCATTCATATCCGCCACGCTCGGTTAGGACCATCGAGACGGATTCACGGAAGTCCGCATGGTCCTCAATGAGAATCAGGCGGATGGGCTTTCCTTTTTTGGGTATCAGATCGGCCATGGCAGTGATTGATAAACCAAGGTAGCTCTCACGGAAAGCGCGGGTTTAGGATTTGTCCGGGGATTTCCGCGTGAGGCGGGCTTTCCACGAGCGCTTTCCGCCGAGCGGCACATCGAGTTCGAGGCGCGTGCCTTTTCCTGGCTCGCTTTCGACGTGCAGACCGGCTCCCAGCGCCTCGGCCCGCTGGCGCAGGGCACGCAGGGTGGCCGGCCGCTCCAGCCGCGCGGGGTCGATTCCCACGCCGTCATCGGTGATCATGAGGAGTAAATGCGAGCTGTTGGATTCCGTGCGGACCTCGACGTTCGTCGCCTTCGCATGGCGGAGGATGTTGTGGAGCGCTTCACGAAAAAACAGGAAGAGGTGGCGGTTCGCTTCTTCGGGAAACTCGACCTGCCAGGCGTGCTCGTTGGCGTGGAATTTCCATTTCAACGTCTCTAGCATGATCGAGCTGGTTTCCCGCAGGTGCTCGACCGGACCGATCCGGTGATCGCCCTCAGGCCGCAAGAGCCAGACGATGTCACGCACGGCGCTAACCGTTTCAGAGGCGATGCGCTGGATGCGTTTCAACTCGTCCGAAGCGCCCGAGCGGCCTTCCGCCAGATCGGCGAACATCTGGATGCTGCCGAGGTTGCTGCCCACTTCGTCGTGAAGGTCACCGGCGATGCGTTCGCGCACTTTCATCAGCTCGCGGTTCGAATGAATGCGGAAACGGATGGGGAGGGCGATGATGGCGAAGGCACCAGCCAGGCCCAGAAGCACAAAGACCGTTAGCCCTGTATTTCGCCAGCCACTCACCACGCGCCCGGCCTCGGTTTGCAAATCATGGATGCGCGTCTCGATCCCGAGGCGGCGGTCGAGTTGCAGCATCCACTCGCGCGAGGAAACCAGGCGTCCGTCCGGCCCGAAGCCGTCGCTGAGTGCTGCGATGCTCCAGTTCCGCCCGCCGGAGCCGATGATGTTGAGCGTTTCGTCGGACGAGCGAACCGCTTTTCCGAGCGCCAGATTCCGGTCGCCGGACAGCACCTCCACCTCGCAGAACGCCAGAAACGCCGGGTAGCTTTCGAAGTCTTTCCATAGCTCGGTGGCCTCGATCCGCAAATGGCGCGCACGGCTTTTTCCGAAGGAAACCAGCACCGGATTGTGTCCCGGATTCCGAAAATCCCGCTGGGAAACAGTTTGCCAACTTCCCGGTTCACCCGTCTCGGATACTGAAACGGTCAATTTCCTAGGAAATCCGAAACCACTCGGCAAATCAGACGTCGGCCGTCGTGCGGGCAACAGACGGATCGCCCCCAGTTCCGCTGTTTCACCGAGATCCACAGTCAGCGCCGCCGGCTCCTGCGCCGAGGCCCGGCCGTTGGAAAGCCAGCCGACATTCTGGTGCACCTCGGCCGGCACTTCGGGCAAACCCAGCGGCGTCTGGCCATCGACGAGAAACTCCGGTTTCCACAACCAAGGGGCGGAAGGAGCAGCCCCGCCGATGGCCTTCACCTCCGCGTCGTGGGCGATGTCTCGGTCCCCCTCGAAGGCAAACACCTCCGCCCACGCATGCACGAAATTCCCCTCACCTTCCGGGTCCGCCTGCAATCGCTCTGCGGAAATCCTCAAGCCCGCCGCAGCGACCGGCGGCGAAATTTGATAAACAAACGGATGACCTCGGCGCACCGGATTTCCCCGCGCGTCTTTCTCCACCGCGACCGTCCCCACCACTTTCCCGTCCACACCAATCAGCTCGACGGTGAACTGGTCCGGCATCCCGTAGTGCGCCTCCAGCCCCTTCGCGTCGTAGCGGCGGGCAGGCACCAACGCCACCAGATCCACCTTCGCGACTACCAGCCAACGGACTTCGACAGCGAAACTCGCCCCGTTTTCAGGCTTCTCGCTGGAATGGATACTCGCAAATCCGCCAGTTCCACCCTGATCATCGATAGGAATGCCCGGTAAACCCTCCAACTGAGCGGAAAGTGTCGCCACCTCCTGCTCGATCTCCTTCAGCCGCCCCGAAACCGCACGGGCAAGGCGCTCGTCCCACGACATTTCACCCGCATTTCCCAGCCCTGAAAACAGGATGAAAATGGCCGCGAAAATGGAAAACCTCGAAATGCAACCCATACGCCGGATTTCTTAGCGCAAACCAGCCGTCAATGGGAACACGGATTTCACCATTGCTCCTCATGTCTGAAAAAACGCCCACTATCCGCTTTCCCATTGCGGCTGCGGTCGGAACCCCTACGCTCCCCAGTAGCGATCTCCATGGCCACACAACTCCAGCGCCCCACCGACAAACGCGTGCTTCTGATGGGCACCTGCCTCTGCGATGCCTTCTACGACGACGCCGCAAAGGCCACCGTCGAAGTCCTCGAACACCTCGGCTGCACCGTCGAGTTCCCCGAAGACCAAACCTGCTGCGGCCAGCCTGCTTTTAACTCCGGCGACTGGAACGCCTCGCGCAAAGTCGCAAGACACTGCGCCAAGGTCTTCGCCGGAAATCTCCCCGTCATCGTCCCTTCCGGCTCCTGCGCGGCCATGAACTTCCATGGAAATCCCCTCCAGTTTGAGGAAAATCCCGACGCCGCCGTCACCTCGCTCGCCAACCGCACTTGGGAAGTCATGGACTTCATCGTCAACGGCCTCGGCGTGAAAACCTGGCCCGGGAAATTCGAAAAAACCACCCACATCGCCTTCCACCGCTCCTGCCACAGCCGCGGCACCGGCAGCGGCGCGGCCACGCTCGCACTGCTGGAATCCATCGAAAACGCCATCGTCACCCCCTTCGGCCAAGCCGAGCAATGCTGTGGCTTCGGCGGCACCTTTTCCGTTACCTTCCCCCACATTTCCGGCCGCATGGGCAGCCTGAAACTCGATAACATCCTCGACACCCATCCCGACATCCTCGTCAGCGGAGACATGTCCTGCCTCATGCATCTATCAGGACTCGCCATCACCCAAGGCCGCCCGATCGAGCACTGCCACGCCATCCAACTTCTCAGAAAAACACTCCCACCCTCTTAGATCTGCCTTTCACTGCAAGAATAAAGACCTACACTGATCCCATGATCTCTCTTGATAGAATCACCTCCGACCCGGAGCAACTCAACGGGCAGCCCTGCCTCCGTGGCATGCGCCTGACCGTAAGGCGGGTTTTGGAAATCGCAGCACTCTACCCAGATTCTGCCGCGCGGAAACAGGAATTCCCCGAACTCGAGGATGAAGACGTGACACAGGCATTACACTACGCCGCAATCCATCTTCCCGACCAAATAATTCCAATCTCCGGTGATGCGCTGGTTGCTTGATCAAGGACTCCCGAGACTCGCCGCTTTCCTATTGCGGGAGAATGGTATGGACGCCATCCCTGTTGGTGAAATCGGACTGGCTCATGCGAAGGATTTTGAAATTTTGAAACAAGCTGAAAACGAAGACCGCATTGTTGTCACACTGGATTCTCCGTCTCAGCCAGCAGTTTTCCGAAGCCCTGAACAAAGGCTGAATTCTTACGGTAACACTCAAACAAGCTAGGCTGCGCATACTGCCTATCAATCCCTGAAATGAAATCAACCCCATGATCGGCATCCAACCTATCGATCAATACGCCCGCGACATCTCGGACGAAAAGCAGGCCTCCGTCATCGACGGTTCTTCAAAGGGCACGGACAAGCGCTACCACGTCCTCCACGAGGACTATCCGAATCCGGACTCACTGCGCAAACTCGCCGCCGCCATCAAGGACCACACGCTCCACCACCTCGGTGACTATCTGGAAAAAGCCGAAGCCGCGCTCATCAAACGCGGCGTCAACGTCCACTTCGCCGCCACCGACGAGGACGCCCGCCAGACCATCCTTGCCATCCTCCGCCAGCACGGCGTCACCCAGCTCACGAAGTCCAAATCCATGGCGGCTGAGGAAATCCACCTCAACCCGTTTTTGATAGAAAACGGCGTCGAGTGCCTTGAGTCAGACCTCGGTGAATTCATCATCCAGCTCGATGGCGACGAGCCGTCGCACATCGTCAAGCCCATCATCCACAAGAACCGCCGCGAGATCGCCGAGACATTCCTGCGCGAGGGCATCGCCGTCGATTACAACGACGATCCGGAAACCATCACCCGCCGCGCCCGCGTCCACCTTCGTGAAAAATACATGCAGGCCCAGGCCGGCATCACCGGTGCCAACTTCGTCTGCGCTGATACCGGCCGGCTCACCCTCGTCACCAATGAAGGCAACTCCCGCTTCGGCATGGCTCCGGTGCCCGTGCATATCGCGCTCGTCGGCATCGAGAAAATCATCCCGCAGGAAAAAGACCTCGCCGTTTTCCTCAACCTGCTAGGCCGCTCCGCCACCGGCCAACAGCTCACCGTTTATACCGAGTTCATCAACGGCCCCAAGTCCGCGAACCAGCCGGACGGCCCCGAGCACACGCACGTCGTCTTCATGGACAACGGCCGCACCGACGTGCTCGCCTCAAACTGCAAGGAAATCCTCCGCTGCATCCGCTGCGGTGCCTGCCAGAACGTCTGCCCCGTCTACCGGCAGGCTTCCGGCCACGCCTATCGCTCGACCTACGGCGGACCGGTCGGTGCCGTTCTATCACCCATCCTCTTCGGCAGCCGCTTCCCGGAACTCGCCGATCTGCCGAAAGCCTCCTCCCTCTGCGGCGCCTGCAACGAAGTCTGCCCCGTGGACATCCCCATCCCCGATCTGTTACTCCGCCTGCGCGACAAGGCAAAGCGCGAATCCGTGCCATCCGCCGGTGCCATCCCGATGTCCCCCTTCGCCCACCTCGCCACCTCGCCCTCCTTCTGGCGCACCGCGATGACCATGTCCAAGGCCATGAACCACCTGCCCATCCAAATCGCCCCGATCAAGCCGCTCCAAGACTGGCTCGGCCAACGCACCCTGCCCGAATCACACGGCGGCGAATTCCGCAGATGGATGAAGGAGCGGAAGAGAGTTAATAGTTGAATGTTATCTGTTAAACGGACTCTTCATCAATAACCCATAACCGATAACTTATCTATCATTTCACCATGAACTCCCGCGACTCCATCTTCGCCAAAATCGAAACCGCGACCTCCGCCCTCAAAACGAAGACCGCCTATCCGAACTACGATCCGAAAATCGTCCACTCCGCGCCAAAACTGGAAGGCACGGACCTGTGGGAAATCTTCTCCCGCAATTTCCAAAAAGTGAACGGCCGTGCGATGACTTCCATCGACACGCTCATCGAATTTCTCGCCAGCAACAACCAGCGCCACGGCTACTGCGATCCCGCACTCTACCACACCATCGGCTCCAAACTCGCCGCCGCCGGCCTCACCGTGGAAACCGAATACGACCGCAGCCGCTACGACGACTATCAGTTCGGCATCACCCGCGCCACCGGAGCCATCGCCGAATCCGGCAGCGTCATCCTCGACGACGACCGCACCTCCCACCGCCTCGCCGCCCTATCACCCTGGGTCCACGTCGCCGTTTTGGAGAAATCAGAAATTCACCGCACCATCCCGGACGCCATCGCTGCCTTTGGCGAGAGCCCGAACATCATCTGGGCCACCGGCCCGTCGAAAACCGCCGACGTCGAGGGCATTTTGATCGAAGGAGTGCACGGCCCCGGCGAGCAACTCGCGTTGCTCCTTTAATCGGCAGCCGGACGGCCCCGGCCGGGAGGCATGTCAGCATGGCCGGATGCGAGGTCAATACATCCGCTCAGCATGCAGCTACATTTCAGCGGAAAATTCCGTAAATCATTCCAGCCAAGAGCGTGAAAGCCAGCGCCCACCAATACCATTTCAGGCCAATCGTGCGGTGCGGGGCTTTACCGAATTCACGGGCGATGAAGTCATCATAGTCGAAATCGTCGCTGGGGAGGTTGAGGCCGTCTGCGGAAGAATCCTGTTCCCACGATTTTTTCTTCGACGGCGGCTTTTTCAATTTTTCCGCGCAACCGGGACAGTTTTTCCCCACCGCGACTTCGGTTCCGCAAAATGGGCAGATGTAGCGCAGGGCTTTTGTCATTCGTTAATGGAACTGAACGCAGTATGAGAGCACCCGGCAAACGGAAAAATTCTCATACATCCGCATCATCATCCGGAAAGTCCCGAAAAATAGCAGAAGGTGTGAATCCGCGAGGATTGGCCCCGTTTACGGTGAGAACCCTGTCGGCTAACATACTGTTCTTGCGGCGAGATTTTGGATTTTGCGTGATGCAGGCTGGCGCAGGCTGATTTTGGTTTCCTACCCCGCACGGTAGTTCGCGAGGTCCCGAATGAGACAGGAAAAACCGCAACGAGG
>JBBRCO010000071.1:0-19067 GCA_038204755.1 Verrucomicrobiales bacterium
GAGAATATCCTGGGCCTGCGTTGCCTCATCAAAAGCCCGCACTTCCAAGCCGCCTGGCAAGCCCGCCGCCCGATCATCGCCGCCCGCCAATCCAAGGCTCGCCGATGGAAAGCAGCTTCATAACTTTTTTGTCATGCACCCCGCGCCTACCTCCGCCAGCTCGATCCCATCCCGCGATTTCTCAATGCGGATGAACTCGCCCGCGGCCTTTCTCCATTCAATGTCCAAGCGGTCGCCGTAAAAGCAGGCAAACTCCTTCTTCACGAAATCGACGGTTGCCTCAAAACCGGCAATTCCTTCGGCCTCGAAAGCACCCTCAGCGGCACGACCTACACCCGCACCCTCCAACGTGCCAAGGCACTCGGTTACAGCATCGAAATCCATTATCTCTGGCTGCCCTCGCCCGAACTCGCCATCCGCCGCATCGCCCAACGCGTCAAAATGGGCGGCCACTTCATTCCCGCCGCCGACGTCCGCAGGCGTTACACCAGAAGCCGTTTCAATTTCATTCATCTCTACGGTCCTGTTGCTGACACTTGTCAGGTCTGGGACAATCTCTTCGAACCTCCGTCCTTGATGACGAGCTCCGAACATGGCATTTTGACCGGGTTGGAGCACATCCTATAAAAACGAAATCGACTAAAGCGGAAACTGAACCCCAGTCCCTAACCGCAGTCCAGCGAGGCGAAGCCGCCGCCAAAGCCATGGCCAAGGATCTTCGCGCCGAACACAAACGCTGGAACCTTCCACTGCTTTCATGGAAAAACGGCAAGGTGATCGCCACCAAGCCATGAAAACGGAGATCCAGCCCGCCCTCGGCGGATTCTCCAGGCCAAGACTCATTCGGGATCGCTCTCTAAAAGTCAGCGAAATTCACCTTGAATACCGTAATTAATTACGGTATTCAAACCCGCGAAGTGAACAAACAATTAACAAACCGCCAAGTTCAGGTTCTTCAGTTTGTGGAGGACTATCAGGATGAGCATGGCGGAGCCCCGACGCTTCAGGAAATCTGTGATCACTTTGGCTTTAGAAGCGTCTCGTCAGCACAAGAGCATCTCCGACTGATTGAGCAAAAGGGGTTTCTCACCAAGAAAGCGAATAGTTCCCGGTCCATCCGATCAGTCCGTCGTGAGCCGAAGATTGACCCTGACCGAATCGTCTCTGTGCCGCTGCTTGGTGGGATCGCGGCAGGAGCTCCTAGTTTCGCCTTGGAAGAAACCGAAGATATTCTGACGCTTCCAAAGAGCCTGTTTCCGGGTAGGAAACTCTTCGCGCTACGTGTTCATGGCGACAGCATGATCAAGGCTGGTATTTACGACGGCGACATCGCAGTTCTGAAGTCGCAACCGGATTTCACGGATGGTGACATCGCCGCCGTCGTGGTTGATGAAGAAGCCACCTTGAAGCGATTGTTCCGCGCGTCAAATGGCTTGCGACTTCATCCGGAAAATGAAGCCTATTCTGACAGGATCATTTCTCCAGACCAACTCAAACGATCTTGCCGCGTGGCGGGTGTGCTCGTGGGAACCATTCGTCGATTCTAAATTATGTCGGCATCCGCACTTACTGATGAAGACATCAAGCGCCTGAACACGCTGACGCGGAAGTTTGGCTGCCCCGATCTCATCCCGCTACGCCGCCCCACAAGCATCCCGGCGCAGATTCAATATCTTGATTTGTTACCAGCGCCTAATGCATCGAGTGATGTGCTTCTACCCCAAGCCGTGGCCGAGTTTCAAGGCCGGGCGGTCATGTATTTCCTTGATGGAAGCAGTCAGAAGCATGATCGTCAGCAGATTCAGGCTTTGCAACAGCGTCTTGCGAATCGTGGTGATCACGCCGTTTTGGCAGTCGCCCGCCCGGGGGATTTGACCCTCTATCCGATCAACTTGGATTCCACTCAACTGCTCGAAGGCCGCTGGGAGTGCGTGAAGGCCACTCAAGACGATGCTCCGTTTCTTTTTCAAGGCCTAGCCTGCTGCACAAGACCGTTAGATGGCAGCATGACGGCGGCTGATCCGGTGTTCGCGGAGATTCATCGACTGATGCTCCGCGCTTCGGAATCTCTTGCTGGCAAGAAAGGTGAAGGGCCGCTGGACGGGCTCACGGTTTTGTCGATGACCGGGCGAGCGCTTTTCTTCCGCTTTCTCATTGATCGGGACATCGTTCGAGAGGAAGACGTGCCAAAAATTCTGCCGGGTTCCAAGCAGATGAAACTCCGTGATGTTTTTGCGACCGCAGAGCATGCCGCGCAGACTTCTGTCTGGCTTGATGAGACTTTCAATGGTGATTTGCTCCCGCTCGTGGAGGCCATCACAAAAGAGACTCCTACCCTTCAACGAAAAAAGCTTTATTTAAAGGCCTACGATGAAGCCGGGCGGAAGTCGGATCAAGCGGTGTTCACTCATCTCGAAGCGATTCTTAAAGGTTATGAGGCAGCGGAGGGCCACGTTCAGCACACCTTTGTGGACTGGGATGACTTGAACTTCCGTCATATCCCCGTCGGAGTGCTGAGTCAGGTATATGAATCATTCAGCCATCAATGGGACTCGGACGAAGCCCGCACTGACAGCGTCCACTATACGCCCAAGAACATCGCCAAACTCATCGTGGATCAAGCTCTCGCGGGAATTGATGACCCGCATCGGGCGAGAGTGCTGGATCCTTCTTGCGGTGCGGGTGTTTTTCTTGTGCTCGCTTTCCGTGAGTTGGTGCGTCGCCGCTGGGAACACGATGGGAAACGTCCTGGAACGAAGGTGATTCATCAGGTGCTCTACAAGCAGCTCTGTGGTTTCGACATCAGTGAATCCGCTCTGCGGCTTGCCGCACTGGGACTCTATATCACCGCGATCGAATTGAACGAAATCATCCGCCCACCGTCTGCGCTGCATGTGCCGGAGGCGCTGAAGAATCTCGTGCTTTTCAATCACGGACCGAGAAGTGCCGCAGAGAGGAAAAAGGGCTTTGTGCTCGGCAGCCTCAGCGATGACGTGAGCAAGGAATTCGATGGTGCCTTCGATGTGGTTGTTGGGAATCCTCCATGGAGCCGCCTCAAGCCAAAAGGCGAGGACGACGAGGCGAAGGAAGCGAATCGTCTGCACAATGCGGTTATCGATAAGCAATTCACGAAGATCGGGGCACGGGTGCTAAAGGCTGCGGGCCTTGAAGAGGAGGCGAAAAATTACGATTCGCCCGGCGGTGTTCCAGATATTCCGTTCATTTGGCGTGCAAAAGAATGGGTGCGCCCAGGCGGCATCATCGGTCTGGCCTTGGAAGCGCGGTTGATACTGACCCAGTCTGGCCCGGGAAAGATCGCCCGCGATTCGATCTTCAAGGCATTGACTGTGACTGGCATCCTAAATGGCTCGGACCTATCTCAAAGCAAGGTTTGGGACAATCATGCCATGCCTTGGATTCTCTTCTGGGCCTTGAATGAAAAGCCAATCAACACGGACTATGAATTTCACCTGCTGACGCCAGTTAGGGAAGATTCGCTCTGCAAAAAGAGTCTTTTCCGTTTGGATTACCAGTCCGCGTTCACAGTAACCGCGCGTTCGGTCATTGAACGTGGATGGCTGCTCAAGGCACTGGCCATGGGAACGACCTTGGATGTGCAGGTTCAGGACAAGCTCGAGGCTGCTATTGCAGAGTTGAAGATCAAAGATGCATGGAAAGTTTCAAATCAAGGATTCACCATTAAACCGAGAAAGAAAGAGCGTGCTGCGCAATGGCTGTTGGATTTACCCGTATTCAAGAAGCCGGAATTGGCTCCGTCATTTGAGAATCTAGACGCTCCGGTCACGTTTGAAGAGCACTTTGGAGACAGGGAACCACAGCGCTCACGCAGTCGTGAAGCATACTCCCATCCCTTGTTACTCATTCCAATTGGCCAAGGAGAAGATCGCTCGACGGTCAAAAGCTATCGCGTTCTGGGTGCGGATCACTGCTTTCCGAAGAAGTTTTTGGGCTACTCGGCTGCGAACCATCCTGATTCCCTTATTTCTGTAGCATTACTTCATCTGATCATTCACAGCAGCCTTTTCCGCCATTTTTGCTTCATTCGTAGCAAAGAATACGGTTCAGGGCGCAAAATCATCTACAAAGAGGATGTGGACGCCTTTCCATTCCCTAGAATTGAATCCATCAGTGAAGCAGATCGGGCGAAAGCCTTGGAACTCGCCGATGAAATTGATCGGCCGGGCGATACCCATTGGGAAGCTGTTGATCGTTTTGTTTGTAGGTTGTTTGACATTCCCGCAGCAGACGCGGAAGTGATTCGCGACACCGTCGAACTAGCAGCCCCCTATGAAGCGACAAGGCTTTCGGCGATGTCGCCGCCAAGCCATGAGGCGTTGACGGTTTTCACCAAAAAACTCGAATCTTCCATTCAGCCATTTTTCAAAGTGGTCAAACAGAACGTCCGGGTTCGTGTCGTGACAACGAAGGGCAATGACCGGAACCCACCATGGCGATTTGTCACCATCATGCTTGATGGCGACACTTTCGAACCCACTCAGGCCTTTGTCGCCAAGCTGATGCGGCTAGCTTCGGAAACCTCCGCAAGCCGTGTGGTCATGCCAGTGCCGGATGGCGGAATTGTTCTCGGTTTGCTGAATCAACGCCGGTTCTGGACCCGCAGCCGGGCGCGTTTATGCGCACTCCATATTTCACGAGAGCACTTGGAAAAGAATTTTCCTTTACCGAATGGCCGATGAATCCCAGCTTCTTCACACGGCACCCACTGCGCTTCAAAGTGCCCCATGACCCGATTGGAGTCCGCTGGATTCTCGTCGCACACCTGGCGGTCACCCGGGCGTTCGAGTTGATGCGCGAGGAGGGATGGTTACTGACTTCCCGCCTTGAAAACGATGTCACCGTCAAGCTGGAGAATATTCTGAACAACCAAGTGCGAAACCGGAAACAGGTCGATGGATTTGACAGTGGATTCTTCGGGAAAGTCAGGAGGGTCGAGATTGTGAACTTCGATGGCACCAAACAATCGAAGAAGCCAGATCTCTGCTTCGATCTTCAACGCGAGGACCGAACCGATTGGGATCAGTTACAAGACGCCCTCTTCTGCGAGTGTAAGCCAGTGGATAGGAAACATCGACTGAATGCCCACTACTGCGCGGTGGAAAAGGACTGCACCGGCATTGAGAGGTTTGTAATCGGAGACTATGCGTGGGCGATGGAGGAAGGCCTGATGATCGGTTACGTGCGAGACGGATACCAAATTCATCCACATCTGGCCGACGCGCTGGACAACGAATCGACAAAGACGAGACTTGGATCACCCGCTCCACTCCAAGCGATTGAAGCGGCAACCCGGACAGGTGAGAAAACCGCATTCTATTACACCACCCACCAACGCACCTTTCGTTGGGGTGACGATCGCCCTGCGACACCCATCACGTTGTATCACTCATGGCATGATTGCGGATGAATCTTCGCCCAAAGGAACTATCTCCCTACTCTGACTTACCTATATTTCCAACCGAATCACTTCATCAGCGAATTAATTCGAAAACGAATTGCGGCTCTCTCGATTGCGGCCTCATTGAAGAGAAAATCCAATTTCCCGTCTTTGGAGTCCTAACTCATTCTGCGATCCCATGCTCCTGCCACTTTCGCCTCAAGCCATTTGGCCAGACGCAGGAATTCATCTTCCTTGAGATTCTTGATCGCGCGCGATCTCTTCAACCGTGCTCATTGCGTCAAACTGGTCAAAAATCCGCCCAGCCACAAGGCTACGACCGGAAATGCTGCACTCCTCGCAAAGGTCCTTTCCACTGATCGATTCGGTGCCATGACGCTTGGAAACGGGCGGATGAGGACTCAAGCCTCGGAGAACCGCCGGTGTTTGCGCGCCGAAACGGGTGCCTTCATGGTTTGACGAATGCCATTTTTCTTACCATTTTTTGTGGTATGAACACCACCGTTACCATGGATCCCTCTGGAAGACTGGTCATCCCCAGAAATATCAGGGAACAACTGCATCTCGGAAGCGGATCGCGGCTGAATCTTGAGATCAAGGGAGATGGCGTATTCCTTGCACCTTTGCCCAGCGGAAGTGCCCGGATTGTGAAAAGCGGAGGCCGGCTGGTGATCGAGTCCGCCGAACCCGTGAGTGATGACGCGGTCCGAAAGGCCCTGATCAGCGACCGCAATGCGAGGGGCGACAAACCGCGCGGTTTGAAATGATCGTGGCCGCAGACAGTTCGATTTTGATTGCCTCGTTGCTGGCAAAAGACCCTCACCACGAAGCCTGCGCTCGGGTGTTGGAGGAATACCGACCTTTCGGACACCGCCATGCGTTGGCCGAAACCTTCAGCGTCCTGACTGGCGGAAGACTCGGTTTCAGAATGTCCCCGGATCAAATCGCCGAAGTGATCCGTGAGAGCATCCTGCCATGGGTGCGGACCACGGAACTCGACGATGCCGAACTGCTTGATGCCATGTCCATTTCCCAAGTCCGTGGCGTGCGTGGGGGAGCCATTTTCCCATCCACCGTGATCAGCGGGATTCCCAGAGTGATGGCTGGGGCGACGATGATGCATTCAGCAGAAGTCACTTCCGGCTGATGACATTCACGCCCTTTTTGCTGGCGGCGGCGAACTCGAGTTTGCCATCGCCGTCCAGATCCACGGCGAGGACCTGGCAGCCGACTCCTGAATCTGCGTCGATCACCTCTGGCTCCCAGCGGACGCCGGGGCCTTCCTTGCGATTGTAGAAAATGACGGCGAGCGCCGGATCTTCCGCGCCAGGATCCTTGCCGTTGTGGGCGTAGTAGCGCTTGCCGGTAGCGAAATCGATCCGCCCGTCGTTGTCGAAATCGCCGCTTTCGAGGGCGTGGAGTTGGCTAAACTGAAGCCCGCCCGGCCCTGATGCCGCAGGGTCTTCCGGAAGGATTTCATGGCGGAGAAACGCGGTCTTTCCCTTGGCGGGCTGGTTCTCGAACCACACCAAGCCGTAGCCATGGCCGTCGAGCGCGGTGATCATGTCATTGTCGCCGTCGCCGTCGGCATCGAAGACGAGCATTTGCGCGCCCCCGGGTCCGGCAAACAGTTCCTTGTGTGCCACCCAGGCCCCGTCTTTCGTCGCGGGTTGCTCGAACCAGCCGGATTTCTCAACGATGTCGCGGCGGCCGTCGCCATTCAGATCGCCTACGCCGAGGCCGTGAATGTAGGGAGTTTTGGTGACACTTTCGGAAATGGCGATGAAGGTCCACGGGCGGGTCGCATCCGACCAATCAACTTCCGCGTAGCCGAATTTCCCGCCCTGCATGCAGATGAGTTCCTTTTTTCCATCGCCGTCGAGATCGGTCCAAAGCGGGCTCTCAGTCGCCGCTTCTTTCAAGACCTGGTGGACGGGCCAGTCGCCGGTTTTTCCTGGATTCAGATAGAGCGTGAGATCGCGGCCCGGGTGGCTGGCCATGAGGATGTCGTTCCTGCCGTCGCCATTCAGATCGTCCACCCAGCTCAGGAAGGAGTCCTCAATATAGGACTTCACGGGCATGGCGTGGCCCGGACGATAATTCAGCGCCTCGCGGAAATCCGGCCCCTTGAACCAGAAAGCGCCGGCAACGAGATCAGCCACTCCATCGCCATCCAGATCGCCGGACGAAAGGCCTTCGCTGAGAAAATCCCGCGAGACGACCTGTTTTTTCCAACCCTTTCCCGTCGGCCCTTGGGCCAAGCTGATCGCCACCACCAACAAACTCACGGGAAAAACCAACGGACGCACTTTCATCCCCTCCCACAACGGCCGGATCGCCCGCCAACTTTCATCCGTTGGAGAGATTGATAGACCATTCCGCTGCGGAAAACTTCCGGTTGATCGGATTCACTTCGGCCAGAGCCATGCAAGGTATCCGACATAACAGAGCAACAGCACCCCGCCTTCCCAGCGCCGGATGCGGAAGCCCGTGGCTGCCAGAATGATGAAAACCACCCCCATGCCGATCATGACATAATTGTCCACCATGGAAATGTTAGGCGCGTGGATCGGCTTCACGATGGAGGCCACTCCGGCGATGGCGAGGATGTTGAAAATGTTGGAGCCGATGATGTTGCCAATGGCGATATCCGCCTGTTTGCGAAGGGCGGCGATGAGCGACGAAGCGAGTTCGGGCAGACTGGTGCCGATGGAGACGATGGTGAGGCCGATGAGCGCCTCACTGACGCCCCACATGCGGGCGAGGTCGGAGGCCCCGATGACGAACGCGCGCGAGCCGGCGATCAGCACCACGAGGCCACCCCCGATGAGCAGAAACAGCTTCCCCATGGATGTACCGGTCCCATGGGTGATCGCGGAAATTTCCTCCTGGTATTCCTCCTCGACGTGCGGCGTGACGGTGCGTTTGGCGAGGATGATATTGACGACGGTGTAGGTGACCGCCAACCCGACGAGGACGATGCCTTCCCAGCGGTCGATCCGGAAATCCCGGAACATCCACAGAAACAGCGCGGCGACGGCGATCATGAAGGGCGAGTCGAATTTCAGGAGCTGGAACTCCATTTTCAACGGCGTGATGAGCGCGGTGAGACCGAGAATCAGGCCAACGTTCAGGATGTTCGAGCCGACCACATTGCCAATGGCGAGATCTCCCTCGCCCTTGAGGCTGGCCATGACGCTGACCACCATTTCCGGGCTGCTGGTGCCGTAAGCCACCACGGTCAACCCCACCAACAGCGGCGGTAACCCAAAGCGCAGGGCCAGGGCGCTGCTCCCTTTCACCAACCACTCCGCGCCGAAATAAAGCGCCACGAAGCCCGCCAACACTAGCAATGTACTGATCATGTCGCGCTTCGTATAGCAGGATCCGTGGAGGTTGCCGCAAGAATTTCCCGCGTAATTTTCACCCTGCCGGGCCACATGAGTATTTCCAGCAGTCCAAACGCTTTACACCGTGGGCCCGCAAGCGCTTGAATCTCTTCGCTTCGCGTTTGTCGTTCCGCCTTCAGGCGGCCTTCCTGCGCGACCCAGCCTAAAGACCGCCTGAAGGCGGGACTATCAACGCAGAAATCACCATGTCACTGACCATCAAACCAAAATCCGAATGCACCTTCGATCAAATCTCGCTGGGTGAAGTCATGCTCCGTCTAGATCCCGGCGAGGGCCGCATCCGCACCGCCCGCCAGTTTGCCGCCTGGGAAGGCGGCGGCGAGTATAACACCTCGCGCGGGCTGCGGAAATGCTTCGGCTACAAGACCGGCGTCGTCACCGCTTTTGTCGATAACGAGGTCGGCCACCTCATTGAGGATTTCATCATGCAGGGCGGCGTGGCCACCGATTTCATCCATTGGCGCATGGACGACGGCATCGGCCGCAACGTGCGCAACGGCCTGAATTTCACCGAACGCGGCTTCGGCGTGCGCGGGGCTGTTGGAAATCCCGACCGCGGCAACACGGCCGCCTCCCAGCTCAAGCCGGGCGACATCGACTGGGAGCACATCTTCGGAAAACTCGGCGTGCGCTGGTTCCACACCGGTGGCATCCACGCCGCTCTATCGGAAACCACCGCCGCTCTAACCGTAGAAGCCGTGAAAGCCGCTAACAAATACGGCACCATCGTTTCCTACGATCTCAACTACCGCCCGTCTCTCTGGAAAACCATCGGCGGCCTCGCAAAAGCTCGGGAAGTGAACCGCGAGATCGCGAAATACGTCGATGTCATGATCGGCAACGAGGAGGACTTCACCGCCTCGCTCGGATTCGAGGTCAAGGGCGTGGACCATAACATTTCCACCATCGAGCTCGATGCCTTCAAGGCGATGATCGAAACCGCCGTTAAAGAGTTTCCTAACTTCAAGGTCGCCGCCACCACCCTGCGCGGCGTCAAAACCGCCACCGTCAACGACTGGTCCGCCATCCTCTGGCACGACGGGAAATTCCACGAATCCCGCAAATACCCCGATCTCGAAATCCTCGACCGCGTCGGCGGGGGTGATTCCTTCGCGTCCGGCGTGCAGTTCGGTTTCATGGAGTTCGGCGACGCGCAAAAAGCCGTCGAATATGGGGCTGCCCACGGCGCGCTCGCTTCGACAACCCCCGGCGACACCTCAATGGCCACCCGCAAGGAGGTCGAGAAACAAATCGGCGGCGGCGGCGCCCGGGTGGTCCGCTGATCGGGAGCGGATTTTTGATCTAGCAACAACTGATTCCCTACCCCGATGACAACCAATGGCTTCACAAGATCCTCACACCCTCTCGCCCTCCGCTCGTAGCACCGCCTTGTTAGTCGCGCGGATCATTTTTTACAATGGTCTGCTCATCGGCTCGGGCCTCTGCGCGGCAGCGGTCGGGGTGGTGTTTTTCCAGGTGGGAAAACTCGCCACTCCTGCGGAAACCTGGCAGGTGGGTGCCGTGTTCACAGGGCTGGCGGTGATGTCGTTCGGTTTTGCCGCGATGGCGAACACGCGGATCGCAAAGCTGAAAAGAGCGTCCTGATAGCGCGGATCCTACGGATGGGAAAGCCGCTCCCTCACCGGAACTTTACTCCGAGGCTCTTCGTCAGCGCTTCGAGCACTTTCTGATGGGCGGCATCCACTTCCTCCGCTTTGAGGGTGCGGTCGGGCGCGCGGTATTGGAAGCGGTAGGCGACGGATTTTTTACCGGCGTCTAACTTTTCGCCCGTGGGGTCGGTGAAGACGTCGAAGCACTCGGAGGCGGTAAGAAGTGGCTCGGCGAGTTTCGTGATGACGGCTTCGATCTGGGCGTTCGCGGTGGTGGCGGGGAGTTCCATCGCGGCATCGCGGGAGGAGCCGGGGAACTGCGGGAGGTCCTCGACGTGGCTGATGCCATTGAGGAGTTTGCGGAGTTTTCCGAGGTCGAGCTCGGCGACGTAAACTGGGGTGGTGAAATCCAACTCGCGCTCGCGGGAGGGCGTGAGACGGGCGAAGACGCCGATGGTTTGGTCATCAATCTTGATGTCGCAGCCGAGGACGAATCCGGCGCGTTCTTTCGGGGCGAATTTGATTTCGCGGCCGCCTAGCAGGGCGGAGAGAACGCCTTTGAGGTCGTAGAGATCGCTGGTGCGATCGGCTTGGGACCAGCCGGTGGGCAGGACGGAGCCGGAGAGCAGGATGGCGAGGGTTTCGCTTTCCTGGTCCTTCGCTTTGCCGCCGCCGGCATTGCGGAAGACGCGGCCCATTTCGAAGAAGCGTAGGGATTTCGCCTGCTGGCGGACGTTCCTAACTGCGGAAGCGATCAGGCCGGGAACGATGCTCGGGCGCATGACGGCGTGGTCCTCGCTGAGCGGGAGTTTCACGCGGATGACATCGCCGTCCTGCATCGGGCGGAGCGGGAGGATGTCGGAAACCTGCGCGTCCGAGATGAGCTTGATGGTCTGGCATTCGTGCAGACCGAGCGCGGCGAGACGGCGGCGGAGGACCATGTCCGCATCGTATGCGGCATCGACCGGGCTGGCGGGGACGAAGGTGCCTTGGAAACGCGATGGCACGTTTTCGAGTCCGTGGACGCGGGCGATTTCCTCGACGAGATCGATGTGGCGCTGGAGATCCGCGCGGAAGGAGGGGACGTCCCAGGTGCCGTCGGTTAGTTTGGTGAGGCCGAGGCGGGTGAGGATGTCCCCGGCAGCGGTTAGTTCGATGGAACCGCCCATGAGCTGATCGAGCTTGCGGGCATCAAGCGTGACGGGCTTGGTGAGAACCGGGGCAAAACCAGCGACTTGAGTGGCGGAATCCGCAGTGCCACCGGCGAGTTCGAGGATGAGCTTCACCGCGAAGGCAGAAGCGGATAGAACTCCTGCGGGATCGACACCGCGCTCGAAGCGGTAGGAGGAATCGGATGTCAAGGCAGTGCGGCGCGAGGTGCGGCGGATGCCTTGCGGGGTGAAATAGGCGGACTCCAACAGAATATCGGTGGTGGCGTCGGTCACGCCGCTGCCGGCTCCGCCCATTACGCCTGCTAGAGCAAGGGCCGCGCCGGATTCGTCGGAGATGAGGAGGTCGTCTGGAGTGAGGACGTGGGTGGATTCATCGAGTGCGAGGAAATTTTCGCCCTCGGCGGCTTGGCGGACGATGATGTTACCAGTGAGTTTCGCAGCATCGAAGGCGTGGAGCGGTTGGCCGAGTTCGTGGAGCACGAAGTTGGTGATATCGACGATGTTGTTGATCGGGCGCAGGCCGATGGATTCGAGGCGTTGTTTGAGCCAGGCGGTGGATTCTTTGACGGTGACGCCTTTGATGCTGACGGCAGTGTAAAGCGGGCAGGCGGCAGGGGCTTGGATTTGGATGGGAGAGGGAGAAACAGGCGGGACGCCTGTGCCCCTTTCTTGAAGAGGGAGAGGGAGAGGGAGCAGTGGCGTTTTCAACAAAGTCGCGAGTTCGCGGGCCATGCCACGGTGGCTGAGGAGGTCGGGGCGGTTCGGGGTGACTTCGAGTTCTAGCAAAGTATCGGAGTCGAAGAGTTGTTTGACGGGTTTTCCGATTTCCGAATCGGGCGGAAGGATGAGCAGGCCGTCCTCACCGGCGGGCAGGCCGATCTCGGACGCGGCGCAGAGCATGCCTTTCGATTCCACTTTCCGCATGACCGTCTCGCCGATGGTGAAACCGCCTGGAAGCTCGGCACCGGGGAGCGCGCAAGGGACTTTATCGCCTACTTTATAGTTCTGCGCACCGCACACGATTTGGCGGAGCGTGCCCTCGCCGGCATCGACCTGCGTGACCTTCAGGCGATCCGCATTCGGGTGCTGGACGGCTTCCATGATCTGGGCGACGACGATTCTCTCCGAAGCGATGCCCTTGGAAATGATGCCTTCCACTTCCACTCCGGCGAAGGTGAAGAGATCATCGATTTCCTTGATGGATTTGCCGGAGAGGTCGAGGTGTGTGGCGAGCCAGTTAAGGGAAACATTCATGGGATCAGAGTGGAAAGAGGCGGTAGCAGACGGGTTTCAGGCAGAAAGGGAGCGCATCCAGTGAATATTGCCGGGCGTCCAGTGGCAATTGCCGGGCGTCCAGCGAGTGGATGCCCGGCAATATCGAGTGGACGCGGAATAAAGTTGAGTGGATGCCCGATCATATCGAGTGGATGCGGAGTAATATTGAGTGGATGCCGCTTGAGATCGGGTGGAAGTCGGGAAATATCGGCGGGGAGGGACTGCTTTTTCACGCGAATTGTTTGAGAAACCGCGCATCATTTTCAATCAGGAGACGGATGTCCTTGATGCCCCAGCGGATCATGGCAAGGCGGTCGAGGCCCATGCCGAAGGCGAAGCCGGTGACTTTTTCGGGATCGAAGGCGTTGTCCTTGCGGGAGGTGTTGATCGACTCGAAAACCGCAGGATCGACCATGCCGCAGCCGGCGACTTCGATCCAGCGCGGGGCCTGGCCCTTGACGGTGAGTTTCACATCGATCTCGAAACTCGGCTCGGTGAACGGGAAAAAGTGCGGGCGGAAGCGGACTTCCGTTTGGGTGCCGAAGAGCTCGCGGAGGAAATATTCCAGCGTGCCCTTGAGGTCCGGCAGCGAGACATCCGTGCCGATGAAGAGGCCTTCGAGCTGGTTGAAAACGGAGAGATGCGTCGCGTCAATCTCATCGCGGCGGTAGGCGGAGCCGGGGGCGATGATGCGGATAGGTGGAGTTTGCGTTTCCATGGTGCGGATTTGCACGCTGGAGGTGTGGGTGCGGAGGAGTTTGCCAGAGTCGAAATAGAACGTGTCCTTTTCGTTGCGCGCAGGGTGATCGGCGGGGGTGTTGAGCGCATCGAAACAATGGAACTCGTCCTCGATTTCCGGCCCGTCGGCGAGCGCGAAGCCCATCCGGCGGAGAATGCGGATCGCTTCGTCACGGATCAGCGTGAGCGGATGCAGCGAGCCAACTTGTTGAAAACGAGCGGGTAAAGTCGCATCAATTCCCGCCAACGCGGCGCGGTCTGCGATTTCCCGGAGCGCGAGTTGCTTCTCCTCCAGCGCGGCGGTGATGGCGGTGCGCGCGGCGTTCAGAAGCTGGCCAACGGCGGCCTTGTCCTCCTTCGGCACGTCCTTGATGCCCGCGGCGACGAGGGTCAGCGTGCCTTTTTTGCCGAGCACGGCCACGCGCGCGTCATCGAGCGTGCGTTCGTCCGCGGCGGCGGAAATTTGCGCAAGCGCTTCAGTTTGGATGGCTTCGATTTGCTCCTTCATGGGAAAGGGGTGGGAAATAGACCGAAACCCGCCGCCGGTCAAAGCCAAGCTGCGACAAGCCCGGAAAGTCGCGGCGATCCTCCATGGCTGCCGTTTTCCCAACCAAATCGTTACTGCGCAGAAATTGCTATTCGGAGACTTTCAGGAGTGACTGTATTCAGCCCTGAATCAACAGAAATCCGGGTCCCCCACCCCCATGAAAATCCTCGCCGTTTTTCTCGCACTGATTACCTCCCTCTCCGCCCAGAAACTCGTGGGCTGGAACAATCTCGGGATGCACTGCATGGACGATGATTACTCGGTTTTCTCGATCCTGCCGCCCTACAACACCGTGGACGCCCAGCTCATTGATGCCTCGGGAAGGCTCGTCCGGAACACGACCGGCTACACCGTCACCTACGAAGCCATCGCCGACCCCGATGGCTCTATCAACAGCACCAGCGCGGGAAAAACCAATTTTTGGGATTATTCACCCGCCCTATTCAGCGCCAATCTTCCGGCCGATACCGGGCTCACGGGCAACAAAATGCCAGGTCCCGCGAATCAACCGCAGTTTCTCAAATTCGACGGCGTGATGAACTGGTTCGAGGGCTTGGGAATCCCGATCATACCCATCGATGATGCCGGGCACAGCAATCCCTATCCGCTCATGCGTCTAACCGCGAAAAACACGATAGGCACCGTGCTCGCCACCACCGACGTCGTGCTCCCCGTATCCGGCGAGATGAACTGCCGTGCGTGCCATTCCTCGGGCTCCGGTCCTGCCGCGAAACCGGCTGCCGGCTGGGTAAACGACCCGCAGCAATCGCGCGACTACCGGCTCAATATCCTGCGGCTGCATGATCAAAAGCACTTGAACACCCCGGTTTACACGGCGGCACTTGCAGCCAAAGGCTATACGGCGGATGGACTCTATTCGAGCGTGATCGATCACCAGAAGCCCGTGCTCTGCGCCGCCTGCCATTCTTCGGAAGCACTCGGAACCGGTGGTGCCGATGGCGTGCCACCGCTCTCCCGCGCTATCCATTCGCTGCACGCGGATGTGATTGCTCCAGACACCGGCCTCCCGCTCAGCCACTCCGCTAACCGGAGTTCCTGTTATCAATGCCATCCCGGCTCGGAAACCAAGTGCCTGCGGGGCGCGATGGGAGCTGCGGTCTCCCCGGACGGCTCGGCAGCCATGCAGTGCCAGAGCTGTCACGGCTCCATGATCCAGGTGGGCGCCGCCAATCGCACCGGCTGGCTGGATGAACCCCAATGCGGCTCGTGCCATACCGGCACTGCCACCCGGAATCGCGGGCAACTCAGATTCAATAGTGTGTATGATCCAGCAGGACTCGTTAGGACACCGGTGGTCCCGGTTTTTGCCAGCAACCCGGATACCCCGGCGGCAGGAATTTCACTCTATCGATTCTCAAAAGGTCATGGAGATCTCCAGTGCAGCGCATGCCACGGCTCCACCCATGCGGAATTTCCAGCCCTTCATCGCAATGACAATCTGCAGAATGAGAAACTCCAAGGCCATGCCGGAGTCCTTGCGAACTGCACCAGTTGTCACAGCACCATGCCGAACACCGTGTCAGGCGGGCCACATGGAATGCACCCCATCGACAGCAATTGGGCAACGGGCCACGGAGATATTGTTGAGAATACCGGAGTGAGCAATTGCCGAAATTGCCACGGCGGTGACGACCGCGGCACGCCGCTTTCCCGGGTTTTCGTCGATCATTCCATCAGCACGAAATTCGGCACCCGCACCTTCACCGCTGGACGCGAAGTGAGCTGTTATGACTGCCATAACGGCGCTAACCAAAGTGATCCCGCGACCCGCACCGCACCGGTCTTGTCCAATGCCCGTCTGCAAGTTCCCGCAGGCGGCAGTGCCAGCCTCGATCTAACCGCCACCGGGACCAGTCCGGTTTTCCGCATCACCCGCCAGCCCAAGCACGGCTCGGTCGCGCTCGCGGGAAGGGTGGCCACCTACTTCCCGGAAACCGGTTTCAGCGGGCCGGACTCGTTCCTTTTCACGGCCAGCGATGCAGGCGATTACATTGATGCTTGGGCTCCCGCGATTGTTAGCGTCACCGTGGGCACCCAGTCCGCGACGCTTGATCGCGATGGCGACCGGATCCCTGACGTGATCGAATACGCGCTCGGCCTCTCTCCTGATTTCCCGACCAGCGCCGATGCGAGAACACCGTTTTTCAAATCCATTGGTGGCGAGAATTATCTAACGTTGCGCGTTCCGCGTGCCCCTTCACCGGGCGATTCCACTCCTGTGATCGAATACAGTTCGGATCTCATGAACTGGGTGCCCGGCACGTTGCTATCGAACACGCCGTTCCTGCTGGAAGCCCGCGATCCGGATCCCGCCACCGTGGCCAAGCGCTTCGTCCGCATCCGCGCCGCGCACTAGGATTTGTGGATTCCGCGCGCCGGAGTGCTTCCGAAACAGGCGAACCTGAGGAATCACAAAACTTCATGCGCGGCGGTTACCGCGTCGATGAACGACGGGAAACGCGGCTGCCAGCCCGTCGCCCGCAGCTTCGCATTGCACACCTGCTTGTGCGTCCACCCGCGCTTGCGGTTCAGGTCGCGCGGGCCGGCCGGCGGAAGTGGTTTCTGGAAAATTTCCGCTAACCGTTCATAACAGCCGAGCTGGCTGAGCGGCGTGGAATCGCTGGTGTTGAAAATCTCCTTGCGCACCCCGGATGTGGCCAGATGGAAAATCGCACGCGCCGCATCGTCCCGGTGGATCTGGTTGAGGAAACGCCGGCCGTCCTCCTCGATCACCGCCTCCCCGCTGAGGAATTTTTTCAAAATCACACTCCGCCCCGGTCCGTAGATGCCTGAGAGCCTCACCACCACTCCGGCCGCCGCCAGCACGACCCGCTCCGCTTCTAGCAGTAAATAGCCCGTCTCCCGATCCGGCAACGCCTCGCTCTCCTCCGGCACCACGCTGCCATCCGTCTGCGCGTAAACCGAAGTGCTCGATGTGAAAAGCAGCGGCACTCCGGGAAATTTCCCGGCGAGATTCCGGCAGCCATCGACATACACCCGCTGATAGGCTTCCGCTCCGCCGCGACCGGACGCCGCGCAGTGGACGATGAAATCGGCGTGCGGTAAATTCGCCACATCTTCGGGATTTCCCACATCGCAGGAAATTGTGCTGTCGCCTCCGGAGAGTGAAGTGGCCGCCGCTTCCCAGCCGTGATCGCGGAACTCGCGGGTGATCGCTTGGCCGAGGTAGCCGTGGCCGATGAGGAGAAGGTTCATGTTAGGTGGTGGGCCAAACAGCGTTCACTGGATTTACCGCAGAGCAGCAAAGGTCGCAAAGGATCGCGGAGATTATTTGGGAGTAAAGCCGGGAGATTCTTGGCGAGTTGGCGGGATAGAATGAAATATTTTCAATTTTTTACTTTGCGTCCCTTCGCGTCCTTTGCGCCTTCGCGCCCTTTGCGGCTCACTGTCTTCTTTTGTTATTTCGCCGCAGCGTTTTGAAACTCGCGGCGGAGTGCGGAGCCGTCCGCGCCGCCCTGATTGCCGAAATTGGCACGCTGGATGAGGAGCAGATAGACGCGCTTTTTCACTGGATCGATCCACACCTGCGTGCCGAAAAGGCCGCCATGGCCGAAAGAACCTGGCGACAGCGCGGCGGTGATGCCCTGCGGCTCGCGGACCATGCTCCAGCCGAGGCCCCAAGCGCTTCCGGGAACAAAGCCGGCTGCGAGATCGCCGCTTTGCACGGTGGTCATTTGTTTGACGGTCTCCTGTTTCAAGTAGCGTTTTCCATCAAGTTCCCCGCCGCGCAGGATCATCCGGGCGAAGCGCGTGTAATCGGCGGCGGTGGAGAACAGCCCGCCGTTCGCGAGTGGGTAGCGGTCCTTGTCCGAGAAGGATTTGGTGCCGAGGAAGGTGATTGCGGCTTTTTCAAGTTTTCCGTCATCGGTCCGTTTGTAGGGATTCGCGATGCGGGCGACCTGCGCCTCGCTCGGATAGAAAGTCGTGTCCTTCATGCCGAGGGGTTTGAAAAGGCGCTCATCAAGGAACTCGGGGAATGTCATGCCGGAAACCACTTCCACCACCCGCGCCACCGTATTGATGCTGGTCTGGCAATACTGCCACTTGCTGCCGGGTGGAAATACCAGTGGCTTCGCGGTGATGAGCGGGATGAGGTCCTTCAGCGTGGCAACGTCCTTCGTTTCCTCAGACTGGACTTCGCTCAGCCCGCTGGTGTGGGTGAGGCACTGCTTGAGGGTGATCCCGGCCTTGTCGCCCGTGAACTCCGGCAGGTATTTCGAAACTGGATCATCCACCGAAAGTTTCCCTTCCTCCTGCATCATCATCACGGCGGTGGCGGTGATCGGTTTCGTCATCGAGGCGATCCAAAACACCGAGTCCACCGCCATCGGCTGGTTCTTCTCAATGTCCGCCAGCCCCACTGCGGAAAGGTGCAGGATTTTTTCCGCATCCGCCACCACGGTCACCGCGCCGGAAATTTCCTTCGCCTCCGAGAATTTTTCCATGATTTCCTCCACCCCTGGCATCACCGGTGGTGCGGCGTGGAGCGATCCAATCAGGGCGGCGGTGAGGAAAACCACCGGGCGGGAGTTTTTGGTCATGGGAAAGGCAAACGGAATTTTCCCGCCCCGGCAATGCCGAATGGGATTCTGCCCTGGCCGAAATCCTGGGATGGGCAAATTTCGGACGATGATGGCAATTGAATGCTTGTTAGCGACAGTGAGTGAAGGGCGGCTGGCCTGCGTGCGGTCTTTAGGACTCGCGAAATAATAAATGTCTCATTTTGGTGAAATTTTGTAATTCCATGCGGGCTGGAATTCGGCGCGCGTAAGTTTAATTTGGCTCATTTCCTGGTCGCTTACTTTCCTGCCCGTCGGATAGATTCCCTCGTCGAGT
>JBBRCO010000072.1:0-19055 GCA_038204755.1 Verrucomicrobiales bacterium
CGAACGGCACGGAGTTAAGCGCAACGTGGAATCACTGCGAAGCAACATGGACTGCGCACAGTCCCCTGTGCGGTCTTCGGGAGAACGCGCTGCCACGAGGAAGAGCCGCACAGAGGACTGTGCGGACCACGCGCAGACAGAGGTTTCGCGCATTGATGGAAACAATGGGGAGCTTCGCGCGGTTCTTTCGCATCGCATTGGCAGCACGACAGGAGTGTCGTGGCTCCTTACTGCGAAAGTGGCGGCTGAGGGTGGTGAGATCGTGGCGTTCGAGGTTGAGGAAGCGCCGGGCGATGTCGAGGGTGTCCGATGGATTCAGAAGCAGGCGGAGGCGGCCAGTGAGGAGTTTTGTGGTTGAAGGCACGGTTATTTGTTGGATGTTATTTGTTATCTGGGTGGAGTTGAAGAGGAAGAGGCGGAATGTCAAAGGTCTGAAAGGCGGAGGTCGAATGAGGAAGAACGTGGGCGAGGCGGGCGGCCATGAGGCGGGTTTTTCCGGTGCCCGCCGGGGCCGACACCAAGAGCGGGTTATCGAGATGGCCGCCCGCAGGCCTGCTCTGGGTTGGGATAGCTCATGACATTGGGGGGTGTCGTGGATTCACATTTCTATCGGTCAGTGAGCGTCTCCCGGATCCATTTGGGTGACCGGCGCAGATGCAATATGGCGGCAACCTGCCGGATGTCATCTTTGCCCCGGTCATAAATGGCGCAGGGAAACCTGGATGATAGGGCGCGGAAGAAGCTGTGGTGAATCCGGTGCTGGCCAAAAGAGACGCCAAGCCGACGAAGGTCTGCGATGATCTAGCCCCTGAAATACAGGCCGACGCAGTCTTTGATCGCGTTGTAAAAGTCGATTCCCCGTTCGATATCGGACGCCGCTTCCGTGAGAACGACGACGTTCTTTTTCATCGTTTCGTCAAATGGGCCTGAAGCTCATTGATCGAGAGCCAAGTTGCCTAGTCGGAATCGATGATTTCGGATCGTTCGTTATGAACCTTCCCATGCCGATCGGGCGAAGGGTGGTCGATTCCTACCGTGACGAACGACGTTGGCTCCCCTAGCAGGCGTTCGGTTTCGATGATTTCCCGTGGTTTCAACCTCAACCCCGCGTTCAACGCTCGCCTCCGCTGGTAGGGGTGCCTGCGCTCTGACGAGGCCGGTGATGAGGTAGCGGATTTCCGGAAAACCGCCCTGCATGCTTCCGTGGAACGGAAATTCAGGACTTGCTAACAAATCAGGCATTGCCGAAGCTCCCGCCTTCTGATGCATGAAGGAGTGAAGAGCGCCCAGGATCCTGTTTCCCCTGCCAAGGCAAGGGTTTTCCGGGCGCGGTCACTGCCTTCGAGGCGGCCATTCGACACGGCGGTGTTCTTTTCGATGATCCATTATCTCGGGCTCGTCACGACGGTGACTTCGTTCGTGTGCTACCTCATGGCCCCGAGCGAACTGGCATCCCGTTTTATCGTCGGCGGGCTGATATTCAGCGCCACAAGCTGGCTGCTGACTTTTTTCAAGCGCCGCGCCGCCCATTGCCCGCTCTGCAAGGGCACCCCGCTGGTCAATTCCGGTGCCCACACCCACACCAAGGCCGTCCGGATCCTGCCTTTCAATCACGGGATCACTGCGGTGCTCTCGATCATCGCCACGCAGAAATTCCGCTGCATGTACTGCGGCTCGGACTACGACCTGCTCAAGCCGCCGTCCCACCTTCTCGTCGGCGGAAAAGCGAACGATCCGGACGCCTGATTTCCCGGTTGCTCAGGGATTAAGGCCCACGCGGTAGAGCGCGGTGCCCGACGGTGGCGATGGATCGCTGTAGGTCCTGGCACCGGCGGTCCCGGGAACGGTGGCGATGGTTTCCCAAACGATCCCGGTCGCGCTGCTGCTGCGCTGGACGCTGAAGCTCAGGCCGGTGGCGCTGGGCCATTGCAGCGCTCCGCTGATGAGGGTGGCCGCAAACCGCGAGGAACCGTCGGCGGGATTGAGGCCGAGGCGGACCTCGGTGACATCGTCGGTGCCGTCGCCATCGCTATCCGCGCCGGGGGTGGAGTCCGCCACGATCCGCACGTTGTCGAGCAGGAGGTCCAGATTATTGGTGGTAGTGGACACGTCGCGAAAACTCAGGGTGATCGTGCTTCCATCCGCCACGAAAGCTGAGTTTCGGGCCACCCAACGGTTAGCTCCTCCGCCAAGTCCGTTGAGGGTGATGGTTTGGGAAAGGAGGCTGCCCACTCCGGTGACCGTCACCTGCATGGTCTGCGGACTGGTGTTGTAGGCCAGAACCCCGGCATCGAAAGAAAGAGTGTAGCCGCGCCCCGGAATGGTCGCGAAGGTCTGCGATAACACTCCGTTAGGCGTGGAGTCGCCTTGATTGAACGCGACCAGCTTGAGTCCGCTGGTCGCGGCATAAGGCGCGGCCGATTGGATAGATAGATTTCCAATGATCGTCCAGGCGGTGAAATCCGTTTCAAAACTGCCGTTGAAAAGGCTCCCGGACGCGATCTGCCGGACGCTGATGGAAACGGTCGCCACGTTCGAGTCCAGGCTGCCGTCATTGGCGTGGTAGGTGAATGAATCCGGCCCGGTGTATCCGGCAGCGGGCGTGTAGGTGAATCCGCCGGTGGCGTCCAGGGTGACACTGCCGTGGCTTGGGCCGGCATCGAGAGCCACGGATAGAGGATCTGTTTGCGCGTCCGTGTCATTGCCGAGCACGCCGGGGGCCGCCAGGATGAGCGAGGTGTCCTTCCCCGCGACGTAGGAATCTGCCGTCGCGATGGGCGCGGTGTTGACGGGACCGGTGGCACCATCGTGATAGGGCAGCAAGACATCCCGCCACAAGGAACTGACGTAGGCGACGCCATGATCCGCCCGGAACGCCTCGCCGATGAGGCCGCGGTTCGAGCCGTTGGCGTAGTCGATGTAGCCTTGGTCGAGTTTGTAAAAGAGATCGGTATTGCCTATCTTCATGCGGGTGACGGCGCTGTTTTCCATGGTGCCGCCGCTCTGCCAGTAGCCGCCGATGATGAGCACGAGTTGGTTCGTCTGGTGGGGGCGGTATCCGTCGTAAGCGTAAACGAGTGCGCTGCGCGGGCCGCCGCCATCGAAACTATCGAATTCCTTGAGCATGCCGGACGCTCCAGAGTTGGGCAGTGTGGCGGCTCCGGTGTAAATCTTGCCCGCTCCATTGATGCCAGCACCGTTGTTGAGGCCGCCGTTGACGTTTTTGCCGTAGGTGTCGGTGACCAGGGAATTGTACAGGCCGGCGTAGTCAGCGAGACCGGAGTTATAGTATTTGTAGTTCTTCACCCCGGTCTCGATGTCTGCCCCGCTGGGCGCGGCGGAGGTTGGATTCGCCGCCTTCCAATTAAAAATCTGATACGTGTTAGGAAGCCCGGCGGCATTGAGCCCGGCGGCAAACTGCGCGTGGTTGTAGGTGTTGAGGATCGCATCGGCCGCAGTCGGACCGCCGAAGTACACCATGCCGACAAGCACCCCGCCGAGCATGCCTTCACGGTAGTTCGGATTCCAATCGCGCCCGAGATTGAAATCCGCATCCAGAGTGCGCTGGGAGCCCAGATAGGGATTGTGGTTGCTGGTGGTGAAAGCGCTGGCGACGAAGGCCGCCTTCATCATCAGGTCGATCTTGTTCTTTTCCGTGGCAGTCAACTGGCTCCAAATCCGCGGCGTTTGTTTCACAATGACGAACATGCCGGTCACATGCCGCTCATGCTGCGCGGGATAGCCACCGTTGGCACAGATTTCATTCCCGGGCGTGAGCGTGTGGCGGATCTGTTGCAAAAGCCTGGCGTCCGCGGTGGTGTTTCCCGCGTAGCTGGCCACGGCGAGAACGATGGACGCGCCGCCGTAAAACGATCCATTGGTGTAGGCACCGCCGGCATACCAGGCCCCGTAGCTGATGAGACCGCAGTTGATCGCGGCATTCACCGCCGCTTGGGAAGGGCTGGGCAGTACCGCCGCCGGAGCCGTGGAAAAGGAGGCGCACCACCCGACGACGAGGATCCGGAAGAAACGTGGCATTTTCGGCAGCAGGCGCGTCATGGGCAGGGGTCGGATTCCATTCAGGCCTTGAACTACGGCGAGTATCGTAGCGGATGCAAGCGATGATAGGAAATCACTCCATCTGCAGCTCCGCGTGGCGCTTGGCCATCTTCCATGCCACTTCCGGTACCAGATCCTGCCAGCTCCCGTCCCCGGCGGCGATCATGCGGCACACATCGCGGCCGGTGTGGCCTAGCAGCGTCTCGTCCTCGCAGATGATCGGCAGGATGCGGCCGTTCGCGAGGAAATGGCGGTAAAGATGCACGCTGTCCTCCGGCGCGCGGAAGGTTTCCGCAGTAACGAGCTCGCCGCTCCTGCGGTTTTTCCACGGGAAGACATGGAGCGTGACGCCTTGTTTGAAAAGCCGGCCGAACGACTCCAACAGACCGCCCGCGAGATTCTCCGACCACTTCGGTTTGAAAAGCTCGTTGAGCAGGCCGATGCTGAGAATGATGCCCACAGGCTTGCTGGTGCAGCGGTTGAGAAACGCGGCGATCCGGTGGAACTCGGCGCAGCGCGAGACGAGCACGGTTTTTCCCAAGGACTGCAGGGCATCCGCACGATCAAGAAAATCCACCGGATCGATCCCCCGCTCGCGCAGCAGGTTGTGCATGGAAATCTCACAGAGCTCGACCGCTTTGGCGCAGTCCCCTTCTTCCAACAGTTCCACAAAGCCCTCGCGTGCCTGTTCCAACATCGTCAGGTGGACTTTCATCACCGGGTCGAAACTTCCGCGCAGCAACAGGACCGGGTGCCGATAGAGCGCTTCCGTGGGCTGCACGACTTCTCCGTTAGGAAGAAACATGGTCGCATCGGTGAGACCGCTTTCCACCAGTTGCAACGCGCAGAGGCGGTTGTCGAAAAAGCCGTAGCCGTGACCGGTGAATTTCAAAAGGTCCACCTCCACCCGCCCGGCCGCGAGATTATCCAACAGGGAGACCACGAATTTCTGCAGGTGCCCGCGGTGGCGGAATGCCGAATGGATGAGGTTCACGCCGATGGTTCCGAGCGCCTCCATTTGATCAATCGTGCGGCCGTCCAACAATCTGACGTGGAGGATGATGTCTGACGGAGGATCGCCCGGCTTCATCTGGAACCGCACACCCAGCCAGCCGTGGCACTCGCCGCTGTCTTGCCAGCCACGAGCGCGGACGGTATTGCAGAACGAGAAAAACGTGGTGTCGTCGCCGCGCTTCGGACCGAGCCGCTCCAGCAGAATCGCATATTCGTGATCGAGCATCGACTCCAGCCGCGCGGCGGAGACGTAGCGGTCCGCATGGCCGTAGATGGCATCGCTCATCGTCATGTCGTAGGCGGAGATCGTCTTCGCCACCAGGCCTGCGGCACCGGAAGCACGGAAGAAGCAATTGCCCGTTTCCTGCCCCGCGCCGATCTCGGCGAAGGTGCCGTACACCTGCGGATCGAGGTTCAGTTCGAGGGCTTTTTCGTAGGTCGTCTGGATCATGGCCTCGCGTTTTCCTCCACCCAGCCATCGGCCACCAGGCTTTCTATCAGCACTTGGTTGGACGAGAGGCCGCGCTCGGGAAACTTCAGGGAAAGCATCAGCAGCGCCGACTTCGCATCACTTGACGGGCGGATCCGCTTGTCCAGCAGTGAATCCTTTTCGACGTAACCATAAACCGATGTTTCACGGTCGGGCGACTCCAGTCGATAGGACCGCCATTTTGAATCATCCTTGAAATCGAAGTTATAGTAATCGATCGGAGCGAGGATCAGGCGGAAGGTGCGGGCGGTGGTAGGCTTCGAGGCGAGGAATTCCTTCCAAGAGATTTCAGACCAACCCACCCAGCTTTCCCAATCGATCTTCAGGCCTTGCGGGCCATCCACGAAAGCCATCGGCTTCTCATCCTGATCGCGGGTTCTGATGGCATAGGAAACAATCGCGCCATGGATTTCACCATTTCCGGTGAGATTGAACTGAGAAAGTCCGAGGGCGGAAATTTTCCCGCCCGGATGGTATTTTTTGATGCGTGGTCCGGCGATCTCCGGATTGCGGACCAGCGGCAGGATATCCTCCACGCGGGTGGCTTCCAGGAACTTGCGCGCCAATGGTCCGGCCTCGCCAGCCAGCACGGTATTGTCGCGCTGGGCCGGCGGCTGGGAGGCCGCCGATGCAGCGCCGGATTTCGGCGGAGATTCGGGAACAGCGGTGATTTCCGGAGTCGGCTTCCCGCTCCGGTATGCGACGATCAGCCCAGCCACGATCAGGGCGAACAGCGTGCCACCACCGAAAAGCATCAGCCGCATTTGGTTCTTTTCGCTCCGCTTGGACGGACGGTATTGGCGTTCCCATTCCAGTTTCTCGGCGCGGTCCGATCGGCGCGCGCGGCGCTTTTTCCTCGTGTCTTGAGCCGGCTCTCCCGCAGTCGTTTCCTCCTCCGCACTGTGCCTCAGCGGCACGGTCAATGGCGTCGGAACATCACCGGCCGCCGGGATTCTGAGAACGCGCCGGCAGCTCGGGCAAACGATGCCCTTGCCGTCATGATCACGCGGCACGCGGAACACAAACCGGCAATCCGGGCATACAAAGCCGCTCCAGCGGCGGGCACTCTCCATCGTCTCTGACACGCTCCAAGCCTGACCCGCCGACGTGGCAACCTGCAAGCTTTCGTCTCGCCAAAAAAACGATCACCAAACCCGAAACACTCCCCCGGATTGGATTCAGTGACATCGCTCACCATTCATTGATTATAATGGCGCGCTCGACTGGATTCGAACCAGTGACCGTCCGCTTAGAAGGCGGATGCTCTATCCAACTGAGCTACGAGCGCTTGGGCTGCGAGCTGATACCAAGCTCCCGCTGCGAAGTCAAAAATTCGTTCGATTTGTTTTGAGGCCGCCATTTAGCGATTCCGATTCGTAAATTTTGCCATTAGCGTCCATCCATGATGCGCACTGCGGTTTACGCCGGTTCTTTCGATCCACCCACCAACGGCCACTTGTGGATGATCCAGCAGGGGCTGGAAATGTTCGATAATCTGATCGTCGCGACCGGGAGCAATCCTTCGAAAAGCTACTCATTCACCGTCGAGGAGCGGCTGGAACTGCTGCGCCTTTCCACCCCGGAATCGAAGCGGCTGGTGATCGCCCATTTCGACAACCGCTACCTTGTGGACTACGCGAAAAAGATGGGCGCAAAATACATTCTCCGCGGCATCCGCTCACCGAACGACTACGAATACGAGCGGGTGATGCGCCACATCAACTCGGACATGGCACCGCAGATCACCACGGTTTTCCTGATGCCCCCGCGCGACATCGCAGAGCTTTCCTCGAACATGATCAAGGGCCTGATCGGGCCAAAGGGCTGGGAAGAAACCGTGCACCGCTACGTGCCGGAGCCGGTTTTCCGCTCCCTCGCTGCACGCGGTGGCGCGATTTGAAGACTGGAGCGCAATGAAGCACAAGCAGGAACGCCTGTGCCACCTGGGTCAGATTCCGGCGGCTTTAAGGATCGCGTCGATGTCGTATTCGGCCTTGCGCGGTCTGCGGCCGCAGAGCGCGTTTGCCTCCGCATCGCTGCCGAATGACTCGCTGGCAACGTCCCATTCCACCTTGCGGCCGAGCTTCATGCCGATCCAAGCGGCGGCGCAGGCTTGCAAGCTGCGCGCGGCTTGATCGACTGGAGCAATCGGCTCGGTGTTGGCGATGATGGACTCGATCCAGTTAATCTTGTGATCCTTGCTGGCGGGCCAGCGCTTGGCATCGGAGCCGAGCGGGGAAAGGAGTTTCGGATCGCTGGCACGGAGCGCGGACTTGCCGTCGTCCGGCACGTTACCGTCGCTGGCAGTGACCTTTGCCGCTCCCCGGGTGCAGAAGATCCAGCCTTCCTCGCCTTCGAAGCGCAGGCCGTTCTCGAACTTGTCGTCGAGGATGACGCGGATGTCGTTAGGATAGAGCATTTCAACATGGTAGTTGTGATGCACGGTCCAAATGTCGTTGGTCATGAAATTCGCTTTCGCTTCGATGACGGAGGGGCCGCCAAGTTGTTGGCCCATCGCCCACTGCGCGATGTCGATGTGGTGCGCGCCCCAGTTGGTGATCATGCCGAGCCCGAAGTCCTCGGTGGTGATCCAGCCCGGGCGGCCGCCGAAGCTGTCCTGCGGATGGCAGCGGCCTTCCATGTAGTCCTGCTGCGGTGCGGGGCCGAGCCAGCGCTCGTAGTTTAAATTCGGCGGGACCGGCATGGCGGCAGGCGTTTTTCCGCTCAGCTTGTCGAGGCCGATGCCGATCTTGATGGTCTTCAATTTGCCAAGGCGACCGTTGAGCACCGCCTCACTGGCCGGGCGGAACGCGGGGAAAGGATGCTCCGAGCGCTGCTGTGAGCCGACTTGCAGGATCACCTTCTTCGCCTGCACCGCCTTGCACAGGGCGATGGACTCCGCGATATTGTAGGTGAGTGGTTTCTGGCAGTAGATGTGCTTTCCGGCGATGGCGGCCTGGGTGGCGATGATGCCATGCCAGTGGTCCGGCGTGCTGACCACGACGGCGTCGATCTCCTTACTCGCCAGCAGTTCCTGATAGTCGCTGTAAACCTTCACCTCCACCGCGCTTTCGCCCTTCTTCTTGTAGTATTCCTCGATCCTTCGCTTGGCCTCGGCGGAGCGCTTTGTATCGAGATCACAAACGGCGACGACCCGCGCCATCGGCACCTTGAGCACATCGCCCAAATCCTCAAGGCCCATCCGGCCGCAACCGATCTGGGCGACCTGGATGAGTTTGTTAGGCGAATCGGCGGCAAAGAGCGGGCCGGGGAACATACTGGGAAGCGCGATCAGTCCGGCAGTCCCGCCGATGGCTGTTTTGAGGAAGTGGCGACGTGGGTTCATGAGGATTATTGTTTGGAGAAATCGCGGATCTTGATATTTCGATAGAATATCTGATTGCCGTGGTCCTGGAGCAGAATGTGGCCTTGGGGAAGCTCGCCGAAATTCGGCCAGACCTTGTATTTACTGATGGCCACGAGATCGCGCCATTCCTTGGAACCACGCTCGATGTCGATGGTCACCTGGCCGTTGAGCCAGTAGGTGAGCCGCTTGTCCTTCGAGAGGATGCGGGCGTGATTCCATTCGCCTAGCGGCATGACCTTCTTGTCCGAAGGCGCGGGCCGCATGTCATAGAGCGAGCCGATCGTCCGGTTGCCATCGCGACCGAGCTTGGCGTCCGGGTGGAGCTTGTCATCAAGGATCTGGAATTCCGGTCCGATAGCGGAGCCTGCACCTTTGTTGAGTTCCGGATCGACGAAGGTCTTGATCCCGCTGTTAGCTCCGGGAGTGATCTTGAAATCGAGCTGGAATTCGAAGTTGGAATACTTGTCGCGGGTGATGATGTCTCCGGCCGTTTTCGATTCCGCACCACCGGATTCGTTGATGATGAGCTCGCCATTTTTCATTTCCCAGCCACCGCCGGTCGGGAAATCCGGTCCGTGGGCGCTGCGCCAGCCCTCGCTGGTTTTTCCATCCCATAGCAGTTTCCAACCGGCCTCTTTTTCGCCGGCGGTCAGCGTATTCGGCTCGGAAGCGGAAACTTCCTGAATCCGCAGGTTCCGCCAGCGGACCTGGGTGCCGTCCCTGGCGTTTTCCTGCCCGATCGAATGCACCTGCAGTGCGATGAAACCGGATGCAGTTAGGGAATCCTTGATGGAAGCCCGGGCCTCGCCATTGAGCGTGGTCTTGATGGAGTCGCCGATGGCCTCGACGCGCACCTTGTTCCAGTCTCCCTGTTTGAAAAGCGTGCGGCCTTGGTCGGTGAATGCTTTGGCCTCGCCGCCGAGTTCGCCTGGGAAGAGCCAGCCACGGCGAGATTCATCGTAAATGCCGGCCGTCCACCAGCGGTCCTTCTTCACCTCGGGATCGATCTCGATCTGATAGCCGTGGACGCGCTCGGCGGCAATTTTGATCGTCTTGCCGGCCCAGGTCAGCTCGGTTTCCTTCGGATAGCTGTTGCTGCGGACCTGCACTCCGGAGTTGAGGGCCGGATCCACCTTGAATTCATATTCCAGCACGAAATCGCCGTAATCGCGGCCGGTGCAGAGAAAAGAATTAGGGGTGTTCAGTGTTGAAGTGCCTACGATGCAGCCGTCCTCGACCTTGTAAGTCGCCTTGCCCCCGCGCTGGATCCAGCCGTCCAGATTTCTGCCATTGAAAAGTTCGGTCCAGCTTTCCGCGGCGAAGGCGGTGCTACAGGCGGTGAAAAGAAGCAAGGAGGCTCGTAGGTAATTCATGGGGATTGTGGGCTGTTTCATCAGCAATTGGCTGATTTGATACGCAAATGTCGGGCTTGTCTTTCAGGTTTTTCGATTCCCTTTTATCGGCCGCAAATCTGTTTGAGCCGCACTCAATGTCAACTGGCAAAATGGCTTGGAGAAGTGAGAGTTTGCGATGCGGGCACCCGCTGCCGCCGGCCTCGCCCGATTTCACCAGGCCCGCTCTCCTCTCGCGTCGCACGGCAGCCAGAGCAGCGCCACGGTTTGCACTTTTATGTCCGTCTTCGTGGGTTTGATGGATTCTGTTTCTAGAACGAGCGCGGCTGGATCGTAGGACTCTGTCAGCTTGGCGATGCCGGCTTCGAGTTCCATGTGCGCGGACTCGATCTCTGCGGCGATGGTCGCGACCTTTGCATCGGCAGCGGTGACGTCGCCATGTTGTTTGTAGGCGCCGGTGGCCTTGCCGATCGCGGAGGTGCCGCGGGTGAGCGAGCCGAGCCCGGTCTTGCGACCGAGGAAGGCACCGAGGATGCCCCCGAGCACGGAGACACCGGCCTGCATGACGGCTGAATTCGATTCCGCCTTCTGTTTGGCAAGCTGGCCCTGCGCGGTTTGGAGTCGGGATTCGATCGTGGAGATTTTTTTCGTCGCAGCGTTCCGGAGTTGTGAAATCGCGGCGTCCCTCGCTTCACGGGCTTCCAGTGTCAGACGGGCGCGGAAATCCGCCTCCGTTTCTCCCAGCTTCGAGCACTCCTTCAAGGTCGGACAGGAAAAGACGTTGGCGCGCTCGTTTCGGTAGAGCCACTCGGCGAAGTCCTTCTCCACCTGCTTGTAATTGGCCGCATTCATCGCGTAGCCCGGCAGCTCTCCGAATCCGGCACCCGCAGCCGGTTCCTTCGCGGCGGTTTCCAGCTTCAGCGGCGGCGGCACGGTCTTGTTCCAATCGATGCCGGCGGCGGTGATCGGATTCACAAAACGGACCGTGTTGCTGCCGTCCACACCGGCCCTCGCCGACGAGAAATGCACAATCCCCTCACGCACCAGATGCGGCTGATAGGTGATGTCATCCACCGATCCGGCAATGGGCGCGAAAATCTCATCCACCCCCCCGCCCACCACGGGACGCCGCGAGGCAGCGGCTGCCGGAGCACTCATTCCCGGCATCGCCATCGGATTCGCCTCCGCAGGCGGCGCAGCGGCTTTTCCGAAATCCCCCCGCTTCGGATCCATCAGCGTCTTGATCTGGCTGCGGGTCAGCGGGCCGGTTAGATAGCTCATCACCCAGCGGACGTGGAAGACCACCGGATGATCCTCGTGTACGTTGTTCATCAGGAAAATGCGGTTGCCGAGGCCGGAAATCATCCTCTCCATGCTGCCTCTATCAAACTTCGCGTTCTGGGATCCGGCGGCCCCTTCCAGTCCGTCGAGCACGCGCATCTTGTCGCGCTCGGTCTGCAGGCGGCCGAGGAACCAGGTGCCGATGTTGGAAAGCGCCTTGTAATCGAGGTCCACCGGGTTCTGCGTCGCTAACAAACAACCGAGTCCGAAGGCGCGGCCTTGTTTCAGGATCGTCATCATCGGACGCTTCGAAGGGGGATTCGCACTCGGCGGCAGGTAGCCGTAGATTTCATCCATGTAGAGCAGCGCCCGCAGCGAGGTGGTGCCGTTTTGCGCACGCATCCAGCCGAGCATCTGGTTGAGTAACAAGCTGACGAAAAACATCCGCTCCGAGTCGCCGAGGTGGGCGATGGAGAAAATCGAGATGCGCGGTTTTCCGGCGGGAGTGTGCAGCATCTTTGCGATGTCCAGCGGCGGGCCGTCCAGCCACGTCGCGAAGCCGGGCGACGCGAGCAGGTTGTTGAACTTCAGCGCCAGGGACTGGCGGTTTTTCTCCGCCATGAACGAGGCCAGGTCGATCACGCCCACCTTGTCGAAGGACGGCTTCTGGATGTGGCGGATGAGCGTTTCCAACGTGATATTCTGACCAGCGGCCCATGCGTGTTGGAAAATGGCCGCGACGAGCACGGCTTCCGGACTCTGGATCGCATCCCCGTCCACGCCCACCAGCGAGAGCAGCGAGGAAACCGTGCTTTCAACCCGCTCGCCCAACAGCTCCGCATCGTCCATGATTTCAAACGGCGGCACTTCCAGCGAACTCAGGATGCTCACCGGAATCCCCGCCTTGCTGCCGGGTGTGAAAACGTTGATGTCCACCTTGTCCCGCAGCGTGGCGATGCGCGAAGGATCCTGCCCCCAGTCAGCCAGTCCGCATTTCCACATTTCCGCGGTCTTCGCGGCGAACTCATCCGGGCTGACGCCTTTTTTCGCCGCATCGTCCTCGTTGATCCATGGGCGGAAGCTCTTCGCATCCAGATCGGGAAACATCAGCAGCAGGTTGGAAATGTCGCCCTTGGGATCGATGATGATCGCCGGAATGTTATCCATCGCCGCCTCCTCCAACAGCGCGAGGCAGAGGCCGGTCTTCCCGGAGCCCGTCATCCCCAGCACCACGCCATGCGTCACGAGGTCCTTGGAATCGTAGAGGATCAGGTCATCCGCGATCTTTTTTGCATCTGGATCGTAGCCGCGGCCGAGGTAGAACTGCCCGAGTTTTTCATAATCGCTGGAGGAAATCGCCATGGTGCAAGCATGCTGTAACGCTGGTGGAAAATTGCCAGCCGGAAGATGAGCCTACTCCGACAAATGCCGGATGCAGAATTGCGACCACGTTTCCAGCCGCTGGAACGACGCACCGTTGAGCTCCGCCAGCGGGGTGAATCCGAGATCCGTCAGAGCGTCCTCGCGTGATTTCACATCGTCCGACTTCAGTTCTATCAAATGCACGATCCCGAGGTGGACCTGGCCCACGGCGTTTGATTCGTCGTTGAGCAGCGCGATGATCTTGTGCGGGTGGTCCTCCAATAGATCGAGCTCCTCCTCGATCTCGCGGGTGACGGCGGCATGATAGGCATCCGGACCAGTGCGCCCGCCACCGGTATCGATCGGATTCACATGGCCGCCGACTCCGATAGAAATTTTCGCGTGCAGCCTGCTTTCGCCGCCCGACTTGCCGCGGGTATAATGGAGGACTCTGTCACCGCAGCGGAAGATACAGTAAGGGATGAGCTGCTTGTGGCTCGGGTCCTCCTCGGCGGCGGCACGGTCCATGAAAAAGTGGTTCGCCGGGTCTAATAGCCGGCTGATCGCAGCATCCAGCCCATTGGTCCGGATTCCCTGAAACGCCCCGATTTCATCCAACAGCGCGCGCGGCACCACCAACACCTCTTCCCCGGCATACTTCGACATGCGGCGGAGCATAGGCAGCGGAGGCGGCCCGCCAAGTCCTCATGAATGGGAAATTTCCATGACGAAATACTTCGGTTTTGTTGATCTACGCGATCACGTGATTTCTTATGTCCGTTTTTGTGACATGATGCATCCCGTCAGCCGATCGCACCCCCGCCCGCTGACATTCCCCCACCCCTATCCCCCATCCCCCCCGTATGAAAATCCCCCTCGGCTTCTTCGCCCTTCTTGGCCTCATTTTCGCAATTCTGGACACCCGGTCCGACGCTCAGACCCTCCCCGGCTCATTGAGCTTCAGCGTCTCCGGAGCATTTGGAAACGGCGTGAACACAAGCAGCAACAGCCTGCTTTATGCCGATAACGACCTCACCGACGGCTACAACACCGGCATGGACCTGCAGGACGCTCCTGCCTCGCTCAATCCGAACGGAGCGGCCGGTTCCGCCGCCTTCCAATGGGGCCAAGCCGCCCCGGATGCCGACTATTCGCATTCCAGTGCACTCTGGTTCTCGCCGCTCGCCGCCACCAACGTCAGCGCCGGCCAGTATTTCAACATCGGCTCGCTCTTCTACCGGAACGGCACGATCAGGTCCAACACCGGTGCCTCTGCCGTCGATCTCACGCTGAACCTTAGCTTCTCCAGCCCGTCCGGCATCGCCCCGATCACCGCCGTTTACACCAGCGATCTGATCAACTCCCTCAACACCACCGATCCAGTCGCCAGCGCCGACATCGTTTCCCTCAGCAATCTCGCCGCGCCGCTCGATTTCACCGACGCCTCCGGCAACCGCTACTACCTCGAACTCACCTTCCAAGTCGATCAAAACACCATGGACGGCACCCTATCCACGCAAGAGGAATTCCGCGTCTTCGAAGGTGGCCAGGGCCGCGCCGATCTTCTCGGCCGCTTCACCACCACACCGGCCGTCACCGCCATTCCCGAGCCATCCGCCGCCCTGCTCGGCCTTCTCGGCTCGCTCCTCTTCTTCCGCCGCAAACGCTGAAACGCTTGGTTTCAAAGGGGCTTTCGGAAAACCTTGCCGTTTTCCAAAAATCCTCTTGCTCCTGCCCGATCCCACCGATAAACCTCCGCCTCACCCGAAAGGGGCGTTAGCTCAGTTGGTAGAGCACTTGCATGGCATGCAAGGGGTCAGCGGTTCGAATCCGCTACGCTCCACCACTCTTGTTTTTAAAGAGTTACATGTTTCGAAACTTTGGATTGTGTCCTAAAATGTGACCTCGTTGATATTTTGACATTTCTTTCCGGTTGTCACCTTCCCCGCGCCCGGCCGCGCAATTACCCGCTAGCAAAAAACCGAGTGCGCATGCCCGAGATGGACGAAAGTGGCATTTTGAGGTAGTTTCATCCGCATGGACTGGCGACATCGAGTAATCATTGCGCACCCTCGCGGAGGGATGCTTGATGCGTGAAGCTGCCTCCGCTGCCGGAATCAGCCGCCAGGCACTCTTGAAGCGGATGAATGTCTCTCCCGAATTCAAGAAAGCCGCCACCGCAGCGCGTGAGACAGCCAAGGAAGAACGGACATACAGAATGTGGCTTCGTCATCCATTCCGAGGAATGCGGCCGCCAACTGGCAAGGGCAACGGTGGGAGCCCTCGCTTCACTTATGGCCGGAGGTGAGGACTCTCGCTCACAAGGCATCCCCTCCAATGAACATGTGGATTTCACCCGAGTGGGAGGCGTCCACGTCCAGCTTATCCCCATAGCGCTCTCCACCGCGACCTCCTCCGAATACTTGCTCGGGCGACCACGCCCCGGCGTGGCGGCTGTCTCTGCTGGCTTCACTTTCGCCGTCATGGACTTCTTTACCACATAAATGCCGCCCGCACTTGGTAACAGTTTAGCTGATTTCTCTCACGATCCATCAGGAAAAATCTGGGCATGAGCCTGGCTCGCCGAGCCTGGACAAGTTGCTGGGGCTGTTGGGAAAGGCGGGAGGAAAGATCCGGCAGAATGGAAGTCTGGCTGGGGGCGCGGTTCGGGCACACAATGAGAGTGAAGCGGTGCGCATTATCGGCATCCTCGGAGCCGAACTGGGCCTGCCAGACGATCCCGATGAGCTGACGCTCCTGAAAAAGAGCGATTCGCGCAAGATTGCCTGCGCGGCAGTGGTGAAGGCGCGGACAAGTGTTAGCAACGATTGGATTGTGCAGCGCCTCGCCATGGGGCATCCTGCATCGATGAGCCAGATGGTAAACCGCATGCAAAGAGATCCGATGGAGAAAAAGCAATTAAAAGGATATGAAAAAACACTTGAAACCAAGGACTGACCCTGTTATGCGACGAGGTTCAGGATCTGGATGGGATCTGGAAATACTCCGTTTCCTTTTTGGCTCCGGGACACAGATCGTGGTTGTCGGCGACCCAAGGCAGGCGACTTGTCCGACGAACAATTCGAACAAAAACCGCCAGTATAAGGGCGCGAAGATTGCCGACTTCTTCACTCTGCTACAAAACCAAGGCCTTTGTGTGATAGAACATCAGGCTGTGAGCTACCGCTGTAACCAAACGATCTGTGAACTGGCAGACTTATTGTATCCTTCGCTGCCTGCAAGCCGTTCGATGAATCACGAAACCACCGGACATGACGGGATTTTTTACATCCGCAAGGAGGATGTTATTTCTTACCATCGTGAGCATTCCCCGATCGTTCTGCGATACAATGTCAGCACTCAGACTGAAGGACTTGCTGCGAAGAATTCCGGTGCTTCGAAAGGGCTGACCTTTGATCGAGTTATTGTGTTTCCGACTGCTGGCATCGTGAAATTCCTACGCACGCGTTCGGGAACTGAACTCGAAGAGGTGACGAGAGCTAAGCTTTACGTCGCGATTACGCGTGCCAAACACAGTGTTGCTTTTGTGTGCGAGCCATCACCAACACTCGACAAATTTTAATCCAGAGAACGATTTGCGGAAGTACTGCGATGTGTGTGGTCCATCCAAAAGGTTGAGCATGTAACGGAGTGCCCCCTTATTAAAACCTTGCAAAAACATCCAAACCGGATATTTTCGCGCTATTCTTTATGGATCTGAGCCAACAAAACCTTGAAGAAGCCCTGCGGCTTCTCGGAAATCTCCTCGCCCGCCGGAAGGGCGCCGAGTTCTGGCTGGTCGTCTGCGGCGGCTCCGCCTTGCTGGCGCAGCGGATCATTTCCCGATCCACCGAAGACGTCGATATTCTTGCCATGCGGGACTTGGACGGGGGAGTGGATGGTGCTTTCCCGCTGCCGGAGGCTCTCAAGGAGGCAGCGTCACAAGTCGCAGACGAGCTGCATCTTGGCGGGAACTGGCTCAACAGCGCGGCCTCGATGCATTTTCCAGATCTCCACCTGCTGCCGGCGTCGTTCTGGCAGGAATTGGAAACACGCGACTACGGCCCCTATTTGAAAATCAGCTTTGTCACCCGGTCCGGCCAGATCCAGCTCAAGACCTACGCCGCCCTGAACCGCGCCAAGCCCCGTGACCTCGGCGACCTCCGCGCCCTGGCTCCCACCAGCGCCGAGACCGAAGCCTCCGTCCGCTGGGTTCTCGAAAACATCCCGGGCTTGACCCATCGCGACCAACTTCCCGCGCTCCTCACCCACCTCGGCCATGCCCACCTCATTGAACGATTCGAGGGATAAACTGGTTGGGCAGTTGCTCGATTTTCTCTGGCGCCAGTGGACTTCACTGGGCGTTCCAGGGAACCGTGCCTCGGAGGGAGACTGGATCATCGATCCCGAAGCACTTCTTTTGATCACGACCGAAATCGGCCGCCACGATAGTCGCTTGCTCGATCTAGCGATCGACTGGCTTCATTCCTACGGCCGTGGAATCAATTTGCAGCGGTTAGGTCGCCTCCATGGCCAATGGCAATGTGCAGACGAACGGGTCCTGAGCGGAATCGCCGAAATTCTCGCTGAGCAATCCATCATGCGTAAATGGCGATCACTTTGCGAAACCTTCGTTTCCCCAGAGCCCCCAGAGCCACTTTTCGTTTCGACTCACGGCAATGAAGTGCCAATCTTTGGAAAGCTTGACCCGAGGTTCCAGCGCTACGGCCTGCTGCGGTCGATATGGGAACCCAGGGGAACCTGCAAATCGCCCCCGCCCGATCGCCCAGCCAACCTCCTCTGCACCCTGCGTGCGCTCTTCGGCGTCAACGCACGTGCGGAGATCATGGCTTGGCTGCTCACCCATGAGTCCGGCCACCCGGCGGCCATTGCCAAGGATACCGGCTACTTCTCAAAGTCCATTCAGGCGACCCTGAACGATATGGAGGATTCAGGCCAGATCCGCTCTGAGAGAGATGGCCGGGAGAAAAAATTCCGGCTTCATCGGAAGGACTGGAACTTCCTGCTCTCCGGGGGCCAGGTTCATGATTTTCCCCGCTGGATCAACTGGCCGCCGGTTTTCTATTTCGCTCACAGAACACTGCAACTGCTCGGAGAACCCGCTTCTGCGAATGCCTCCGCAAATCTCAATGCGATCTACCAGCGTGGGTTCCTGGATGAAATTGCGCCCGCGCTCCGCAGCTCCGGCCTCCGCTCCACCATGGCTGCCACCCGCGATCTCACCGGCAGCCGGCTTACCGACTCGATTTTGCAGGACGTCCAAAATTTGGGACGTTTGCTTGAAACCGATTTCTCTAACCAAGCAAGTGAATCCTGAATTCCCCAACCCAAGATGCAACAGATCAACCAGATTGAAGCAAAGGACATCGAACGCCTCGACGGCTCACAACTGGTGCGGTTGCTGCACACTCTTTTGTGCGCAGAAGCGAGGAGTCGGAATATTTCCAAGGCAGGAATTCATGTGCCGTTCGAGATCTACGTAAAGGACGGCGGGTCTGACGGACAGTGGGATGGCGAAATTGAAAAAAACGACTACATACCGGATCGGCTGACTTTTTATCAGTCTAAGGCCTCCGCGCTCGGTCTCAAGGATTGCGGCAATGAGATGCACAAGGATGGGTCCACCGAACTCAAGCCGCAGGTGGCCCGAGTTCTTGAAGCAGGAGGTTCATACGTCTTTTTTTGCTCCCACGCATACAACCCTAGTCTTATCGCACCCCGCTTGGAAAATGCTCGCGAGGCTTTGCGCGATGGCGGACGTGCATCCTGGCAGACCGACAAGATCCACTTCCTTGACGGCACCCTGATAGCACAATGGACCAACAAGCATGCCTCGGCGCTAGCCTACGCTTGCAGGTGCACAAGAGTTTGGCAGACGGTAGCTCTCCGCGACTTCCGGCACTGGAAGAATGACCCTTTATTCGAATTTAATTTTCAATCGAATCAACCTCTCGACAAATTCATCAACGATATTCGATCAGTAATCAGCGAGCCTAAAGGGATTGCCCGAATCACAGGGCCGTCGGGATTGGGAAAAACTCGAATGGGGTTAGAAGTCTTCGGTTCAATTGCAACGGGTGACGCCGAAAAGATTCGCGAGACACTGGCC
>JBBRCO010000073.1:0-18792 GCA_038204755.1 Verrucomicrobiales bacterium
GTGGGGTTTATTTTTAATAATTCCTAATTATCAATCGCAGTGAAACCATCGGTCGAACAAATCGGAAGTCTGCTAGCCCTCAAGCGCCACGAGCGTCCTGAGGACGGATACTGGCAGGATTTTCTGTGCGATTTCCATCAAAGCCAGCGCGAGCAGGCGGTGAGGAAATCAGGGCTGATGAGCTTCGCCGGTCGTGTTGGCAACTGGTTCTCCGATCTTGGCCCGTCCAAGTGGGCTTACGGAGCTGGCCTAGCCTACGCATCGATTGCAGCGTTTGCTCTCCTCACTCCGAAGCAAGCGGCCATTCAAAAAATGGCCCCATCCCAGATCAACTACCAAGTGGTTCCGGCGCCTGCGCCTGCGGTCGAGCAACTCGACCAGTTGGACCTGAGTCCTTCGACTCAAGGGAACGCGGGCGAACAGGTGTTCTAATTCCGGAAATCCCGAAATGGAGGTTCTGGAATGCCCGCGCCGGCGTTGGTCGGCCCGATTGTTGGGATTGTGCCTCGGGTTTTCCGTATCCGTAGGTTTTTCCGATCCCGTTGCTGATTCACCCCGCTTGCGGGTGAGCTTCTCCACCGCCGCGAATGGCAAAGTTGCTGAATCGACCGCAGTACCCGTCGAAGGCGACTCCATTCTCGTGGTCGTTTTATCAGCCGGTGCGGATCCCTCAAGTCCGAAGCTCCTTCAGGGAAGCCATCCGGTTCCGGCCAAGGTTATCGGCCACGATCCCGTGTCACGGCTGCAGTTCCTCCAGATCCAGAGCGGTGTTTCGGCGAAGTCCCCCGAGTGGCTCAGCGACAATGCGGACAGCGCCAGCGCGTCCCTGATCGCCATGGCTCCCGGTGGTCCCGTAAAATGCAGGACCATCGGTTGGGAAAAACAGGTTGGCGGGAAAATTCTCCCGCTCGCACTGCTCCGAGTCCGGTTCATTGGTGCGGTGCCGCCGCCGGGCACGCCCTTGATGGACAATGCCGGCCGCGTGGCGGCGATTGTTTTCCAGGATGCCGGAGTGGCAAGCACCGGTTACGCCATTCCCGCCGAAGCCGTGCGCCGCGTGCAGCGGGATATTTGCGACGGCGGCCAACTCATCCGCGGCTGGCTGGGACTATCCCTGCGTTCCGAATCCCAATCGCCGCAAGTCGTCCGAGTGCTGCCGGAGTCTCCCGCCTCCGCCGCCGGCATCCAGCCGGGCGACGTGCTCGTCAGCGTCGGTTCCCGCCAGATCTCCGACTACGCCGACGCCGCTAACGCGTTTTTCTATCTGATTCCTGGCCAGCCGGTGAAAGTGAAACTCCTGCGCGGCGTGGACCAATTAGAATACCCGCTCACTCCGACCCGGCCGGCCGCGAAGTGACTTCCATCAGGGATCGCGAAATTCATTTCGCCACTTGCTCTCCCCCCGCTCTGGCGATGGAGGGTAACCCTGAATTCAGAGCTCCTCAATCGCCGCCATGATGCGTTTGGCGATGCGGTCGTAGTTTTCCTTCGCGTCGCCCTTGGTGTCTTCATCGGTCAGGCGGATGGGCTTGCCGACGGCGACGGTGATGCGGGCGAAGCGGATTCTGGCGGAGCCGCGGGGCAGGGCCTCGCGGGCACCGGATATCCTAACGGGCTGGATGACGGCTCCGGATTTCACCGCGATGAGGCCGATGCCGGGAGCTGCCTTGCCGATTTTCCCATCCAGCGTGCGTTCACCTTCGGGAAAGACCAGCACACGCTCACCTTCTTTGAGCTTGCGGATGATCGTTTTCAAACTGCCCATGTCCGGACGGTCCTGATCGACAGGGATGGCGTTCCACTGCGGATAGAGCCACTTGCCGAAGCCGACAAACAACGTTTTGCGGGCTAGATAAACCATCTCGGTCTTGTAGAGGTTTCCGATCAGCGGGGGATCGAGGAAACTCTGGTGGTTCGATGCGACCAGCACCGGCCCTTCGGAAATGAGGTTCTCCTCGCCGGTAATTTTCAGCCCGAAGATGGTTCTGAACGCCGCGCCGAATGCCATCCAGCCGAGCCAGTAAACCCAGCGCATCCGTGTTGGAGGTTCCGGGTTCAAATTTTTGCGAGAAGAGTGTCCATCCCGGGCAAACCCTGATCACGCAGAATCTCGATGGCGGCCTGGACGCCGGTTTCGATGGTGTGATGCGAGGTGTCGAGAACCACCGCTCCGTCGGCGATCATCAGCGGCGCGTGGGTGCGTTCACTGTCGGCGGCATCGCGCTTGGCGACGGAATCGACCTCGCCCACTTGTATGCGGCGTGCGGCGCGGACTTTCTCGTCGGCATCGACGTAAATCTTATAGGGCGTGTCAGGAAAAACGACTGAGCCGATGTCGCGACCTTCCATGACGATGCTGGTATGATCGAGGTAGCCGCGCTGGAGTTCTACCAGTTTATCGCGCACTTCCGGAATGGCGGAAATGGCGGAGACGTTCGCGTTGATCACCTCGCTGCGAAGATCGGGCGTGGGGTCCATGCCGTCGATGGTGATGGTGGAGGTCATCCCGATCTCACCGCAGTGGATGTCGATGCGGCGCATCATGGCGACGACGGACGCCTCGTCAGACGGGTCGATTTTTTCCTTCAGTGCCTTCCAGGTGACGGCGCGATACATCGCACCGGAGTTCACCATCACGAGGCCGAGGCGTTTCGCGAGCTCCCGGGCAAGCGTGCTTTTTCCCGAGGCGGCGGGTCCGTCGATGGCGATGGCAAATCTTTGGCTCATGGTGACTCGCGGGAAAGGGTCGGCAGGGTGAAATCCGAGGCGTGCGAACGTTCTTTGAGAATCGCTGCTAGGTGATGGGAGAATCCCGGATAGGAGGTGTTCACGCATTCGGTGTTTTTGATGACCGTCCCGCCCTCGGCGAAAAGGCCGGCGATGGCGAAGGCCATGGCGATCCGGTGGTCGCCACAACTGTCGATGACGGCGGCGTGGAGTGGTTTTCCGCCGTGGATTTCCATGCCGTCTTCGAATTCTTCGACGTCGGCACCCATCGCGCGGAGTCCGTTCACCACGGTGATGATTCGGTCGGTTTCCTTGACGCGGAGTTCCTTGGCGTTGCGGATGACCGTCGTGCCTTCCGCGAGCGCGGCGGCGACGGCGATAACGGGAATTTCATCAATGAGATTCGGCACTTCCTCAATGAGTATCGTGGTGCCGGTGAGCGGTGCGCCGTGGATCTCGATATTGCCGATCGGCTCGCCGGTGGAGTTGTGGACAATCTCGGTCATGTGCGCGCCCATGCGGCTGAGCACTTTGAGAATGGCCGTGCGCGTCGGGTTCAGGCCGACGTCCTTGATCAGCAAACGCGAACCCGGCAGTGCGGCCGCGGCGACGAGCCAGAAGGCGGCGCTGGAAATATCTCCGGGCACGGTGAAATCGCAGGACTCAGGCATTTGTCCGCCGTGGAGTGAAATCGCGTTGCCCTCGGTGCGGGTGCTGATTTGGAACGAGGCGAACATGCGCTCCGTGTGATCGCGCGTTTCCGCAGGCTGGATGACGGTGGTTTTTCCGTCGGCGAACATTCCGGCGAGCAGCACGGCGCTTTTCACCTGCGCGCTGGCGACCGGCATCTCGTAGGTGATCGGCTTCAGCTTGGCCGGGTGGATGAAAAGGGGCGCGCAGCCGGGTTTCGCACCGCGGGTCTCGATGTTCGCGCCCATTAGGCCTAGCGGAACGGTGATCCGTCCCATCGGCCGCGAGGAAAGCGAAGCATCGCCGAAAAGCCCGGAGGAAAACTCCTGCCCGGCGAGCAATCCGGCCAGCAAGCGCATGCCGGTGCCCGCGTTTCCGCAATCGATCGGCGCGGAAGGAGCCGTTAGTTTCATCGACTGCCCATGGATGCGCAAATTGATCGGGCCATAGCCTTCGAGCTCGTCGAGCACTTCATAACGGGCACCCAGCGCCTTCATCGCGTTGAGCGTATTCACACAATCCTCGCTCGGCAGGAAATTGCGGACCGTGCAAATTCCATTAGAAAGCCCGCTCAGGATGGCGGCGCGGTGGGACATGCTCTTATCGCCGGGAACGCTGAACTCCGCCTGGAGCTTTGAAATGGCTGTGACTCGAAATTCCGACATGTGAGGAAAGTAAATTGGCTAACGGGAAGGGTTGAGTGGACTGCGGCGCTGCTTCGCGGTTTCCAGCCACTGGCGGGCTTGTTCTTGGTTGCCGCTTTCGAGGCTGGCAAGGATTTCGCGCAAGTCCGCGATGGTTTCCTGCAGCGGGCCGATGAGTGCCTCGCGATTTTCGATCACGATCTCCGCCCACATCGTGGGATTTCCACCGGCGACGCGGGTGGTATCCCGCAATCCGCCACCACCGAAGCGGCCTTCCGACGGGTCTTTAAGGCAGACTCGCGCAGCACTGGCCGCGACGATGTGCGGCAGGTGGCTGATGCGAGCGACGAGTTCGTCGTGGATCGCCGCACTCATCCAGGAAGTCCGGCAGCCGATGGATTTCCAAAAACGCTCCAACGCCGCAGCCTGATCGGCGGGCGCGCGGTCGTCGTTGGTGAGCAGGCAGGCGGCGTCATAAAACAAATTCGCAGTCACCGCCGAGAGCCCGTTGCGCTCGGAGCCGGCCATCGGGTGGCTGCCGATGAAATGAATCCCGCGCCCGGCGAGCAGCGGCGTGACTTTCCGGTGTGGCGTGCGTTTCACGCTGCCGACGTCGGTGACCAGGCACTTGTCCGGCATTCCAGCGGCCAGGGCGGCTGAAACGAGGGCCGCCATGGCACCCACCGGGACGGCGAGAATAACGAGATCGGCGTCCACCAGCGCTTCCGCGAGATCGGCGGTGATATTGGTGATTCCCAGTTTCCGGGCTTCCACCACGGTTTCCTCCTTGCGAGCCCACAAGCGGATCGTGGGTGGATTTTGCAAAGTGCCGAGGGCAAGTGCCAGAGAACCGCCGAGCAGCCCGCCGCCGAGGATGGAGATGTTTGGGAAATCTGGGTTCATTAAGACAAGAAAACCGGGTCCAGTGTGCCGGACCCTGTCAGGTTTCCTGGGAAAGGTTTACCGGGAATCGAAAAAACGCTCAGGGCACGCGGAAATATTTTTTATCCGCAGCAGGGTAGGTCGGGTCTTGCACGAGAGTGCCGCTCGGAATGTCGCGAACGTCCACTACCTTGTTGTTATAAGGGCTGAAAACGAAGCCTTCCTTGCCGGGAACCTTGTTGGCGAAAGCAAAATCGCGCTTCTCAGTCGGCGGTTTCGGACTTTCCGTGCCGGGAGTCGTCTGCGGGGTGGTGGTGCCAGCGTCAGTGCCGGGATTCGGTAGTGGATTGTTTTTCAGCTCCTCCTGCTTTTTGAGATCGGCCTCCTTTTTGGCCAACTCGCGCTGCTCCTTGACCTTCTGTTGCTCGGCGGCGGTCAGTGTTTTTTCAAGTGGCTTGGTGGCAGGCTTTTTTCCTTGGCTCTCGTCGTAGGGATAACAGGAAGCGAGAAGAACACAGCCGAGAGCGGCAAATCCGGTGGAAAAACGAAAGGTCATGGCAGTGCAGATGGAGGAGTTTGGTTTCAATCCCCGAGATCATCGTGCGGAGATGAAAGCGATCATGCGTGTCTCCCGCCTTCCGTCAAGCAAGGTCGTCGGATTGGAACGCGGATTTTCCAAAATCACCCGCATTTAAAATCTTACTGCGGCGTGCTTGTCCACCAGTGGAATTTCGGATGAAACTCCGCCCACGCCATGCCAGACGCCACCATCCATACTGTCGGAAAAGTCCTGCTGAACCTCGCCCCGGTTCTCTACCGGGTGGAACTGCAGAATGGCAAAATCATCATGGCCCATCTCTCGAAACCGCTGACGGTGGCGAAGGCGGAGTTCGCCATCGACGACCGTGTGGTGCTGGAACTCACGCCCTACGATTTCGACAACGCGCGCATCCTCTGCCTCGCCGAGTGAGGCGTGATACAGAAATTCCTGTCTGTTCTTTCACAAGCCACAGCCACCCGAAGAACAGACAGGAATGTCTGTATCACGCCTTCCTGTCTGTTCTTTCACAAGCCATAGCCACCCGAAGAACAGACAGGAATGTCTGTATCACGCCTTCCTAGCTGTTCTTTCACAAGCCACAGCGACCCGAAGAACAGACAGGAATGTCTGTATCACGCCTCACTTCCCGATGCAAAAACTGCTGAAAATCACTCCCAGCAGATCTTCGGTATCCACCCGCCCCGGAATCTCGCCGAGCGCGTCCAGAGCTTCGCGCAGGTCGATCGCCGCCAGTTCGGCGTCGGAATTTTTGTCATCCAGCAGCTCCAGCGCCGCGAGCAATCCGGTCCGTGCCTGGGCGAGGCTCGCCTGATGGCGGGCGTTGATCGCCACAGCGTGTTCGCCCCAGTCCGCCTCGCTGAAATGCAGCGCGTCCCGGATAGATTCAGATAGGGTCTCAAAGCCCTCGCCGCTGTTGCAGGAAAGCCGGATCGCCTCCACTTCGCGCCACGACGGATGCTCGCCGAGGTCCGTCTTGTTCAGCACCAGCAAATGTTTCGCCGCCGTCGCCGGAAGCACGCCATCGATCGGCCGGGGCAGGTTCGCATCGGCTATTTCCAACAGAAGATCCGCTGCTTCGATCTGTCTGACGGTGCGCTGGATACCCTCCGCCTCGATGCGGTCCGCGGCCTCTCGCACCCCGGCCGTATCCACGAGGCGCAGCGGGATGCCGTTCAGGTTGATGATTTCCTCGATGGTGTCGCGGGTGGTCCCGGCGATGTCACTGACGATGGAGCGCTCGAATCCTAACAATCGGTTGAGCAGACTGGATTTGCCCACGTTCGGCTCGCCGAAGATCACGGTCCTAACGCCCTCGCGGAGGATGCGTCCTTGGTCCGCCGTCGCCAGCAGCGAATCGACCACCGCCAGCACCGCGCTGATTCGGCCGCGCAGGAGCACGCCGGTTTGCGGATCGATGTCCTCTTCGGGGAAATCGATCCACGCTTCGAGGTGGGCGAGCGTTTCCAACAACTGGTCGCGCGCTTCCGTCGTCCGGCGGCCGAGTGTTCCGTCGAGCTGGCTGCGCGCGGCGCGCAGCGAAAGCCGCGTCTGGGCGGAAATCAGGTCCATCACGCCCTCGGCCTGCGTTAGGTCTAGCTTGCCATTGAGAAAAGCGCGCTGGGTGAACTCTCCCGGTCCGGCAGCGGTGGCCCCGCAAGCGAGAAACCGCCCTAACACCTCGCGGGTAACGAGGATGCCGCCATGTCCGGTGAACTCCACGCTGTCCTCGCCGGTGTAGCTGTTGGGCGAGCGGAAGATCGTCATCAGTCCGTCGTCGATCACGTGACCGCCGGGGTCCGTCAGCTCGCAGTAGCGCGTGGTCCGCGGCATGACGGTCGAGGCTTTGCCCCCGGTTGCCATGTCTGCGACGGCGATGGCATCCGGTCCCGAAATCCTAACCATCGAAACCGCACCGACACCGGGAGCTGTGGCGATGGCCGCGATGGTCGTGCGCTCGGGTGCCGGGATCGCTTCTATCCGGGTATTCACTTCGTCGAGGCGGTGGCGGGTGTTTCCTGTCCGCCGAGGCCGAGGAATTCCCAACAGACGAAGCGGCTGATTTCCAACTCGGGTGCGTTGCTCTCGCCCGCCCACTTGAGTTCGACGGTGGCAGTGCGGGTGATCGGATGATTTTCCTTGGTGCCGCGCCAGTTGATGATGGAGAGCGCGCGGCCGGTTTCCGAGTCGATCTTCACGTTGACTCTCGCGACGTCACCCGTGTTCGCCGGATCGGCGAGGCGATAGGTGCGCGTGCCTGGGACGGCCCGGCCTTTTTCGGGAACGTCCTCGACAACGAAGACGCGGAAAACGCCGCTTTGGCCGACTTCTGGCAGCTCGACGAAGTTCTGGAACGTCCGGTATTTCGTCTGCGCGAAAATCTCCCAATCGAGCTTCAGGCCTTCAGGCGTCCGCTTGAAAAACGCATGTACGCGCAGCGGCTCCATCGCAAAGTTTCCGACGCGGGCGAGCGTGCTGAGCAGCAGGTCCGCCTCCTCCACGCCGTATTGGACCTCGAGGCTGGCGAGCGGCCGGAAGAACTCCTTCATATCAAACTGCGGCGGCTGGTCGTAAATCATCATGAAAAGCCCCCGCTTGCGGTCTTCTTCGGAAAGTTCGTAGATCGAGAATGCGTCGGCTGGTGTGTCCGAATCGAGAATCGCTCCGCCGCCGTAGAAGTCGTCTATCCGCTGCTTGAGGCGGTCCGCGTTGAGGACAAACGGGAGTTTATCATCGCTGGTTTTCGCCGCCATGTAGCCGCGAAGAACCTGATAGGCGTCCTTCTGCCAGCCGATGCGGATGTAGTTCGCCTCGCTAACGATCGGATCCACGGTGGTGACACTGACAGCGGGTGGCGCGGTGATCCGTCCCTTATCTTTGGAAACAAAATAAACCCCTGCGCCGGCTCCGAGGAAAAGTAGCAGCAAGACTAACATCACCGGGACCAGTCCGCTGCGCTGCGGTTTTTCTGATTTTGCTGCGGATTTCTTTTTTGGATGGTTGCCGGGGGAAGTGGCTTTTTTAGGTGGGATCTCGACGGGATGCGGCTTTTCATCGACCACTTTCGGAGCTTCCGGCGGGGCTGGTTTCTCCACTGCCACTGCCAACGGTGCTGGTGCTGGTGCTGGTGCTGGTGCTGGTGCTGGTGCTGGTGGGGGAGGTGGGGCCGCCGGTGGTCTCGGGGGCGCGACGGCCACCGGAATTGGTGCCACTGGTGCCTTTTCGACAGGTGGTGCCTCCGAAGGCGCGACCGGTGTGGGCGCGACCGGAGTTGGCAGCGCCTGGAATACAGGGACCGGATCCGGGGCCTCGGCGGCCGGGGAGGTGATCACGCCGCTGCAATGCGGGCACGGGCCGGTCGTGGGCGGCAAATCCTTGGGGATGAGAATCTTCCCGTTGCAATGGACGCAACGGAACTCTCTTTGGTAATTTGGAATCTCAGAATTTGCCATGCTCAATCTCTTCCCAAAACAGAAAATTAAGAAATCAAAAGCGTCCTGTCAAATGCAGGCCCGGAAACTTCACACTGCGGCGGTGGCCACGAGCACGGAATCCAGCACCTCGATGCAACGTTCGTTCTGCGCGTGGGTGCCGATGGAAATGCGGACCCAGTCGGGCAGTTTGTAGCTGCTCATGGCGCGGATGATCACGCCCTGCTTGAGCATGTCGCGGAAGACGTGGTCGCCGTCGCCCACCTTGACGAGGAGGAAATTGGCGTAGCTCGGCACAAATTCGAGGCCGCGCTCCTTGAACGCTGCTTCGTAAAACGCCATGCCGGCTGCGTTTACCTTGCGGGTTTTCGCGATGTGGGCCTCGTCCTTCAGCGCAGCGAGCGCACCAGCCTGGGCGATAGCGTTCACGTTGAATGGCTGGCGGGCCTTCTGCAGCAGCGTGGCGACGTTTTTCGACGCGAGCCCGTAGCCGACGCGCAAGGCGGCGAGACCGTGGATTTTCGAAAATGTCCTCAGCACACAAACATTGCGGCCTTCGTGGACATAGCGGAGCGAGTCAGGCGGAGAGTCTGGGAATTCGAAATACGCCTCGTCGAACACGACGATGACATGCTCTGGCACGCGCGCCATGAAGCGGTCGATGGCGCTCTGGTCCACCATGGTTCCTGTTGGGTTGTTAGGATTTGCGATGAAGACGAGGCGGGTCTTGTCGGTGATCGCGTCCGCCATCGCGTCGAGGTCGTGAACGAATCCGGGATCCGGCACTTCCACGTATTTCGCGCCGAAGAGAGTGGCCATCAGCTTGTAAACGACGAAGGCGTGCTCGGCAGCGATAAGTTCGGCATCGCGGTTGAGGAAGGTGTGGCAGAGCAGTTCGATGATTTCGTTAGAGCCGTTTCCGAGCACGACATTTGAGATCTCCATGCCGAACGAATCCGCGATGGCGCTGCGCAGCCGGTAGCCGCCGCCATCCGGATAGATGTGCGCTTCCTCGAGCGCTTCACGCATGGCGGCCTTGGCCAGCGGGGAAGGACCTAACGGGTTTTCGTTCGAGGCGACCTTGACGATCTGTGAGGGATCCAGTCCGAGCTCGCGGGCGGTTTCATCAATCGGTTTTCCGGGCTCATAGGCCACGAGGTCGCACACAAATCGGTTCGCGTATTGGTCAATCGTCATCTCGCGGCAATACTAGGTTCGGGCGGGGGGTTGGTCAAAATTTTTGTCTCAGCGGCTGGCGTCGAGCAGGGCCTTGAAGCGGCCGAGACTGTCCTGATAGGTTGCGGCGAGTGCCGTGTCCGGCTGGAGCGACGATCCCGGTGATGCTTTGCAGAAAACCTCCTGCAGTGCGGACATATCATGACCGTCCGCCGCCGCAGCGATGAGCGCGGCACCGAGGGCGGCGGAGTTTGAGACGTCCAGCCGCTCAATGGGGGACTGGAAGACATCCGCGACGAGCTGGGCGATGCCGTCGTTTTTCGAGGCTCCGCCGGTGAGCCGGATGCGCTCGGTTTTCACCTCCATCCATTTCGAATGAAGGCGCATGTTGAGAAACTGGCCTTCGAGCAGCGCGCGGACCTGGAGTGCAGGTTCAGCGCCGGATTCGAACGCGGGCGAACCTTTCAGAACCGGGCCGCTGAAGTTGTGGCGCGGGGTGATTTCCGGGCCGAAAAATGGTAGCATCAGGTTCTCTCCCGCGCTTCCCAGGGTGGTGGCGAGCGCCTCGCTGTCGAAGGCGCTCCAATCGAGTCCGAGTTGATCGCGCAAGGCCTCGCGGGCCAGTGAGCCGTTGCGGAAACAGATCAGCGACATGTAGCCGCCTGCCGGATTTCCGAAGACATGGCCGAAGCCGTTAGGATCGGTTTTCGGCCCGGGCATGGCGGCGAAAAATGTGTCGCTGGTGCCGAGGGAAATGACGACGTTGCCGGGAGTGGTGGCACCCATGCCGACGAGCGAGGCAGGGTTGTCACCCGTGAAAAGCGCGGTCCGACATTCAGCAGATAGGCCGAATTTTTCCACGAAATACGCGGAAACCTCGCCTTGGACGCTCGTTGCCAGAGCCGGTGGCAGCAGGCGGGCTGAAAGCTCCGGAGCGGTGGCGGCCATCAGGTCGGTATCCCAGTTCTGGGTGGCGAGATTGAGCAGGTTCATTCCTGCGCCGTCGCCGAAATCAATGGGAACGGATTTTCCCGCGATGACCGAGGCGACGAAGGAACTTACGAGATGAATCCGCGCTGTGCGTTCGTAGGCAGCGGGATCGGTTTTGAAAAAGCGCCGGATCTGCGGGCCGCTGAAGCGCTCGATGGCGGTGGAGCCCGTGCGTTTGCAAACTTCGCCAGGACCACCCAGAGCGGCGGTGATTTCCGTGCATTCGGCTCCGGTGGAGGTGTCCATCCAGATGGGCGATGTCGCGCGGGTGAGGGCGGGGGAAAGCTGGGCGACGAGGGTTTGTGCGGCATTTAGGGCACCGAGGCGGTCGTCGAAGGTCGCATCCAGATAGACCGATCCGTGCTGCTGGCCTGATCCGGCGATCATCCTAACGTTTGATAGATCGGTTTGTTCCTTGAGCCTCAAGAACAGAAGATCAAGGGCCTCCAGCCACATCAGCGGATTGGCATGAACCTCGCCGTCCGCGCCACCGGGGATGAAACCGCTTGGCGAACCATATTGGGGAAGATCCGTGCCGAAATTGACGGAAAGCTGGCAGGTGATTTTACCCGACGCCGGATCGATGATGACGGCGGTGAGGGATTGGGTTGATGAATCGAGACCGAGGAACATGGACGGAGTTTTCTCAAGGTTTGCCTGATTTCCAAGCGGGAAAGTCAGGGAAATGGCTGCTGGGAAAATGGACAAAAAAAGAGCGACCACCTTCGTGACCGCTCTTTGGATTGCTTACCGGATCGGATAGATCCGATGGTCGGCTTAGAAGCTGACGCTCAGCATGCTGCCGGCGCTGAATTCATTGCCGGTTTCACGCCATAAGCTGCCGTTTCCGCCTTCGCCGAGGGCGATGGAAAGAGCGACGAATGGAGAAAGCTTGGCGTGTTCGGCGAAGCCCCAGTCGAGGGAAACCTTGCTGGTACAAGCGGTGAAATCACCTTCTTCGACAAGATAGCCCACGTTGGTGGAGACATTGAGGGCGAGGCAAGGGCTGAGTTCGAAGCTGCGGCTGAGCGCAAGTTCGGAATAGCCGTCGTTGCTCGGGCCGTCAACTCCCCAGAAATAGGTGAGCGATGCAGTGGCGAAACCGAAGTCACGGGAAGCCGAGAAGTAAACTTCTTGTGCGTCCTGACCCAGGTTGCCGAGGTTCCAGTAGTAGATGTAACCAATGCCGCCGGTCATGAAACCGAAGTCATAGGTTGCTTCGGTGTACCAGTCGATTTCGTTGTCGGATTGGTTGCCTGTAGGGCCGTAGATGCTCTCGTTGGCATTGAAGGCAGTTGCCCAGACACCAGCGCTGAGGCCGATGTTGTTCCACTTGCCTGCGACATCGACGCCGACTTCCGTGAGGTTATCTCCGAGGTCGAGACCGCGGAAGATATACTCGCTGGAGTATCCGGTGTGGAGTTCGTATTCGACTTCCGCCTGAGCGTTGCCGGCCACAAGGGCGGAGGCAGCGGCCAAGGCGCCAATTGTTTTGCAGTAGTTGTGCATCTTTGTTTGTTGGTTTTCGGTTGCTGCTTGCATCCTTGGCTGGACCACTTGGAGGAACAGAAAGGAGCGAGTCGGAATATGCATTCCACAGGCCTGATTAGCGTAGGAAAGCTCTCCGTTGGGTGAATACTTCACCTTTCCGTAAGATCTGTCCAGACTTTTTTGACTTGGGTTTGCGCTCCGCAGGACGCTGGGATAGGCGCACCATCCATTGTTGGCAAGCGAGAATCTAATGTTTTCGGAATTAGTTCCGGATTTTTTTCCCCACTGGGTATGAACGGGTTGGTGTCGGATCTTGGCACGGCGTTTGCTTAAAGTGCTTCGCTTGCCCGGAGATTAGGAATCTTCAGAGCAAAAGCACTCAATCATCAGATCAACCCTGACCACCATGACCAGCCGATATCTCAACAAAGTGCGTGCTCTCACAGCCGCTGCCGTCGCGTTAATCGCAGTTCCCATGTCGATGCCTGCCCATGCGCAGGAAGCAGCGGCTCCACCTCCCACCGAGGCCCCCGCGGCACCCGCCGCTCCCACCATCGAAGAACGCGTTGCTGACATCGAGGCCTACATGAATAATGGGGCGCGACCGGAAAAAGCGAATGAAGCTGCATCGCTCGTGGCAGGACCGGGACCGGGTGCGAACGCCTGGCAAATGGTTAGCACGGCCTTGGTTCTTTTCATGACGCTCCCCGGCTTGGCACTTTTCTACGGTGGTCTTGTCCGCCGCAAGAACGTGCTTTCGGTTCTTGCCCAATGTCTTGGTTGTGCCTGCATGATCACTCCTTTGTGGTGGTTGTGCGGTTACAGTTTCAGCTTCGGCACGACGGGCTCCGCGTTCTTCGGGGACACCTCCTACATCATGCTCAAGGACATCAAGCCAGGCAATGTTGGCCAAGGCTTCGCATGGATTTCGGACAGCGTCTGGGTAATGTTCCAACTTACCTTCGCCATCATCACTCCTGCCTTGATCATCGGTGCGATCGCGGAACGCATGAAATTCGCCGCCATCATGGTCTTCATCCTGATCTGGATGTTCGCGGTCTATTTCCCTTTCGCCCACATGGTTTGGGGCGGCAATGGCTTCATGTGCGGACCGCTTAACAACGATGCGGGCATCAAGGCGATCGACTTTGCCGGTGGCACGGTGGTTCACATGACATCCGGTTGGTCTGCTCTGGTTCTCTGCCTCATCCTTGGCAAGCGCAAGGGACTTGGCAAGGAGTCGATGGCACCTCACAACATGGTGCTCTGTATGGTGGGCACCGGAATGCTCTGGGTTGGCTGGTATGGATTCAACGCTGGTTCCGCCCTGGGTGCAGACGGCATCGCCTCCAACGCCTTCGCGACCACCACCCTTTGCGCCGCCACAGCGGGTCTGGCATGGGCACTCGCCGAGTGGATGCTCAAGGGCAAGCCCAGCGTGCTCGGAATGTGCTCCGGCATCGTTGCCGGCCTGGTTGTCATCACGCCCGCCTGCGGATTTGTGAGCATGACCTCCTCGGTGATCATGGGTGTCCTCGCAGGTGTCATTCCGTTCTTCGCGGTCTCCTATCTGAAGGGCCTGCTCGGCTATGACGACGCTCTTGATACCTTTGGTATCCACGGCGTGGGTGGAACCTTGGGTGCCCTCCTCACGGGGGTATTCGCCACAAAAGACGTTCATCCGCTTGTTTCCCCCAATGGCAACGACCTTCTTAACGGTCTCTTCATGGAACAAGCCAAGGCTGTCGGACTCACGATCGTATGGAGCGTAGTCGCCACCGCAATCATCGCCTTCATCGTCAAGGCCGTGATCGGTCTCCGCCCTGCGCCGGAAGTCGAGGAAGCGGGTCTGGACCTTGCCGAGCATGGTGAGCAAGGCTACGAACACTGATCGATAGAACAAAAATCAATCGCTGCGGGCGGGCCGGGAACGGCCCGCCCGTTTTCGTTTGCAGCAAGCGCCGATGCAGGTTCCTCTGTGCCCGTGAAATTTCAGAAATTGCGGATCGTCCTCTGGCTGGCCCTGGCGCTTTCGCTGGGATTTGCCACCTGGAGCTGGTTCCGCCCCTATGAGTGGAATCCCGATCCCTCCGCCCGCTGCACGGTGGAGGGCGTGCAACTCACCCAAGACCAGGCCTACTTCTGGGTGACTGCCCATTTAACCGTAATTCCAGGCCAGACCCATGATTTGCAAAAACCCGTTTTCCTGGAAACCTCCGGCGGCCGCAAACTGGAACCCGCCGATACCACTTTCGGCGGCTCCGAAAGCACCGGCACCACCGACATCTGGTTGAAATTCTGGCTGGAAAACAACGACATCGCCGGCCCTCTCACGCTTCACCTGAACGACGGGAAACTCAGCATCAAGGCGAACGCCACCGTTCCCTCCGATTCCCGCTACTACGTCTCAAATCATTGGTAACCCATGGCCTGGCTCCTCATCGACAACTCCAACACCCGCACGAAATTCGCCCTCGGCGATGCAAACGCCCTGCTCGACTGGCGCGGCGTCATTCCCACTGCCGGAATCTCGCCAGCAAGTCTCGATGAGCTGTTAGCCGGTGTCGCCCACGACGCCGTCATGATCTGCTCCGTCGTCCCCGCCAAGGCGGAAATGTTAGCCAATTGGTTTGGCGGCCGCTGTCCCGTGCATTTCCTCAGCCACGAAAGCCCGCTGGGCATGGGCATCGACTACCCGGATCCCGCCCAGATCGGCGCAGACCGCCTCGCCAATGCCGCCGGTGTCCTTACCCGCCACCGCGTACCCGCCATCATCATCGATTTCGGCACCGCCGTCACCTTTGACGTGATTTCCGCTGAGCCCGCCTACTGCGGCGGCGTCATCGCGCCCGGCCTCGGTGCGATGTCCGGCTACCTCACCCGCAAAACAGCGCTGCTGCCAGATATTGAGCTGATAGAGCCGCCCTCCGCCATCGGGAAATCCACCGTCCATGCCATGCAGGTCGGTGCCGTGACCGGCTACCGCGGCCTGGTGAAGGAAATTCTCGCCCGCATCTGTGACGAACTCCCCGGCAAGCCCGCCATCATCGCCACCGGCGGCGATGCCGCGCTGATTGCCCGTGGTGTCCCGGAAATCCAAGCGGTCGATCCGGACATCACGCTCGATGGACTCAGGCAGGTGGCAGCAAGGGTGTTTTTTGGAATGCGGTGAGAAAAAAACGTGCCATCCGGAGTCATTTCAATAGTTTTTGAACCAATGAGCGACAGTCACCTTGGCATAGGAATCGATTTCGGAGGAACAACAGTCAAAATCGCAGTGGTCTATCAGAGCCACATCATCGATCAGGCCCCACCGATCACGACGCTTGATTTCCAGGGCCCGGACGATCTGATCGATGCCATGGTGCGCACCGTCGAGGACCTGCGTGCGCGGCATGAAGGCATAACGTCCATCGGAGTCGGAATGCCGGGGTTCGTGAACTTTGAAAAAGGCCTCGTTTACGGCCTCACCAACGTGCCCGGCTGGGACGCCATCCCGCTCCGGAGGCTCCTCGAAGCGAAGATCGGCCTACCCGTCGCCGTCGATAACGACGCCAACTGCATGGCCTTGGCCGAATGGCGCTGCGGTGCCGGGCGCGGATTTCAAAACGTCGTTTTCATGTCGCTCGGCACCGGCGTCGGTGGTGCCATCATCGCCAACGGCCAGATGATCCGCGGCATGCGCCATGGGGCGGGGGAAATCGGCCAGACCTCCATCGACTATCAGGGCCGCGTCGGCCATTATGGAAACCGTGGCGCGCTGGAAGATTACGTGGGAAACAATGAAATCACCGCCAGAGCCCGCGAGGCCTACACCGCCGCCGGCATCCAGAAGCCGCTGGAGGAATGCACGCCCGCCGCCCTCGCCACCGCCGCGCATCAGGGAGACAAGATCGCCTTCGAACAATGGACCTTGGTCGGACAAATGCTCGCCACCGCCGCCATGAACTGCTGCTGGCTCCTCAATCCGGAAGCCATCGTCATCGGCGGCGGCGTCGCCCGCGCAGGTGAGCTGCTGTTTCACCCGTTCCGCGAGCATCTTTTCGCCCAGCTATCGGGCCCGTTCAAGGACGGCCTGATGATTCTGCCTGCCACGTTCGGCCACGAGGCCGGTATCATCGGCGCGTCCGCACTCGCCCGCGAGCATGCGGACTCTGCCAGACAACTCGTTTGATTTTCCGCCGATCCGCCGTAACAAATTCCTGCCATGAAACCAATATCCAGTCTCCACCGCCGTGAATTCGTGAAACTCGGCACCCTCGCCGCCACCGCCGCCCTCATTCCCAGCACCGCCCGCGCTGCGGAAACCACCGCGCTCACCCTGCCGCCACTGCCCTTTGCGTTCGGCGCCCTCGAACCCCACATCGATGCGAAGACGATGGAAATCCATCACGGCAAGCACCACGCCGCCTACATCAAAAATTTCAACACCGCCTTGGAAAGCAAGCCGGACCTCGCAAAGCAGCCGCTAGACCAGCTCCTCGCCGGTCTTCCCGCCATCCCGGACGAAGCCCTGCGCAACACCCTGCGCAACAACGGCGGCGGCCACTGGAACCACGATTTCCTTTGGAAAACCCTCAGCCCCGCCGACAAATCCGGAAAACCTTCCGACAAGCTCGCCGCCGCCATCCAGTCCACCTTCACCTCCGACGAGGCCTTCAAAAAATCCTTCGGCGAGGCCGCCACCAAACGCTTCGGCTCCGGCTGGGCCTGGCTCGTCGTCAAGGACGGCAAACTCAAAGTCACCAGCACTCCTAACCAGGACAACCCCGCCATGAAAGGCATCGTCCCGGATGCCGACCTCGGCACCCCCATCCTCGCCCTCGACGTCTGGGAACACGCCTACTACCTCCACTACCAGAATCGCCGCCCCGACTACATCGCCGCCTGGTGGAACGTCGTAAACTGGCCCGTCGTCTCCGAGCGCTACGCCGCCGCCATCGTCTGAATGGACCCGTCTGAACGGACCGCGAAATTTATTTCGCCCGCGCAGCGGAATGCGAACGAATCAGTGCCGATAGAATAAACGGAGTCAATAAGGCAAGGAAGACTATTCAAAGGGCCAGCCACGCCCTTACCCGCACTTCAATGGTGGCGAGGGTGGCGGGCGGCGATTGTTTTCCGAGCCTCCGCATGAGGTGGCTCCAGTTCATCGTCCCGCGTCCCTGTGCGTCGAAAGCTCCGGGCATCATTCCCCGCGCCATGTGCGCCACTTCGTAGCCTGTTCCGCGAACCACGCGGAGATTTTCCGCTGTTCGGATTCTGGTAGGCGCTCGAGGGCCTTCTCAATTTCGTGTGCGGTGGTCATAAGCGGATTCTCCGGGGTTTATGACCGTTTGTCCTGCCCGTTTTCGGGTGCGATGAAAAGGAAGAGGCGGACAATGCCGATCGCAATGTTACGATGCCAGGGCTGGCCCCGTCCACGCATGTCGCATCCATAGGGTCAGCGAGAACAGAGCCATTTCAGCGGCTAATGCTTGTTAACCGGGACTGGTACCCGTTCATGATCCACTTGAAGGGAAAATTGAAATATATTCAAAATCTGACTTTGTAGAACGCTATGATCCATTTGCCTCCATCAAAATCAAAAAATAGAGTAATTAGACAATTCTTGATCGCTTTGGTAATCGGAGGATTTGCGCATGCAGAGCTACCACTACCTCAGCTCGTAGTGAAGGATGCCCTGGTTGCAAGGCTTCTGAATATCGAGTATGGTGGCGAAGCTCGAGGCTACGTAGGATGGGACGCCAGTGAATCTTTTCTGAGATTGCCGATTAAAATTTATGGGTTTCGTGGAAAAGGCGAGGCTTCATCGAAAAATGTGTTTTTCATAAAGTTGGATAATAATCCAACTTATATGTATGTGAATAGAGATATAGAGTTCTTGAGTGAAATATGTTCTTCAATAAGGCCAGCGCAGGCAAATGAAGCGCAAAAATTCAACCTAATAAATCTTATGAATTTCCTACGTTTTGGCCCCGATTCAACGTTGCTTGATGAAATGTCAAAAAAGATGCTCCTGTCAAGGGGGGCCGACAAGGAGTCGCGAGATGTAATTGAGGGCGCACTGAAAAACACAGGCATTGACTCTGCGGGCGATAAGACAAATTTAAGATTCTTCCGAATCGATGAAACGGGCACTGTTTGGAAGATTACCATCGTATTTAATAAAAAATGGGAAATTGAGGAATTTACCGAACAG
>JBBRCO010000074.1:0-18730 GCA_038204755.1 Verrucomicrobiales bacterium
GCCATGCGGGTGGCTTGCGCGCACCATTTCATGAGCTGTTGGAAGCCCTTGAATTTCTCGGTGGCCATGGCCTTCTTATCACCATCGACAATGCCGGTGATGATTTCCGAAGGTGCGGTCTTCAGCTCACCGCCGAAGACCTGGCCGCTGGTGCCATCGATGCTCATGTATTCGCCTTCTTTAAAGGTCTTGCCAGCAGCAGTGACGGTTTTCTTATCGTAGTTGATATCGACTCCGCCTGCTCCGCAAACGCAGACCTTGCCCATTTGGCGGGCAACAAGTGCGGCGTGGGAGGAAACTCCGCCCTTGGAGGTTAGAATCCCTTCGGCAGCGATCATGCCGCGGAGGTCTTCCGGGCTGGTCTCGGTGCGGACTAGCAGAACTTTTTCACCGCGTGCTTCGGCGAGCACGGCGCGGTCGGCGTTCAGATAGATCTTCCCGGAAGCAGCGCCCGGACCGGCGGGAAGGCCGGTGGCGAGGGTCTGCGCTTTCTCCACGTCTTCGATGTCGAAGATCGGTGCGAGGAGTTGTTCCAACTGTTCGGCAGGGTTGCGCAGGATGGCGGTTTCCCAGTCGATGAGTTTTTCCTTCACCATGTCCATCGAGAACTTGAGGGAAGCGGCGGCGGTTCGCTTGCCGTTGCGGGTTTGCAACATGAAGAGCTTGCCTTCCTGCACGGTGAACTCGATGTCCTGCACGTCCTTGAAGTGGCCTTCGAGGATCTTGCGGACTTTCATCAGCTCGGCGTATGGCTTCGGCAGCGCGGCCTTGAGGGTGCTGACGTTTTCCGGAGTGCGGACACCGGCGACGACGTCTTCGCCCTGGGCGTTGATGAGGTATTCACCCCAGAATTCGTTAGTGCCGACGGCGGGATCGCGGGTGAAGGCGACGCCGGAGCCGGAGGTATTTCCGGTGTTGCCATAGACCATGGCCTGCACGTTGACGGCGGTGCCCCATGCGGCGGGGATGTTATATTTACGGCGATAGACGATCGCGCGGTCGTTCATCCAGGAGCCGAACACGGCACCGGCGGCACCGCGGAGCTGGTCCCATGGATCGGCCGGGAAGCTGTGGCCGGTGCGATCTTTGACGAGGGCCTTGAAACGCTTGACGAGTTCCTTCTGGTCCTCGGCGGTCAGGTCGGAATCGACGATTTCCTTGCCGTATTTTTCGTGTTTGAAAGTTTCGATCGCGACTTCGAATGGCTCATGGTCTTCACCTTCGGCCTTTTGCACGCCGAGGACGACATCGCCATACATCTGGACGAAGCGGCGATAACAATCCCATGCGAAGCGCTCGTTTTTAGTGACGGAGGCGAGGGAAAGGACGGTCGCGTCGTTGAGGCCGAGGTTGAGGATGGTGTCCATCATGCCTGGCATGGAATCACGCGCGCCGGAGCGGACGGCCACGAGAAGCGGCATGCCCTTGGCATCGCCAAACTTGACGCCCATGATTTTCTCCATGTTCTTCACGCCGGCTTCCATCTCCGCTTGGAGGGAGCCCGGGTAAGTGCGCTTGTTTTCGTAGAAATAGGTGCAGACCTCGGTGGAGATCGTGAATCCGGGAGGCACTGGCAGACCGATGCGGGTCATTTCAGCGAGGTTCGCGCCTTTGCCACCCAGGAGCGGCTTCATGCTGCCGTTACCGTCAGCCTTGCCATCTCCCCAATTGTAAACGTATTTGACCTTCTTGTTGGAGACGGTCTTTTTCGATTCGGATTTTTTCACCGCGGACTTTGCGGCTTTCGGAGCAGTGTTCTTGGCCGCTGGTTTCGCAGCCTTCTTTTTTGTTGCCATCGTATTGGATAATGTCGAGTTAGGGCGTCGAGCACCGGGTTCTCTGGAGAAATTGATCCTCCCAGCCCAGCGCAGGGCGCGGCAGGCTATGCAGCGGGCATAACAGTGTCAATGAACCAGTTGCAAGAAATGCGGAGGTTTTCCTGCAGGAAAAAGTCCCGCGAAACAGATGCCCGGAGGCCTAACCTCCCAGCATCAGCGCAGTCCGCGGAGCAGCAGCTCGGCGTTCGTTTTGGTCGCCTTCAGGTTCGCCAGCAGGGTCTCGATCGCATCGCCGATGGGCTGCTGCGCGAGCTGCTTGCGGATGTCCACCACCTTGAGGAACTCGTCCGGATGATAGAGCCGGTCGTCGTTGCGGGTGCCGGACTGAGGGATGTGGATCGCCGGGAAAACACGGCGCTCGGCGAGCTCGCGATCAAGGCGGACCTCCATGTTGCCGGTGCCTTTGAACTCTTCGAAAACGACATCGTCGAGCCGGCTTTCCGTCTCTACCAACGCAGTCGCGAGGATCGTGAGCGAGCCGCCCTCCTCGACATTGCGGGCAGTGCCGAAAAATTTCCGGGATTTCTGCAGCGCCACCGGGCTGACACCGCCGGAGCCGATCGGGCCGCCCTGCATGGCAGAGTTGTGGCCACGGGCGAGACGGGTGAGGCTATCGAGCAGGAGGATGACGTCCTTGCCTTGCTCGACGAGGCGCTTGGCGCGCTCCATCACCAGATCCGCGACCTGGGCATGGCGGCGTGGGGATTCATCGAAAGTGGATGCAAACACCTGTGATTCCACCGTTTCCTCGAAATCGGTGACCTCCTCCGGGCGCTCGTCCAGCAGCAGGATGATCAGTTCCGCCGCCGGATGATTCAGGCGGATCGAGCGGGCGATCTGTTTGAGCAAAATGGTTTTTCCACCTCGTGGCGGAGCGACGATGATGCCGCGCTGCCCCTTGCCGAGTGGTGCGATGAGGTCAATGACACGGACACCGAGGAAATCATTCCCCTCACCTTCCAAGTGGATGCGCTCATTGGGAAAGAGCGGCGTGAGCTTGTCAAATTCCGTCGGCGCATGATAGTCCGCAACGGGAATGCCCTCCACCTCCAGCACCTCGAAACCCGAGAGATACTTATCCCGTTCCCGAGAAGGGCGGACGCGGACCTTGATCAATTGCCCGACGCGCAGGCCATGGTCCCGCATCAGATTCGCACTCAGATGAATGTCGTCCTGACTGGGGCGGAAACTGCGATGGGGATCACGCAACATCGCAAAGCTGTCCTTTGCCATTTCCAAGACGCCCTCACAGATCAGGCCGGACCCTTCGTGGCCGTAAAAGCTGAGCAGTTCGTAAATCAAATGGTTTTTCGCGATGCCGCCCTGGATTCTAGCAGGCACCGCCTCGGCCATGGCTTGCAGCTCGGCGAGCGACTTGAGACGGAACTGGTTGATATCGATGGAAGCGGGCGCCATGGGTGCCACCGCGACGATGGTTTCGGACGTGGACTCGGCGGCTTCAGGTTCGTTAGGGAGATTCATTTGAAAAGCTTGGGCAAAACGGCGGACTTGGGAACGTAGCACGGCGGGCGGACCTTCGTTCCAGAAAACCATATCCCCGCGGGAGATTTTTTCCTGGAACGGAAGCTGTGCGGCAAGAATGGATCCGATCATCGGATCATCGAAACCGCTGCGCGCCTTGAGCCGCTGGATTTGAGTGGAGCGGGAAGAGGCGACGACAATCACCTTGGTCTGGCCGATGTCGAACCCCTTCTCGTAAAAGAGCGGAACATCCGCTACGAACAATTCCGCCCCCCGTGTAGCAGCCCGCTCCAGGGAATCAAGACATTCCTGCCGCACTCCCGGATGAAGGATTGCTTCGAGCCGCAGCCGGGCAGGCTCTTCGGCAAACACCCTCCCACGCAGGAAATCAGGGTCAACATGCCCCTGAGGATCCAATGCATCAGCCCCGAACTCCGCAGAAATGGTCGCTGCCACTTCCGCATTGTTTTCCAACAGACGATGGACCGCCGCGTCGCAATCGAAAATCACCATCCCGGGGAGGAACTCCCGCAGCAGGCGGCAGACCGTTGATTTCCCTGAAGCGATCCCGCCCGTCAATACCATGACCCGCATGCGGTAGAGAATCAGGACTTCGCATCACGGAATCAAGAAAAGAACCGAGACGAAAATTTCATCCCCCCATGAACGTAAAACGGGCGGAGGATTGCTCCCCCGCCCGCTTGTGAAGTGTTTCCTTTGCCCGGTTACGGAGCAGGAGGAAGGTCGATCGGAGGCAGCACGCCCGCATCCGGAGCACCCCCACCGCCGGTGGAAACCGGAATCGAACCACCTGCATCGGCTCCGCGGAGCGGACGGCCGGTGGCATCGATGATCTGCGCGGTGACGAAGATGATCAGGTTGCTCTTGATGCGGTTCTCAGCCTTGGTCTGGAACAGGCGGCCGATGATCGGGATATCACCCAAAATCGGCACCTTGTCCTCGACGTTCTGGACGTCTTCACGCATGAGTCCACCGACTGCGACGGTGTAGCCGTCATAAATGGTGAGCGCGGTGTTGACGCGGCGTGAGGAGAAGACCGGCATTTCAATGCGATTCTCGGTGATGACCGAAACGACCGGGTTGCCGAGGGCATCAGTGCCTGGCGATTGGATCGGGCTGCCGTAGTTGATGAAACCTTCGAATTCGACGATTTCTGGAACAAAGCGGAGGTCGATTACGAAGTCGTTCGCCCCGATGGTGGGTTCGATCTCAAGGGTTACACCGGTGTTACGGGTGTCGAACGCCGTCGGAGTCGCCGGGGTGACGGGGAAACCACCGCCACCTCCACCACCGAGTAGTCCGCCACCTAAGCCAATGCTGCTGGTGGTGCCGACACTGTTGGGAAGTTCCGGGGGCTCGTATTCGGTCGGGTAGATGAATTCACGGATGATTTCAATCGTCGCCTTCTGGCCGGAACGTGCGGTCACGGAAGGAGCGGTCATCAGGTCAGTGCCTTTTTTCTGGGCTAGGCCGCGCATGATCAACTGGACCTGACCATCCGAGAACAGACCGGTGAGAGCCATGATGCCGGGAGCCACGTTGGCGGACTGGGCCGTGCGGTTCGGGTTGTTGAGGATCGCGTCGATGTTGTTGCGGCTGATCGCCTGGTCACCCGAGCGGAGGCTGTTGGTCACCCCGTTGTTCGTGGTTTGACTCGGATCGGCGGGGATGCCCTCGACGGAAGTTCCATTGACCGGGCTGATGAAGTCCCCGCCCTTGCGGCCGGACTGATTGCCGATGGTGCCGCCACTGGCGAATACCGTGTTGGAAAGACCGAATGGATTGACAATCCAATCGAAGCCGAGCTCATCGTTGTTCTCTTGGGAGATTTCGACAAACTTGGTGGTGATCTTGACCTGCTTTGGCTTGGTCAGACCCAACTGCGTGACGAGTTGCTCAACCTTGTCGAGTTCGGTCGGGGTGTTCGTCACCAGAAGAACACCGCCGGTGCTCAGTGTGGCGGACGTGCCATCAGCGAAGGCGATACCGGCTTGCTTGAGCAGTTCGAGGATCGGCTTGCGCGCTGTTAGCGTGCCAGCGCCACTCCGGGTCGAGGCTTCGGCAAATGGATCCGCAGCAGCGCCACCACCACCTTCGCCACCGCCGGAATCGAGGGTGGACGAGAAGTCAGGCGGCACGCGGAAAGTGCGGGTGAAGACATCCTCACCACTTTCAGTTTGAGGAACGAGGGTGACCGCGAAATCGTCCACTTTGTAGCGGAGCTTGGTCTGGTCACAAATGTATTTTAAAGCAACGGCGAGAGGAACATTGCGGATGCGAAGCTCCTTGACGCGGAGCGTTCCCGGATCGCCACCGCCGAGGGCCAGCGCCGGAGCACCTCCTGCTGCGGCGTCGAGACCGGCATCCGCAGCGGGAGCACCGCCACCTGGCGTGGCGCGTGGACGGCGGATGACGAAGTTCACGCCTTTTTTGGCAGGATCGAGTTCGGTCGTGTCCAGCTCGGTCGAGCGGAGACGCAGGAAATCGATCGCCTCTTCAACCGTGGTGTCCTCGAAATCGATCCGGGGAATGATGATGGTGCGGAGTTTTTCCGTGATATAGGCAACACCACCGGACTCGATGCTTGTATTACCTGGGTCCACGAAGTCCGGAGCGTCGGCAGGAACGGCGAGTTCCCAAGACTGATCCACCTGCATCAGAAGCTCGGCGCGGGTGTGATCGTAGGCAGCCCGGTAGTAATCGGCCTTTGCCTGCGTTAGTTTTTCCATGCCCCGGCGGGCGGCGGAGTTGTAGGGATCGACGCGGAGGACGTTTTCGTATTCGTGCTTGGCGTCGTCATACTTGCCGAGATTGAAATTGCCCTCGGCGGTGTAGAGCCCGCGGCGGACCTTGTCCACATTCTGGGTGTGTTCGTAAGTGAGCGCGGGATTGGTGCGGATCGGATCGTCAAGGAAGCCGATCTCACGCTTTGCATCAGGATTTTCCGGGTCAATGGCGAGAACTCCTTCGAGCAGGGTGCGGGCTTCGGAATACTTGCCGATCTTGCGGTTCTGCATGGCGAGGGCGATGCTCGCGTCACTCAAATGCGCAATGTAACTCTGGCGGCGGTCCGATACCATCGGTGCGTCCGGAAGACGGTCGAGAGCCTGCCGATACTTATCGACGGCTTTCTGATAATCGCCCCTGGCGAAGGCTTGACGGCCTTCAGCAAGGAGAGCGTCCCCTTCCGTGACAGCGTTCTGACGGCGGATCATTTCGCGCTCGGCGAGACCACTGCGGCCTGAGCTGCCTGAGCTGCCTGAGCTGCCTTCGCCAGCAATCGCTGGTGATACGGTAAGAGGAGTGGATGAGGCCACTGCCATCAACGCGAGGGCGGTGCGACTGGATCGATACATTGGCGTTTTTTGCATAGTGAGCTGAGGTTTTCTGGCGATGTTTTGGAGCTTTGGAAAGCGATTTTTTAGAGGAACTTAGGGGGTGGGCATCTGGGACAGACTACCTTTGCTGATGGAAAGGGTCTTCTTCACGCCGGTGGCATCAGGGTATTCCACCTCCACCGCCTCGGGAGTGACCTTCAGCAACTTGTAGTCTTTTTTGGCGGAACCCGGAGGGAGGGCGAAAGTGGTGTTTTCCTCAACCTTGATTTCCTTGCCGGCGAAACCGAGCGCCTCCAAGGAGAACACTGCGGTCCGGTCGAACTTGAGATGTTCGTTTTTGCGCTGATCCGAGAGAGGAGCGGGAATCTCGTAAATCGTCCCCATTTTGTTGGGCCGCTGGTCCTCGATCCTCACCATCGTGACATCGACAGTAATGTTGATTTTCGTATTGAGCTCCTTCCGGACCTCGAACCCGAGCAATTTGAAGCGATTGGACATCGGTCCTTTTTCGAAAAACAGAGCATTGGGCTGTACGGCTTCAGCACCCGTTTTGTTGGTCTGGCGTTTGGAATCCTCGTAGTTGAATGGGAAAGCACCACCACCAGCTTCGTAGCCGGGACGCAGCACCCATGTCAGGCTTTCGTCCTTCAGATACATGAGTTTCGCGATGAGGGCCGGAAACGACTTGGGGTTGTTGGGATCTGTCTTCGCGTTGAATTCGTCCAGATTGGAGAAACCATCCTGATCAGGGTCACGGCTCGGTGAATCGGCATAGCCGGGGTCGAGGCGGTTTTCGATCCACCAGATGTTAGGAATCGGCGGATGGATCGGACTCTCATCCTTGTTGAGAGGATCGATGGGTGTTGCGGGCGCTTTGCTGGAAACAAAGAGCGGAATGCCGGTGAAGAGATCGACCGGGCGGCCGGCGGCGTCTGCTTGTGTCCAGGAGTGGTCGAGCTTGGCACCTGCCAAGGCCTTTGGAATGAGGTCGGCTCCCTTGACGGAGGGATCGGAATTCCCCTTCCCTGTGAGGACGACGTTGAATTCTTGTTCGACGTTTCCATACTTGGACCAGCCCAAGTAGGCCATCCCCAAGGCGATGGCCACCGCTGCGCCAAGGGCGGCTTTTTCGTAATTAGTTGAAAACCAGGACATGTTGGAAAGTGGTCGGTGGTCGGGTTAAGGAAGTTTCTTCACTGGAAAAAACTGAAGGATATCAAGTCGGACGAAGACGTGAACCTGCTCATTGCCGAGCACTTGGGAGAGGATGCGGCTGGTATCCGCACGCTCGGGGGCGGCGGCAGGCTTTTCAGGGGCGGCGGCGGGTGTCACTTCATCGCCAGGAAGGACAAATTCTCCGCCGAATGCGCTGTCACCACCCGCTGGCTGTGCAGCGGCGGGCTTTTCAAATTGGGCGTCAGCGGCACGCGGTGGATCCTTTTTGGCATTCGTCACGCGGATCGCACGGATGACTACATATTGGTTCTCCGGCTTGATGATGGAGGAGAGAAACTCGCGAGCGCTTTTTTCAGGTCCGGTGAAGGTGATCTCCAATGGGAGCGGGCGGGCGGCGGCATTGGCCGGTGCGCTGTAGGCCTGGCCATCCTCTTCCGGTAAGGTGACACGATAAAGATTACGGAACTCGGGCGGGCGCGCCTTCGCCAGTTCCAGGAGGATGTTCTTGATGGCACCAAGCTGATAGTTCAGCAGGCCGGTGGAGTTCGGCAGGGCAAGCGAGGTTTTGTAACGCTCGAAACCGGCGAAAAAACCTTCCGGCACGGTGGCTCCTGCATCTTCAAACGCCTTGCGGATTTCCAAATCCGCATCCTTCAGGCTACTCGTGAAATCCTGTGGGGAGACATTCCTGAGCTCCTTGGGACGGAACTTTTCAAAGGAAGCCTGGAGGGTGTCCACTGCTTTTCGATAGTCGTCCAGCGCCTTGCGCTTTCCATCGCGGGTTTCCTGCTTCGGATAGAGCGGAAGCTTTTCATAACTTGCCGCCTGGGAGGCCGCTTCGTCGAACTTGGCTTTTGCCTCGTCATACCGGGTCGCTCCGCCGGCACCCAGGAAAAACAGCAGGCCGACCCCGAGAAGGGTTCCGCTGCCGAGGGCGACCACAAATTTATTATCCTTGATCCAACTCATAACTCAGAAGGCAAATTGTTGATGAATGTCACTTGATCGCGATTGCGCGTGACAACGGGAGGGTGATTTCGAACGGGAGTCCCAGTTCCCCGGGCTTGCCAGTGACGGTGATGTCGAAAATCCGGTCGTCGGTGAGAACCACATCGGCCCCTTTTTCATCCTTGTAGGTGAAGCGGAAGCAGGACGACTTGTCGCGGAGGTTCTTGAGCAGCTCGGAAACGACGTTCTGGCTTTTCGGAGTTTCCCGCCAGAAGCCCTTGATACGCAAGGCGTTTGCGGTGATGACGCCGGATGGGGCCACTGCCGCTTGCGCCCCGCCTCTCCTGCGCGGGGTCGCTTGGGGTGCCTCCTCGGCCTTGATCTCGCTGAGTGCAGAGCTGCCGTAGGCGGCGGTGGGGAATTCGGCGCGGATGACCGGCTTGCCATTCTGGGCTTTCACCTCGGGCCGGGCACCACCGATTCTCTTGGCAGCCAGCGCAGGATCGTAGCCATGGAGAGGTTCGAAATCAGTCAGCCAAACGGCATCGCTGGCGAAGGCACCGCGAAGTTCCGCAATCACTTCCAACCACGCGGAGTGGGCGAATTCGGCTTCGGTGAAACCGTTCGCAATCTGACGAAGGCTATCCTCGTTTTTCAGAAGTTGCTCGATCGGCCCTTTGTATTCGCCGAGCTTGTTGCGCTGGTCCTCCATTTTCGTCGCCTCTTCGACGGCTTTGGAAGCGGCGAGATTCTGAAAGGTGGCCCAAACGGCGACACCGGCCAGCAGCATGGCGGCAGCACCGATAAAAAACGGCTTGCGCCGGTCGGCAGCACGCGACTGCTCGACGACGATCGGCACCAGATCGATGTTGATGGTGGATTTCCCAATACCGCGCAGGCCGAGGCCGACGAGTTCGCCCATCAGGTGACCTTCACGCTGGACGACGGCGGGATCGACACCCTTGCCGATGGCGACGTTACCAACGGGATTGAAGTATTCGACCGGGAGATTGAGCTTCTCTTGGAAAAATTCGAGCGTGTAGGGAAGATTCGCACCTCCACCCGCAAGAAGCACGCGGCGCGGGGCACTGCCGCCATGCTGGCTGCGGTAGTAGTTGGTGGTGCGGGCGATTTCCGCGGGAAGGCGGGTGAGCGCATTGCGGATGACCATCGCGAGCGCGGCGACGGATTCGTCCATCTGCTCGGTGTGGCCGCCGCCGAGGGCGACGAGGCCGTTGGCCATTTTCTGATGCTCGGCTTCGATGAAGGAAATGCCATACTCCTTGGCGATCGCCGCAGTGACCGCCGAACCACCGATGGCGATGCTGCGGGTGAAGAAGCGGCGACCTTCGATATAGAGCAGGTTGCTGGTTTTCGCACCGATGTCGATGAGCAGGATCGGCTCTTCCGGATTGCCGTAAGTGGCGCGGAAGGCGTTGTAAATGGCCATCGGTGCCACGTCCACTTCGCAGGTGCCGAGGCCGCTGTCGTTGACGGCGGCGTTGAGCTCGTCGAGCGCGTCGGACTTGATGGCGACGATGACGACTTCCTTGTCGTCCGCGCCTTCGATGAGTTCATAGTCCCAAACGACTTCCGCAAGCGGGAAAGGCACATGTTGCTGGGCTTCGAAGGTGACGAGCTGCTCGATGTTGTCATCCTGCAGCGGCGGCAGTTTGACAAAACGCGTGAAAACCGACTGGCCGGAAATCGCATAGCGCGCCTTTGTCTTACCGACATTGAGCCGTTGGACGAGGTCGGCAATGGCGACGCGGGTTTGCGAAACTTTCGAGGCTTCGAGCGAGGGATCAGCTATGATGGATTCGGAGTCGTATGCCTTGAGAACAAGGCCGCCGTTTTTCGAGGTTTCGAAAACGGCCAGGCCGATACGCTGTGATCCGATATTGAGTGCTACGGTGGTCTGATTGTCAGCCATGATGCGGGTAGATGAGAAGAAAAGACGATTCCGATAGAAAAATGGCCAACGCCAGCTCAGCGCTTTGAGTCAACGGCGACTTCCGCGTAGCGGTCCCACCACATGTTTGAGAACGGTGTTTCCGCTTTTGTGAGAAGAGGCACCGACTCACTGCGTGAAATTTTGTCAGAAGCGGCGTTCCACCAGCCGGGCTTGCCCTTGTTGGTTTCCTCGGCTTTTTTCTCGCCGTTCACGAGAACCTCGTATCCCACGAATTCCACGGCCTGCTTGCCACCCTTGTCGGAACCGGTCAGGCGCTTGACCGAAGCTGGGGAAAGGTAGATGGCGAAGAAAATCTGGTCGTCATCCAAGGGGACATTGACGTACTCCACATCCTTGGTGAGGAGCAGGAACGTGCCCGGCTTGTCGGGATTTTTCACCGCGACATACCACTTGATGGTCACTTTTTCGCAGGTCTTCGAAGGCGGCTCGGGAGCGAGCAGGATTTTCATCTTCGTCTCGATTTCCAACCAATCTTTCGGTTTGAAGCTCTTTTGTTTGCCACCGGAAAACTCAGGGGAAGGAAGATCCTCGAAGGTGGGCTTTTCACCCGTCACCTTGGAGGCTTGTCCGTAGGCGCTTCCCATGGAAACGATGGCGAGAATGGCGGAAGCGGCGAGGGAGGCGGAAAAACGGGTGAAAGGGTTCATGCGGTCTAGGTTTTGAAAGAAAGTAGGGAAATGGGTTTCGGGTTGACCAGAGAAAATGATGATTTTCCGTAAAATTTCGTTCGAAGTAAATACACTTGAACCTTGCAACCGTCACAAGCGATTGACTAACCGCCATTTGCCAAGCATCACTTGCCCATGGCACACGCGACATTCCCATCCGAAGAACGGCAGCCGAAGGTCGTTGGAAGCTTCGGCAGTTCTGCAGATCTGCGCGAAACCAGCGCTCTCACGACTTGGGAAAACTGCGACATCGCGGAAATCCGGCTCGACATCATCCTAGCGGAAGGCAATGGCGTCGATTCCTCGCAATGGGCGCATTTATCCGTGATTCCCCTGCTTTTCACCGCCCGTCGCAGTGAGGAAGGCGGCGCGCACGAGCTCGACGCGGCGATGCGGATGGAACTGCTGCGGACATCGCTCGATCAAGCGGCGCTGGTGGACATCGAGGTTGCCAGCATCAGCGAAATGGGCGATCTCCTCGCCGAACTCGAAGCGCGGCAGATCCCCTGGATCGGCTCGTTCCATGATTTTGAAAAACTGCCGGAAACCCGGGTGCTCGAGGAGGCCGCGCAACGGGCGAAGGACGCCGGTGCCGCGATTTTCAAAACCGCGGCAAAACTCTCACAGCCGGACGACCTCGCCCGCCTCGCGGATTTCCAACTGGCGGATCACGGCATCCCGGTTTCCACCATGGGCATGGGCCACCTGGCTCCTGTTTCGCGCCTGCTCTGCGCGCAGTGTGGCAGCCGCCTGAACTACGGCTACATCGGAAAAACGCCAACCGCTCCCGGGCAGTGGGACAGCCTGCTGCTCAAACAGGCGATCTCGCGCCTCGTTCCTATCAATGGCTAACCGATGATATCCACCGGTGCGTCCGGCAGCGCCTTGAGGAAGGCCTGGCCGTAGCGCTTCGTGAGGATCCGGTTGTCGAGGATGCACACCAGCCCCTTGTCCTTTTCGGTGCGGATCAGCCGGCCGATGCCCTGGCGCATCTTGAGAATCGCTTCCGGCACCGAGTAGTCCATGAACGGATTTCCGCCCGCCGCCTGGATCGCTTCAAGGCGGGAGGCGACCAATGGATGGTCCGGCACGGCGAAGGGCAGACGCGTGACGATCACGTTCGATAGAGCCTCGCCCGGCACATCGACGCCCGTCCAGAAACTATCCGTGCCGAACAACACACTGTGGACGTCCTTGCGGAATTCCTCGATCATCCGGTGCCGCGGCAGACCATCGCCCTGCAGGAAAACCCGCCAGCCCTGGGTGCGGAAAAAGTGTTCCAGCCGCTGCGCACAATCGCGCATTGTCCGATAGCTCGTGAAGAGCACGAAGGCCCGCCCGTCGCTCTCTAGCACGGATTGGCGGATGCCCTCGGCGAGCAGTTCGTCGTATTTCGGCGTCCCCGGATCCGGCACCGACTTGTAAATCCGGACGCGCATCTGCCGCTGATAGTCGAACGGACTTCCGATGCACAGCGCACGCGCTTTTTCCGCCCCGACACGGCCGCGGAAGTAACCGAGCTTCGGATCGCCGACACCGAGCGTGGCACTGGTTAGAACAAGGCTTTTCTTTCCTGAAAACAGCAGTGGGCGCAGGCGGTCCGCCACGTTCACCGGCGCTCCGTGGAGGCTGTATTGCGTCTCGTCCCGGCCACTCCGCTCCACCCAATAGACGCTGTCTTCCGAAGCCTGATCGAGAAAAACCCCCACCGAGCCATGCGTCTCCCGCAGCCGCCGCGAGGCGTCTTGAAGTTCCGCGCGGGTCGTTTCCGATTCCACGTCCGCGGCGAGCGCGTCGATTTCCTGCCAGAGCTCGCGCAGCGGCGTGGCGAGGGTGTTAGCGACCAGCTCCGGCTCGCGCACCCGGCATTCTTTTGAATAATCCCCGAACTTCGCGATCCCTCCCACGTCGTGGAAAAAACGATCCGCCGCCATCAGCGCATTTTCCACCGCATTCATCGCGGACGCCTTGCGGAACGACTTGAGCAGCCCCTTGCGCGTCCTGGGATGATAGAGCCGCTGGAGGTCGAATCGCAGCCCGGCCTGCGAAACGCGCAGGCCTAACTGGACAGCCGCCACCTGTTCGATCGTGTGCGCCTCGTCGAGGATGGCGAAGTCGTTGGGAAACAGAAAACCGCCGGTTTTTTTCGCGTCCTCCTCGTCGGGTTCCATCTCGGTATTGAGCAGCGCGAAAAACAGCGTGTGGTTCACCACGATCAGCCTCGCCTCCGCCGCCGCCTTCCGCGCTTCCTGGAAAAAACAATCGCCCTTCGGCCCGCAATGCCGCGCCGTGCAAAGGTGCGCCTCGCTGCACACCTGCAGCCAGACTTTCATCTGCGGTTGGAAATCCAGATCACTGAGCGTGCCATCCCGGGTGCTTTCCGCCCACTGCCGGATCGCCTCGAGTTCGTCATTTTCCGCCGCGGTGAAAAGATCCGCCGCCTGCTCGCGCGCCCGACGCAGCCGCAGCGGGCAAAGGTAATTCTGCCGGCCTTTCAAAAGCACCGCAGGCAGCTCGTCGCCGAGGATTTTCCTAACGATCGGAATATCCTTGCGGACGAGCTGCTCCTGCAAATTGATCGTATGCGTGGAAATGATCCCTTTCCGGCCTGTCTCGATCGCAAACCGCGCGGCGGGCAGCAGATAGGCCAGCGATTTCCCCACCCCGGTGCCCGCCTCGGCGACGAGCGGCGAGGCCGCGATCAATGCCTCCGCCACCGCCACGGCCAGTTCCTGCTGCTGTGGGCGGTATTCGAAATCGCGTGATTTCGCCAGCACGCCCTTCCGCGAAAATGCCTCGCGCACCGCATCGCTGAATCCGGGCATCGGTTGGCCTTCCGCTATTGAAATCATCTCTCGGCCATCGCATCCGGCATTTGCCCTTCTGCCAAGCCGCAACTTCGGACTCTACCAATAACGCACTCGACACCCCCGCCCCGCCGCAGCCATTCTCCGCGTCCAGCGGCCTCCCATGCTTTTTTTCCGCAATCATCTGCTCCGTTTCCTCCTGCCACTCGCGCTCGTCGCTTTGGGTGCCGGGCTCTGCGCCCTGCTTGTGCCCATGGAATCGGCGGCGGTGAAGCAGCAGATTTTGGGCTTCCCGGATTCCGACGTGCTGGCCCATCACGCACGGCCGATGGTCCTCGCCATCCTCTGTTTCCTGCCTGCGGTCGCCAGCCTCGTCTATTGCTTCGGTGGCACGCTGGACCGCTACATCGCCCGCCAGTTCGCTGGGATTTTCGGCATCTGCCTTGCCGCGCTATTCACGATCTGGCTGCTCATCGACCTCACCGACAAGATCGGCGAATTCCGCGAAAGCACGCACATGATCTACACCATCGTCCTGTTCTACGGCACCCGCCTGCCCGCCGTCCTGCTGCTGCTGCTGCCCTACAGCCTGCTGCTTTCGCTGATTTATTCGTTAGGAAAACTTTCCACCAACCGGGAAATCATCGCGATGATCCAGTCCGGCCGCGGTGTCCTCCGGGTCACCTTGCCGTTGATCGCCGGAGGGGTCTTTTTCAGCCTGCTCAGCCTCGGCCTGAACTACCACTGGGCACCCGTCGCGGAGGGTGCCGTGGATGAAATTCTCGCCGATGCCACCGGCAAGCAGGCGAACGAAGCGACCAACGTGCTCTATCGAAATGCAAAAAACCGCCGCCTGTGGATGATCGGCGCGTTCCCCCGCGACTACCAGAACGGCAAGGAGTTGCTCAACGTCGAGGTCACCACCACCCGCACTGACGAGACATTGGAGAGCCGTCTTCTGGCGAAACGCGCCCTGTGGGACCGCAAAACCCGCACCTGGTCCTTCGTGGAGCCCATCGTCAGCCGTTTCCAACCCGGCCAGCCAGCCGAATTCGCCGTCCAGCCCGGCCCGCTGCGCATCAAATCCTGGTCGGAAACCCCGTGGCAGCTCATCAAGCCCGGCCTGAGCGCCGCCTACCTTGGCATCCCCGACCTCAACGGCTGGCTGAACTCGAATTTCAAAAACGCCGAAACCACCGACGCCTCGCCCTATCTCACCCAGTGGCACTACCGCTGGGCGCTGCCATTTACCTGCCTCGTCACCGTCCTCCTCGCCACCCCGCTTTCCATCCACTTCGCCCGCCGCGGTGCCGGCGGCAGCGTCTTCATCGCAGTCGTACTCTCCGCCCTGATGCTGCTCACCAGCAATATCTCGCTCGCCCTCGGCGAGTCCGGCACACTGCGTCCCGCCCATGCCGCCTGGCTGCCGAACATCACCTTCACCCTGCTCGGCCTATACCTTTACCACCGCCGCATTTCCGGCCGGCCGATTTACCGCTCCCTGCTGCGTTTTTGCCCCGGAAACGACTAACCCACCCATCCCCACCCCATGGCATTTGCAGAATCCTGGCATGTCCGCTCCCGCAGCCGTGAGTGCGCCGCCACCCAACGGCCCTTCACCGATGGCGAGCCCATCATCACCGCGCTTTTCCCCGATCCCGAATCCAGCGGCTACGTCCGCCGCGACTATTGCGAGGAAGGCTGGAAGCAGCAGATAGAAGCCGGGGAAAAACCCTTCTCCTTCTGGAAAACCCGCTTCGCCGCACCCACCGGCAATGAAAACTCCAACCCGGTGGAAAAACTCAGCGCCGAGGAAATCCTCCAGCGCCTCGTCGAAGAGGACGAGGACCACACCGAGAACGCCCGCTTCATCCTCGCCGTCATGCTTGAGCGCCAGAAGCTCCTGCGCGAGACCGATAGCCAGCACACCCCGACCGGCATCCTCCGCGTTTACGAACACCGCAAAACCGGCGAGGTCTTCATCGTCAAGGACCCGAACATCCCCCTCAGCCAAGTCGAAGCCGTGCAGAACGAGGTCTTCATCCTCCTCGAAAACAACGGCCGCACGCCCACTCCCGAGGATGTCGTGCCGGATCTGCCAGCGGAAAACTCCGCGCCTACCGAGGAATCGCCCGCTCCTGAAATTGAGCCCGCCGCCGGGATCATCCCGGATGCGGAGGAGGAAAAGATCGAAGAAGACGCGTCTGAGGAGAAGTGACGTTTTCCCAATTACCAGTCGGGCCATCATACCCATTGAGGAGCTTGCTGAAAAGATTACCGAAGGCGATCTCACCCCTGAAAAGCGCGATGAATACATCGGCTATGGGAGAGCAAACAAATTCGTCGCCGTCCTCCGCCGTGAGGCCAGGAAATTCAAATCCGGCAGCGCCGCATGACTCCCGCCAAGCGAACCCTCGTCAGGGAGCGTGCGGAAAACCAATGCGAGTATTGCCGGACTCATCAGGACCATTCCCCACCCGCCTCGCTACCCATTGAGCACATCCGCCCGCTCGAACACGGTGGCAACGATGACGATTCGAATCTTTGCCTCGCCTCAGAGATCCTGATCCCGGCAACCAGAAACGGCATGTTGCGCAGACAGCCAGGTCATTGAACGGCAAAGGATTCCGGCGAACTTGGAGGCCCTGAGGTGGATATTTACCTGTGAAACGAAAGATGACACCTTCCCCTTGCAAAAACAAACCGGGCAACATGCCCAGAAGCGGAGGAAGGTGCCATCAAACAACTACTTTTACCCATCATCCCGCAAGGGGCAACTCCGATCAACCATCAGGTAGGGGTTTTCCGCAACGATGGCTGCTGGACCTATCTGATCGGGATGTATCCGATCTACCGTCACCGCGACGGTGACCAGCGCGGTTTCAGAGTCACCATCGCCCAGTTGATCGATTCCAACGCTTGCAGCGCCACGGAAATCAGGACGGCTTTCGGCATTTCCAAGAGTTGTGTGGATCGCGCCCTTCGGAAGTATCGGGCCGGCGGGATCGCCTCGTTTTTTGAGCAAGAGCCACGCTCACGCAAAGGTGCGGTGCTCACCCCCGAGGTCACCGTCCGGGCGCAGCAACTGCTCGATGAAGGACATTGTAAATCCACCGTCGCACAACAACTCGCCATCAATCTCGACACCCTGCGCCGGGCGGTGTGGGACGGACGCTTGCGCGAAACAAAAGACACCGCCAGCACGGCGCGCGCGGCGGGCACCGACAAGACCCAGCGCAACATCGAGGACGCGCTCGCCGGCGAAGCACTCGGCACCGGATGCACCCGTTCCGGCGAGCGCATGCTCGCCTCACTCGGGCTCATCGAAGAGGCGACGACCTGCTTCGAACACGCCCGGCATGTGCCCTTCGGCGGAGTCATCTGCGCCCTCGGTGCCCTGCTGGAAAACGGCCTGCTAGATGCTGTTAGCGAGCATCTGGGAAAAATCAAAGGCTACTATGGCGTCAGCCACATCCTCTTGCTGCTGGCCTTCATGAGCCTCTGCCGGATCAAAACCACCGAACAACTGCGCGGCAAAGCCCCCGGCGAATTCGGCAAACTCATCGGTCTGGACCGCATCCCCGAAGTGCGTTGCCTGCGCGAAAAGCTCGATGCCCTCAGCCGCGACGGAGCCTCCGAAAAATGGGCCGCCGCCCTCTCTCGCCAATGGATGGAAGCCGATCCCCAAGCCGTCGGCACGCTCTACATCGACGGCCATGTGCGCGTCTATCACGGCAGCAAAACCAAGCTGCCGCGCAAATACGTTTCGCGCCAGCGGCTCTGCCTGCGCGGCACCACCGACTACTGGGTCAACGATCTAACTGGCAAACCCTTCTTCGTCATCGACAAGGTCGTGGACTCCGGCCTCATCGACGCCTTGCGCGAAGACATCGTGCCGCGCCTGCTTTGCGACGTGCCCGGCCAACCCACCGCGCAACAACTCGAAGACGACCCCTGGCTCAGCCGCTTCACCCTCGTCTTCGACCGCGAGGGCTACAGTCCCGGCTTTTTCAAAGACATGTGGCAAAACCACCGCATCGCCTGCATCACCTATCACAAACACCCCGCCGACCCATGGGCGCAGGAAGAATTCGCCCCCCACGACGTCCATCTATCCAACGGAGAAATCCCCAGCCTGCCATTGGCCCAGCGCGGCTCATGGGTCGGCACCGGAACCGATGCCCTATGGGTCAAAGAAGTGCGCAAACTCACCGCCAGCGGCCATCAGGTCAGCCTGATCGGCACCGCCTACCGCATGGAACCCGACAAAATGGCTGGCGGACTTTTCAGCCGCTGGTGTCAAGAGAACTACTTCCGTTATGCCATGCAACACTTTGCAATTGATCTACTTGGAGAATATAAAACCGAGCCGCTTCACGACACCGCACGCGTCATCAACCCCGCCTGGCGCGAGTTGGAACGCACCCGCAACGCCCTGGAAAACAAACTCCGCTATCGCCGCGCCCGTTTCGCCGAA
>JBBRCO010000075.1:0-18660 GCA_038204755.1 Verrucomicrobiales bacterium
CTGCATGAGGAGAAAATCACCCGCCTCATTTCCGGCATGGCCGATTACCTCGAAGCCTGCGACTGCATTCTCGCCGGCGGCGAAACCGCCGAAATGCCCGGAATCGTCCCTGCGGACATCATCGAGCTTTCCGGCTTCTGCATCGGCTGCGCGGAAAAGCCCGATCTCATCGATCCCACCACCGTCGCTGTCGGCGACGTGCTCATCGGCTACGCTTCCGACAGCATTCACGCCAACGGCTGGTCCCTCGTCCGCCGCGTGCTCAATGAATTCCCCGGTGAAGTCACCGACGAGGAAATCCACGCCTGGCTCAAACCCACCCGCCTCTATCACGACGTCACCCGCGATTTGAAAAAATCCGGTGTGAAGCCAAAAGCCATGTCCCACATCACCGGCGGCGGCCTCCCGGAAAACCTCGAGCGCCTTTTCCGCGGAATGGGTGCCGATCTGGAAATTCCCAAGTGGAACCTGCCCGGAATCGAGAAACTTCTCTCACACGTCGATGCGGACGACCGTTTCCACACCTTCAACATGGGAATCGGCTGGGTGGCGATCGTCGCCGAGGCCGATGTCGAAACCGCCCTCAAGGCGGGCGACGGCGGCACCGTCCTGGGCCGCATGGTTCCCGAAGAAGGGGTCCGCGTTCGCGTTGCCGGCGAATGACGCTAATCTCCCACCACGCATGAGCGACTCTCTCAAACACGAATGTGGGATCGCCGCCGTGCGACTCCGCAAGCCGCTGGCCTATTATTACGATCGCTACGGCAGCAATCTCTGGGGACTGAACAAGCTTTTCCTCCTGATGGAGAAGCAGCGCAACCGCGGCCAGGACGGCACCGGCATCGGCTGTGTGAAACTCGACATGCCGATCGGCCAGCCTTACGTGAACCGCCGCCGTGGCGTGGAAAAGGACGCGCTTTCCGAGATTTTCCGCAAAGAGACGAAAAATTTCTACAAAATGTCCCGCAAGGGCCAACTGAATCACAAGGACCCGGAAAGCGTCAAAAAGAACTTCGATTTCGGCGGGGAAATCCTCATCGGCCACCTGCGCTACGGCACTTCCGGCGAATTTGATGTCGGTTGCTGCCACCCCTATCTGCGCCGCAGCAACTGGCCCACCCGCACCCTGATGGTGATGGGAAATTTCAACATGACCAACGCCGCTGAGCTCAACGACGTGCTCATCGACCGCGGCCAGCACCCGGTTTTCGGCACCGACACCCAGACGGTGTTGGAGGAAATCGGCTATCACCTCGACGAGGCCCACACCGACCTCTACCGCCAGCTTCGGGACGCCGGTGTCCCCGGTGCGGAAATCCCCGCCCGGATTTCCGCCGCGCTCGACGTGCCGAAACTTGTCGCCGAATCCGCAGCCGCCTGGGACGGCGGCTATTCCATCTGCGGCGTCATTGGCAATGGCGACATGTTCGTCATGCGCGATCCCCGCGGCATCCGGCCCTGCCACATGCTCATCACGGATGAAGTCATCGCCTTCGCCTCCGAGCGAGTCCCGCTGATGACGGTTTTCGAAGTGGAAGCCTCTGAGGTGAAAGCCGTCGATCCCGGCTCGATGATCACCATCAAGTCCGATGGCACGATGACGGACACCGCGTTCGCGCCGCCGCAGAAATTCACGCCGTGCTCGTTTGAGAAAATCTACTTCTCGCGCGGCAACGACCCGCAGATCTATCGGGAGCGCAAGGCGATGGGGGCCGCGCTCGTCCCGCAGGTGGTCGATGCCATCGGCGGCGCGTTTGAAAAAACCATCTTCTCCTTCATTCCCAACACTGCGGAAACCGCTTACTACGGCCTGATGGAAGGCCTCCGCTTGTTCCGCCGTCAGGAAGTGCGCTCCTGCATCATGGAAGCCTCCGCCGCCGGAACCCTCACTCCCGATCTGGTGGACGATCTGATTCTCCGCAACTGGCCGCAGGGCGAGAAAATCGCCCACAAGGACATCAAGATGCGGACCTTCATCTCCCAGGAAAAAGGCCGCGACCAGATGGTTTCCCACGTTTACGACATCACCTACGGCGTCGTGACACCCGGCGGCTATCTGGTAGCCCTTGATGATTCCATCGTCCGCGGCACCACGCTCAAGCAGTCGATTCTCAAGATCCTCGCCCGCACCAAGCCGTCGAAGATCGTCGTCTGCTCCACCGCGCCGCAGATCCGTTATCCGGACTGTTATGGCATCGACATGTCGGAGATCGGCAAGTTCATCGCCTTCGCCGCGGCCATCGCGCTGCATCGCAGGGCGGGCAGGCAATCATTGCTGGATCGGATCTACGATGACTGCCGTGCCGAGCTGGAAAAACCGGCCGGCGAGCGCGAGAACCGCGTGAAAGCGGTTTATGAAGCGTTCACCGATGAGGAAATTTCCGCAGAAGTCAGCCGCATGGTCTATCCAGATGGCATCGAATGGCATGGCGAGGTCCAAGTGATTTTCCAGAACATCGAAAACCTCCACGCCTCCATCAAGGGCCCTTGCGGCGACTGGTATTTCACCGGAAACTACCCGACACCCGGCGGCTACTCGATGGTCAATCTCGCTTACCTCCGCTGGTACGAAGGCGTCGGCGGCCGGAGCTACGATCTGCCTCTCTGACGTGGTCCGCACAGTCCTCTGTGCGGGTCTTCCAATGCAGCAGGACAGCCCGGAAACCGAAGATTCCGCACAGAGGACTGTGCGGACCACCCTCACCAGTCCTTCTCCCGCGCGACATTCGCGCGCAGCGTCCGCAGCTTTTCATCGATGTGCTTCATAGCCGCGGTCGATGCCCCCGCCTTCCACCCAAAGAAGGTTCCGCCCGTTTCACGGAAACCTCCCTTGAAATGCCAATCGCCTTCCGCCACGAAAAAACCACTCCACCGACGCAGACGGGCCATCCCAGCCGCAGAGCAATACCTCCAGCGCGCAGAGATTTACCTCCAGCGCGCAGAGAATCACCCGCGACCTCGACTTCGCCGCAGCATGACTCTTCATCCACCTCCCATCAAACCATTGCCGATAAACCCCTGCATAATCCAATGACCCAATCAATGATGTTTTCTATCAGATCAAACCCGGCGATTGACCGGAAATGTTTCGTTGTGGGAACCCCCCATGTAATGACTTTGAAATGTCCCAACCTACCTGAAAAACCGAAGCAGGAACGGCAAAAACTGTGTTGAATTTTTGGGAATCTGTCCGATAAGCGTTTTTCTGGCACCTTTTATGCAGATGTTCGGAAGCCTCGGTTTCCGCTTCTCAGGTGCGGTAACGCATCGTGCCAAGACGCAGAAATAACAAATCCACCAACGTCATGAAACATGCCCTCAAGCCAATCGTCGCCTTGTTCGCCTGCGGTCCGATGATCGCCCATTCCGCGACATGGGACGGCGGAGGGGCGGATGATCTCTTCTTAAATCCCGCCAACTGGGTGGGCGATGTGCTGCCGGTCAATGGCCAGGATCTCCCGATCTTCCCTGTCACGGCTGCCCGGAAACAGGCCAACCTCGGAGGCGGCAATCAATTTTACGAGCGCTTCATTCTCGAAGGTGGATACCGGCTCTACAATGGCCGCATGGTCGTCTTCGGCGGAGGCGCGGGAGCTGAAATCACCAGCACCGGGAATAACACTCTGGACGCGGATTACGGCACGGAAGCCTGGGGAAATGACGTGAAACTCATCCAAGCGACCGGCGGCACGCTCACGGTCAACGGGAATTCATCTGGCTTTCAAAAATCCATCGAGCTGCGGGCGCAGGGAACCATCCAAGTCAACGGTCAAGTGGCTCCCGGCGGCGGCCACGCGTTCTACAAAACGGGCCTTGGCATCGCGCGTTTCTCGGCGAGCGCGAGCCTGACGGGTGCCCCTGGTGGGCGCTTTGTTTCGCAGGGGACGCTGATCATGAACGCTTTGGCTAACAGCGACGCTGCCTGGACCGTGGACGGCGGGAAAATCGCTGGCACGGGCACCCTTCAATCCGCGCTCTCTGCGGGCGCGACCCGAGGCAGCTCGGTTGCGCCGGGAGATCCTGCCGTTGCGGACGGAATTGGCACGCTCTCGATCACCGGCAACGTCTCGCTCGGAAACGAGACGACCCTCGACGTGCAAATCGGCAACGCGGGAGCATGTGATGTTCTTGCAGTGACCGGCAACCTGTCACTGGCCGCAAAAACCGCGCTTTGGGTCCGCGTCGCTCCGGGGACCACACCTTCCGGCAGCTACACGGTCGTCACCCACACAGGCGCGCGCAGCGGCCAGCTTGTCCTGCTGGATGCACCTGCTGGCACGTCGGTTGATTATTCCACGCCGGGGCAGATTCGGATCGTCGTGGGTGCTCCTCCCGTCGCCGATAACATTGTTTTCCCACCCGGCAGCGGCGTGCTCGATGTGACCCAGCCGCCATACAATGCGATTCCCAACGATGGACTGGATGACACCGTCGCCATTCAAACAGCACTCGACGCGTTTCCCAATGGACGCCGCATCATTTACCTCCCCAACGGCACCTACCATATTTCCAACACTCTGAACTGGCCCGCCGGAATCCCCGGGTGGACCGACTACAAACACACCATCATGCAAGGCCAAAGCCGCGACGGGGTGATCCTGCGGCTGCCAGATAATGCCCTCGGTTATCAGGACCCAAACAACCGGAAGGCCGTCATCTTCACCGGTCCCGCTCCGGCGCAAAGGTTCGGCATCGCCATCCGCACGCTCACGGTCCACACGGGAGGCGGCAATCCCGGCGCGGCGGGCATACAGTTCAATGCGAACAATTTCGGAATCCTCAAAAGCGTGAAAATTGTCAGTGGTGATGGCCAGGGCACGTTTGGTTTGGACATGGCATTCACGGCGGAAATCGGGCCACTCCTCGTGCAGGACTTGGAGGTGGAAGGATTCGACTACGGCGTGAGGACAGCGGATGCGATCAATGGCGTGGTGCTCGAACGCGTGACGGTGCGCGGGCAGCGCCTCGCGGGCATCCGCAACGACGGGCAGGTTTTCACCATACGCGGCTTCACGAGCGTCAATTCGGTTCCAGCTTTCGTCAACGGACTCAATCCATTCGGCGGCATTGAAACAGGGGGAGCGGCCACCCTGCTCGAAGCGCGCTTCATCGGCCTTCCCGGCGCGGAATCCATTGATGCCATTCAATCCGCAGGGTTTCTCTACGCCCGCGATGTCATCACCACCGGATACGCTCGCGTACTCACCCGGATCACCATCAACGGCGGGATTCAAGTGCCGGGCGCGACGCTGGATGAATACACCTCGCGTGTGCGGCACAACCAATTTCCATCCCCCGCGCGATCTTTGCAGTTACCGATAGAAAATCCTCCGAGCATCCCATGGGACGCTCCGTCCGGCTGGACCAGCGTGGTGGCTTACGGCGCGGATGCCACTGCGGCCACGGACAGCACCGCCGCGTTCCAAGCCGCGATTGATGCCGGGTTCACCACCGTTTTCATCCCGCCCGGCACCTTTGTGATCAATGGTGATGTCTTTCTTCGCGGCACCGTTCGCCGCTTCACCGGGACACAAACCAACATCATCGGTTCCGGTCGCATCATCCTCGCAGACGGCACCGCACCCGCTGTGGTGATCGAGCGAGCCGGATTGCCCGCCATCGTCCAGCAAAGCGCACGCACGCTCATCGTGAGCAGCGTGGAAGCGGCCTCCATCACATCCCACAGCAGCGGCAAATTGTTCATCGAGGATGTCGTCAGCGACCGTTTCCAATTCCTCAACCCCCGCGCCCGCATCTGGGCCCGTCAGCTCAATGTGGAGAGCGATGGCGGCACCAACGTCGTCAACGACGGAGCGCGACTCTGGATTTTCGGCATGAAAACCGAGCGGGCCCAGACCAAGCTGGAGACCAAAAACGGCGGCTTCACCGAGGTGCTCGGCCTGCACAACTATTCCACCACCAATCCCGGCACCATCCCGCTTTTTGTCATCACCGATTCCTCCGCCAGTTTTGTAAACATCGCGGAATCGAATTTCAGCGGTCAGCCTTATATCAACATCGTGCAGGAAACGCGCGGGGCCACGAGTCTCGTTCTACCCGCCACCGCCCTGCCCTTCCGAACCTCCGCCAACGGTCGCACGATGTCGCTCTACACCGGTTTTGACGGCAGTCCGAAACGCCCGCTCGACCTCACCGCTACGCCCTCCGCCGCAGGCATCATCCTCACCTGGAACGATCAATCTTGGGACGAAAACGGTTTCTTCCTCGAACGCAGCCCCGACGGCGCAACATGGACCAACCTCACAACCTTACCTGCAGATGCCATCACCCATCTCGACACAAGCGGAACCCCCGCCACTTCCTATCAATACCGCGTGCGCTCCCAAAACGCCCTCGGCCTCTCAGCCTCTGCCACAACCAGCGCGACCACGTTCAGTGCCGTGCAAAACTGGCTCGCAGGTTTCTCCCTCGCGCAGAACACCAACCTCCACTTGGACGCCGACTCCGACGGACTCCCACTCCTCCTCGAATACGCCCTTGGCGGCTCCCCCAACAGCAACGATAGCGCACTCACGCCCGCCGCCCGGGTAGCAGCCAACACCCTTTCAATTGATTACAACCCATTGCGCCCGGAGCTCACCTACTCGGTGGAAACCTCGCCCGATCTTCAAGCCGGCTCATGGACCAACGCCGGTATTTCGTTTTCCAACATCGGCAACCTCTACACCGCCAGTTATACTTTTGGAACAGAGGACCGCCGCTTCGTGCGGTTGAAAGTTGTCGCCCCGTAAACGAGCCGTACTCCTCGAGGGCATCGACCTGTAGCGTTACTCTTTGAGTGCCGATGATTCTATCGAAACAGTCTTCCAATCAAAAATCCGCAATCAACATTCGTCATTCCTCGTTCGTATTTTGAGACTGAACGCAACATGTTCGCCTCCTCAATCCATCAGACTCACCAACTCCTCTTCCTCCACCTAGCAATACGACTGCGGCGGGTGGATGAGAGTTGATGGTTGATAGAAAGAGGAGGAGGAGTGCAGAGGGCGGTGCTTGCGCCATGGAAATAGCCCGGGGCATGTGGTCCGCACAGTCCTCTGTGCGGAATCTTGGTTCGCAGAATGGTCCTGCTACAACGGAAGAACCGCAAAGGGGACTGTGCGGACCACCTTCACCGGTCTTTCACCCGCTCGACATTCGCTCCTAGCATGAGCAACTTCTCGTCGATGTGCTCGTAGCCGCGGTCGATGTGATAGAGGCGGCTGATTTCGGTGGAGCCTTTGGCGGTTAGGGCGGCGAGGACGAGGGCGGCGGAGGCGCGGAGATCGGAGGCCATGACGGGGGCGGCGGAGAGCTGGGCCACGCCGCGGACGACGGCGGTGCCGTTGCCCACCTTGATATCGGCACCCATGCGCTTGAGCTCGGCACAGTGCATGAAGCGCTGCGGGAAAATCGTGTCCTTGATCACGCTGAGGCCCGGCGTGGTGACGAGCAGGGCGGTCATTTGGGCCTGCATGTCGGTCGGATAACTGGGGTAGGGAGCGGTGCTGATTTCCACACCTTGGAGACTTCCTTCACCGCGATGGATGGTGCAGACGTTGCCCGCTTCGTTGAAATCGACGCGATGGCCGGATTGTTCGATGGCGGCGGTGATGGCCTTCATGTGGTCGCGGCAAACCCGGCGGAGGGTGACCCCTTCACCTGCGAGAGCGGCGGCGGCCATGAAGGTGCCGGCCTCGATGCGGTCCGGAATAACGGTGTGCTCGACGCCGCGCAGTTCTTTTACGCCCTCGATGACGATGCGACGGGTGCCGGCTCCGGTGATTTTCGCGCCCATGGAGTTGAGGAAATTCGCGAGATCGAGCACTTCCGGCTCGGCGGCGGCGGATTCGATGACAGTGATGCCTTCTGCGAGGGTGGCGGCCATCATGACGTTGTCAGTGCCGAGAACGGTCGGGCCGTGGGTGCCACAGAGGTCGATTTCCGCGCCGTGGAGGCCATCTGGGGCGGTGAGGGTGATGTTTCCGCCCTCGAATTCGACAATCGCGCCGAGTGCTTCGAAGCCGCGCAAATGCAAATCAATCGGGCGATCGCCGATGACGCAGCCGCCGGGAAGTGAAACGACGCAGCGACCTTTTCTCGCGAGAAGCGGGCCCATCACACAGATAGAGGCGCGCATCCGGCGGACGAGTTCGTAGGGTGCTTCATCGGAAACATCCGCGCAGGTGATGCGGACGGTGCCGGAGGAGCGCTCGACGTCGGCACCGAGGGCGCTGAGGATTTGGATCATGTAGTTCGTGTCCGAAACGTCCGGCACGCGGCGGATGATGCAGTCGTCGCCGGTGAGCAGGGCGGCGGCGAGGATGGGGAGCGAGGCGTTTTTCGAGCCGGAAATGTTGATGGTGCCGCGCAGGGTGGAGCCGCCGTGAACTACGAGTTTGTCCATGAAGAGATAAGGGATAGTGGATTGAGGATAGTGGATGAAAGACGGGGAATTCGAAGATCTGCGATCCACGATCCATTATCTACTATCATCTAGGGTCTTTTCGCGAAAGGAAAGCGGGCGATGCCGGAGAGGTCGGTTTTCACTTCGATGTCCGTGAAGGCGGAAGCTTTGAGAATTTCTGCGACTTGGGAAGCCTGATCGTGGCCGATTTCCAAAACCAGCCAGCCACCGGGTTTCAGGTGCTCAAAAGCTTCCGGGATGAAGCGGCGGATCAGATCCAGGCCGTCGGCCCCGGAGAAAAGGGCGAGCGCCGGATCGTGCGAGACCTCGCGGGAAATCGTCGCCCGCTCGGAATCCGGGACGTAGGGGAGATTGGCGACGATGCCATCGAACGGTCCGCCGACTGCGGAAAACAGGTCACTTTCAATGAAATCCGCGTTTGCCACTTTAAGCGCGGCGGCGTTTTCATGGGCAAGTGAGAGTGCATCCGGGGAAACATCGGCCAGCGTGACTTTCCAGCCGGGGCGTTCGCTGGCGAGGGTGAGGCCCAGCACACCGGAGCCGCAGCCCATATCGAGGACGTGCGAGCCTGCGGGGAGTTCCCATTTTAGAATCCATTCGGCCAGTTCCTCGGTTTCCGGGCGGGGAATGAGCGCGCGCGCGTCGGTCTTGAACTCGTATTTATGGAAATAAACCGTGCCGAGCAAATGCTGGAGCGGGATGCCTTCGCCGCGTTTTTTCAGCGTTTCGCGAAGTGGCACGAGGTCATTTTCCTCAATGATGTGGTCGAAACGGAGGTAAAGATCCATCCGCGTGCAGTTCATTTGGCGAGCGACGAGCATCTGCATGTTCCTTCGGGCGTCCTCGATTCCGCGTTTTTCGAGATAGCGGGTGCCGCCATCGATTGTTTCCAGAACCGTGCTCATTCGTCAGACGGCCGGGAGATTGCGCGCCGGAGGGCAAAATACAAAAGAAAACTGAGTTCTTTCCGCGCCGTTTGCCAAAAATGAGAAAGCACGGAAAAAAATCTTGCGCAGGAGGGTGGGTCGTGGTGTTCTCCCCGCCCGCCCATCGGGGTGGATTCATTTATTTCCATCTTTCTCCCAATACGGCCATGGCCTACGCAGTGATCAAAACCGGCGGTAAACAATACCGCATCCAAGAAGGCGACAAATTCGACGTCGAGAAGCTCGACGCCGAAGTCGATTCAGTAATCACATTCGACGCGCTCATCGTCGGCGAAGGTGAGACCGTGAAAATCGGCGCTCCTCTCGTCGAAGGTGCATCCGTGACTGCCAAGGTCATCAACCAATATCGCGGACCCAAGGGCGTTGCCTTCAAGTTCAAGCGCCGCAAAGGCTTCCACAAGACCATCGGCTTCCGCCGTGCTCTCACCACGCTCGAGATCACCTCGATCGCTGGCTAATTGAACCACCCACCTACCTACTTCCATGGCCCATAAAAAAGGACAAGGCTCCGTCAAGAACGGTCGCGATTCCCGCAGCAAGCGCCTCGGCGTGAAAAAATTCGGCAGCCAGGCCGTCATCGCCGGGAACATCATCATCCGCCAGCGCGGCACGAAAGTGCATCCGGGCCTCGGCGTCGGAATCGGTAAGGACCACACGCTGTTCGCCCTCGTGGACGGCCGCGTGAAGTTCGACCGCGAAGGCCGCCGCGTGAACGTGGTGACTCAAGAAGCCGCCGCAGCGAACTGATCACGCTCGCAACGAATTTTAAAAAGGCTGCTTCCGGTTTGGAGGCAGCCTTTTTTTGTGCCACCTGTTTTTCATGAAATGGTTTGCCATCTGTCTGAGTCTGTTTGTTCTAACAAGCTGCCGGAGAAGCCGGAATATCGGCCAGCCCAAGGCGGTGCCGGTGCGGGCGGACGGCGCGCTGGAACTGCGGTTGATGAGCTTCAATGTGCGCTACGAAAACGAGGGCGACACGGACTCGCGTGCCTGGCGCGAGCGGGTGACCGGTGCCGTCCACATGCTCCGCGCGCAGAAGCCGGATGTCTTCGGCGTGCAGGAAGCCCTGCACGGACAAGTGGCGGACTTGTGGGCGTCGCTGCCGGAATATGAGTTCTTCGGCAACGGCCGTGACGACGGGAAGCGGGCAGGGGAGTATTGCGGGATCTTCTATCAACGCGATCGTTTCCAGCCGGACGCCATGGACTGCGGGACTTTCTGGCTGTCCGATACACCGGACGTCCCGGGCTCGCACACCTGGGGAAATGAGATCCCGCGCGTCGCTGCATGGATCCGGCTGGTGGATCGCGCGACCGGGCGCGGGTTCTATTTGTTCAACACGCACTGGGACCACAAGAACCAGCCGTCGCGGGAAAAAGCCGCGCTGCTCATCGCTGATAGAATCGATGCGAGAAAACACGCGGATGAACCGGTGGTGCTGATAGGTGATTTCAATTCCCTCGAAGCAAACCGGGGGATGTCCTATCTGGCGGGAAAACGCGTGTCTCTGGCCGGAGTCGGGCGCACCTGGGGAAACGCGCTGGTCGATACGTTCCAAGCCCTCCACGCGGGTCGGAAAAACCGCCGCACGCTGCACTTCTGGACCGACACCACGCAGGGCAATTTGAAAGTGGACCACATTTTCGTTAGCCGTGGCGCGGTCATCAAGGAGGCGGAGATCGTTTCAAAGGACAAGCCGATGGTCTCCGATCATTTCCCCGTCATGTCACGGGTGATTTTCCCCAAGTGACGTGCAGCACTCACGAACGTAGGCTTTGATCGCATCCGGCCATGGTCGCAGCGAAACGCCGGCTTCCTCCGCTAGGCGCGCGGTGTCCATCGCGGTGAAACGGGGGCGCGCGGCGCGGAAGGTTGTCACGTTTTCCAATTTCAGCTCCGCGATTTCCGGCAGTGGATCGATGATGCCCGCAGCCACCATTTCGGCCACTACGACGCGGGCCATGCCGTGCCATGAAACCGGCGTGCCCGGATTGCAGGCGTGGAGGATGCCTTCGGTTTTACGCCCGATCAGGATTTCGATCCACGCGGCGAGGTCGGTGGTGGATGCGGGAAGGGAATATTTATCGGTGATTGCTTCGAGGTGGCGGCCGGCGAGCGAGTTGTTAAAAATCTGGTCGATGAACGACGGTTTTTCCGGTCCGAAAACCCAGGAAATGCGGACCACGAGATTTCCCGGATGGGCAAGCACCGCCTTTTCTCCCGCGAGCTTGCTGCGGCCGTAAACGCTGAGCGGATGCGGCGCGGCCTGCTCGGTGAGCAGCGCGGTGTTTTCCCCGCCGAAGACGTAGTCGGTGCTGAAATGGATCACGCGCACTCCCCGGCTGGCGGCCCAGAGCGCGATTTTTCCCGGAGCTGCGGAATTGATCCGCATCGCGAGGCGCGGATCGTCCTCGCAGGCTTCGAGGCTTGTGAGACCGGCGGGATTGATGAAAACGTCACAATCGAGGGTTTCCAGCGCGGAATCCAGGGATTCGGAGTCGGCAAGATCGCAGATCCCGCGAGGCACCGGGATGATTTCATGATGCGCTGCCAGATGGCGGGCGAGAGCGGCTCCCACACGACCGGTAGTTCCTGTCACCGCCACGCGCATGGCTCAGAGTAGGCCTTGCTCGCGGAGTTCCTGGTCCACTTCGTCGTAGTCGCCGTCATAGTCGCGGGAAACGATGCCCGCGTCACGGATGCGCTGGATGTTCTTTTTAACGCCGAATTTGCTGCGCGGACCCGTCACCAGTCCCGTCACGCCGCCGACGACAAACGGCAGAAGTGCAGCGACGCCCAACGCGCCAAGGCCGATTCCTACGCCACGGCGCGCGCCACGGTGCATCAGATCTCCCAGCAAAAGCCCCGCCGCCGCACCCAGCAACGCTGGTGCGGTGAGAGCGCTTGTTTCCATCCACGCTGCCGTGGTCGGTTCATAATACTCGTCAGCCATGAGGGAAACTAAAACCTTTTCCAAACCTGCGACAACAATGGAAAACAAAATGTTGCAGTTTCCGGCTTTTCCAAACGCCCGGTTTCGAGCACCGTCCGGCCCATGCCTTCAATTGAAAATACCTACGCCCTGATTCTGGCCGGTGGCTCCGGCACCCGTTTCTGGCCGCTCAGCCGCAACGCCCGCCCCAAGCAGCTTCTTGATCTTTTCGGCAACGGAACCCTTCTGGAGCAAACGATCCAGCGCCTCGAAGGTCTCGTTCCGCTGGAAAACATCCTCATTCTCACCAACGATCAACAGGTGGAATCCGTCCGCCAGGTGGCCTCCATGCTGCCTGCGGAAAACATCTTCGCCGAGCCCGCCAAGCGCGACACCGCTCCGGCTGTCGCCCTCGGCATCGGCCTCGTCGCCGCGCGGAATCCGGACGCACTCATGATGGTCCTACCCGCCGATCAGCTCATCCAGGACACCGCCGCCTATCATTCCGTCATGCGCGATGCCCTCGCCACGGCGGAGAAATCCGACGGCCTCGTCACCATCGGCATCAAGCCCTCCTGGGCCTGCCCATCCTACGGCTACATCGAGCGCGGCGGACGGGCGAACATCCCCGGCCTCCACTGCGAACATCCCCCTGTCGAAGTGACCCGCTTCCGCGAAAAACCGAATCCCGAACTCGCCGAAAAATTCCTTTCCCAAGGAAATTTCACCTGGAACGCTGGCATGTTCGTCTGGTCCCTGCCCACCGTCATCAAGCAGCTCACCAGCCACGCCCCGCAGCTTTCCCACTTCATCTCTGAACTTCGCAGATCCAACGACCTGCCCGCCACCGTCGCCGCACAGTTTCCCAAGCTCACTCCGATCTCTATCGACTACGCGCTGATGGAAACCGCAGACCGCGTCCTCAACATCGAGGCCTCCTTCGATTGGGACGACGTCGGCTCCTGGATCTCGATTGCCAAATACCTCGAAAAATCCGGTGTCGATAACCGCTCCAACGAACCGATCACCCAGATCGACTCGACCAACAACATCGTCTTCAACGCCCGCCCCGGCTCGCGCATCGCATTGCTAGGCGTGGATGACCTCATCATCGTCCAGACCGGCGACGCCATCCTTATCGCAAACCGCCACCAGGCCGACGCCATCAAGAAACTCGGCGACCTCCTGCCGCCGGAGCTACTTTGAGGAAGTCGATGGTTGATAGTTGATAGTTGATGGAAAAATTAAGATCGTAAAAAACGGACCGCGGGATTCATCCCGGCCTTCATTCATTCATTCTCTTTTCATCAACCATCAACCATCAACTCTCAACTTCTCCGCACCCCGCTCTGGGCATCGATCATGGCGGTGCCCGCATCGGCATCGCCGCGACCGATGACTTCGGCATCCTCGCGCATCCGGTTGAGACCATCGATCAAAGCAAGGGCGATGCCATCGGGCGTATCGTGCAACTCGCCGAGTTTCGGAAAATCCAAACCCTCGTCATCGGCCTGCCCATCCGCATGGACGGCAGCGAGGGAAGTTCGGCCGCGAAAGTCCGGGCTTTCGCGGATTTGCTTCGCGAACGCATCCCGACCATACCGCTCGTTTTCGTGGATGAAACGCTGACCACCGCCACCGCTGCTAACAAGCTTCGTGAAGCGGGCCGGAACGCGAAGCAGCAGAAGTCCGTCATCGATCAGGCTGCTGCTGTGGAAATTCTCAACATCTGGATGGGAGAGAGTTGATAGCCGATGGTTGATTGTAGATGGCAAAGATCAGACACTCACCTCTTTCCCTTTCCATCAACCATCAACTGAAAACCATCAACATCTTCATGCGCCTCAAGCTTACCATCGCCTACGACGGCCGTCCTTACAGCGGTTGGCAATCCCAAGCGGGTGGGAACACCGTGCAGGACATCATCCAGGCCGCGATGGCGGAAGTGGCGAAGCAACCGCTGCGCCTGCACGGCTCCGGCCGCACGGACACCGGAGTACACGCATTGGCGCAGATCGCCCATTTTGACGCACCGCCGGAGATCTCGATGAACCCGTTCAACTGGGTGCCGGCGCTCAATTGCAAACTGCCTGCCACGATCCGGATCATGGCGTGCGAGGAGGTGCCGGCGGATTTCCACAGCCGCTTTTCCGCCATCGGAAAAGTCTATCATTTTGATCTCTGCACTGATCCCATCCTGCCGCCGCTCAAGGCGGGGCTCGCTTGGCACATCCCGCGCCAGCTCGATGCGGATGTGCTGTGGGACGCTCTGGCACTGTTTATCGGCCGCCATGATTTCCATGCCTTCGCCGCCTATCGGGGCAATGAAACGCCGGACATCGACTGGTGCCGGACCATCGAGTCGGTGGAGCTGACGACGCTTCAGGACGGCTATCAGATCAGCTACAAGGGGGATGGTTTCCTCTACAGAATGGTCCGCCTGCTAACGGGTGGCGCGGTTCACACCGCGCAGGGGCGGATCCGGTTGGATGATTTCGCCGCGCTGCTGGACCAGCCGCCGGGGTTACCTTTGGGAAAATCGCCGCTCTGCGCACCGGCGGACGGGTTGTTTCTGGAGCAGGTTTTGTATCCAATGTGACGAAATTGCCACAAAATCGGATGTGTTTGTGACGGGCTGATGGGGTTTGATGTTGCTGAAGTTCTTAAGAATTTAAGTAAATCATGAAAATCGACATCGTCACGGATACCTTCGCCCCGGATGTGAACGGAGTGGCTATGACTCTCGGACGTCTTTGCGACGGCATGAAGAGGCGGGGCCACCGGGTGCATGTCATCCATACGGGTGAATTCGCGAAGCAGGGGGAAACGGTTTCCGCATCCGTTCCGCTTCCGGGATACAAGGAGGTGAGGGTCGGTCTGCCGGAGCCGTTCAAGCTGCGCGCCCGTTGGATCAAGAAGCGCCCGGACGCGATCTACGTGGCGACGGAAAGTCCGCTGGGAAAATCCGCGCTGAAGGCGGCCAACGCCTTGGGCATTCCCGCAGCCGCCGGGTTTCACACGAATTTCCATCAATACATGGAGCAATACCGTCTCGGGGGATTGCAACCGGTGGCGATGGCCTATCTGAAGAAGTTCCATCGGCGCGCCGATTGCACGCTCACACCGTCGCGCGATGTGATGGACAAGCTGCTGGCCGAGGGATTTGAAAAAGTGAAACTGCTAGGTCGTGGCGTGGACGCGGAGTTGTATGCTCCGGGAAAGCGCAGCGAGAGTCTCCGCTCCGGATGGGGCGCACGGGCTGGGACGCCGGTGGCAATCATGGTCGGCCGGGTGGCGGCGGAGAAGAATTTCGATCTGGCGATGGCCGTTTTCGAGCAGATGCGCCAGGCAGTGCCGGACATGCAATGCGTGGTGGTGGGTGATGGTCCGCTGCGCGAGCGGTTGGCGGAGAAATACCGTTGGGTGCATTTCGTGGGGGTGAAGCTGGGAGAGGAACTGGCCCGGCACTATGCTTCTGCGGACGTGCTCGTTTTCCCGAGCGAGACAGAGACGTTTGGAAACGTGCTGTTGGAAGGCATGGCCAGCGGTCTGGTCACGGTGAGTTATGATTACGCTGCGGCGGCCCTGCATGTGGAATCCGGTGTGAACGGCTTCAAGGCGGCCAAGGGCGATGCGGCGGAATTCGTCAGACTGGCGGTATCAGGACTCGCCCTGCGGCCGCACCACGGCATGCGCCAGGCGGCGCGCGAGGTGGCGGAAACACTGGGTTGGGACCAAGTGGTAAGGGAGTTCGAGTCCCATCTGGAAGCCATCTCGGAAGGCCGGCGCCCGAAGACCACGGCCTCCTACAAGCTCGGAAAGCGGCCGAAGTTCTCCTGCCGCACGGTCATACTATCAGATATCCATCTCGGTACGCCGGACAGCAAGGCGAACGAGGTGGTGGAGTTTCTCAAACACATCCGCTGCCAGAAACTGATTCTCAACGGCGACATCATCGACGGCTGGGCGCTGCGCCGTGGCGGAAAATGGAGCGGACGCCATAGCCGTTTTATCCGTAAGGTTCTGAAAATGATGGAACGCGACGACACCGATGTCATCTATCTACGTGGAAATCACGACGATATCCTCGAGCGATTTCTGCCGCTGGCGTTCGGCAGGCTGAAGGTGACCAAGGAGCACATCCACACCACGGCGGCAGGGCGTCGCTATCTGGTCATCCACGGCGACGGCTTCGATAGTGTTTCAACGAACCATCGGTGGCTGGCATCACTGGGCGCGGTGGGTTACGATTTCCTGCTGATAGTGAACCGCTTCTACAACCGTTGGCGGGCGTGGCGCGGGAAGGAGTATTTCTCCCTCAGCAAGCAGGTAAAGGCGAAGGTGAAATCCGCAGTGAGCTTCGTGGGCCGCTATGAGCAGCTCCTGCAGGACCTCGCCCGGCTCCGGAAGTGCGATGGCATCATCTGCGGCCACATCCACACGCCCGAGGACAAGCAGGTGGGGGAGATCCACTATCTGAACTCAGGGGATTGGGTGGAAAGCCTGACGGGTATCATCGAACATCACGACGGTCGGATGGAACTTGTGGGCTATCAAAGTTTTCTCGAGGGGCTCGCAGGTAGGCCGCTCGCCGGAAGCGAGCGGGTGGATGCCGCAGAAAACCTGCGGATGGCAGGATGTCTGTGAAGCCGACTGTTATCTCGCTTCGAGGATTTTTAAAACGTCCTCCGCCTGTTTGTCGGTGGCAGCGGCGAGATCACGCCAGACGAGTTTGCCGTCTTTGAAGAGGAATGCCTGGCGTTTCGAAAATCCGATCGTGTTGGGCACCCCGAAGGCATTCACCACGGTGCCGTCCGAGTCGGCCAGCAGATCGAAGGGGAGCTTGTATTTCTCCTTGAATGCTTTCTGCGCGGGCACCTTGTCCATGCTCACGCCAAGAATTTTCACCCCCTTATCGGTTAGGGCCGCGTAGGAATCGCGGAGGCTGCACGCCTGTTTAGTACAGCCGGGAGTGTCGGCTTTCGGATAGAAATAGACGAGGAGATAGCCGGATTTCCCCACCTCGGAAATTTTTACTGCGTGGTCGTCCTGATTTTTCTGTTCGACGACAGGCAGGGCGGTTCCGACGTTGATCGGCTCGGCCACGGCGCTACTGGCGAAGACTCCTGCGGTAACGGCGGTGAAAATCTGGGCGATGGATTTCATGTGAAAGAAACTGGCACCGTATCCAAGCCATGCAACCCTCGTTCTCGGGAATCCTCGGTTTTCGGGCATTTTGCCGGGTCTGTGTCCTATAAAAAGCGGCAAATTGTGTCTTGAACGCCGCCCCGGATCGGAACCATTGTGTGTGTAGGACATGCCAAAATCCGGAAGTGAACCAGAAGTGATCTACGAGGGAATCCCAGCCTCTCCGGGGATCGCCATCGCTCCGGTCCATGTGGTCGCCCGCGGTTTCACGGCTCCTGAAGTGTATGAAATCGCCGAAGAAGAGGTGGTCCGCGAGCAGGAGCGCTTCAAGGAGGCGATCGAAATTACCAAACGTCAGCTGATCGAGTTGCAGAGTCGTCTGGAGGATCTGGCAGGCGACAACGAGAGCGGGATTTTCGAAGCGCACGTCATGATCCTGGAGGACAAGTCGGTCGTGGACCGTGTGCACAATGCCATCGCCCGCCGCCAGCAGAATGCGGAGTATGCCTTCTACGCCGTGATGCAGAATTTCCTCGAAGCGATGCGGCGCATACCGGATCCCTATCTGAGGGAACGCACGGCGGACATCGAGGATGTGGCGCAGCGCGTTCTGCGGAATTTCAGCGAGGATGGCGATACCCGCCCACAAGGCCCTGATGATCTGCATATCCTGGTGGCCTACGATCTGGCTCCATCAGATACTGCTTCGATGAACCGCAGGCACGTCCTCGGATTTGCGACTGAACAGGGCAGCGTGAACTCACACACCGCGATTCTGGCGCGGGCATTCGGCATTCCCGCCGTCGTCGGACTTGAAGGTGCGGTCATCGACGTGGTTGCCCTCGCCCCGGCGATTCTCGACGGCTACACGGGGAAACTCATTTTATATCCAACCGCAGAGACTCTCGAACGCTATAAGAGCCTCAGCGATGTCAAAGCCAAGGTCCGCAGTTCTCTCGAAGCCATGCGTGGTGCCGCCACGGCCACGGCGGACGGCAGGGAGCTAACGGTTTCCGCCAACATCGAGCTGGTGGATGACCTGCCCCTGGTGAAACACAGCGGAGCAAAAGGAATCGGTCTCTATCGGACCGAGTTCCTTCTCCTCAACGGCGAGGAAATGCCTGATGAACAACGCCAGACCGAAGTTTATACCCGGGTGGCTTCCGCAATGAGGCCGCATACGGTCATCATCCGCACGCTGGATG
>JBBRCO010000076.1:0-18625 GCA_038204755.1 Verrucomicrobiales bacterium
TCAATCAGAAACGCACGCCCGCCATCGACCACTACGTCGCCCGGCGGTGGGATGAATTGCTCGCCGAAGGTTGCCCTAATTACCGCGCCACCCTGATGCGCGAGATTGAAAGCATCTTCGAGGTGAAACTTTCCGGCGAAACACTGCGCCAAATCATCCTTGAACTCAAAGCAAGTCGCGCCGCCTTGTCAGGAAATCACCCAACGCCCGGTCTATGAAACCGTTCGCCTCATGTTCAACCGCTGGATCCAGGAAAACGACTTCAAATACCTCAACAAACACTTCGGCATCAACTCCATCAACTCATCATCCAAAACGAGGAGGAGAAATCCGCCTTGGAAAAACAAGTCTCGCGCATTGACCAACTCATCAACTACCGCCAACTCACCCAATGCGACGGCGTCCTGCGCTGGACGGGAAGTGAGATCGAAGTCCACCTCGTGCCGCAGGTCAACTACCCGCCCAAACTCCGCAAAATCATCACCGCGCATCTCGACGAACTCAACACCGGCAGCCTCACCCTACCCGATGGCAGCGGTCGCCCCCTGCGGCTTCGCCTCACCCGCAAAGAACAAATCAGCGTGCGCATCAACGACATCCCGTGAAATCAGCAAAACCATCCCGCCCTCAAAAACCCGTCATTTTGGAGGAACTGAACTTGCTCGACCCTTCGTCCAATTCGAGGTCGTTTAGTGAGGTCTGTGGGCTGGTCTTTCGCGTTCCTTTGGCATGCGCTTCCGGCGGTAGCGCACTACCTTTCGCGGATAGGCTGGTGATTTTACAACAACCGGAGAAGGAGGTCATTGAGCTCGTCCTAGCGGTCTGCGGCATGGACATCGAGGATTTTCACATGCCGGTCGGTGTCGTCGATCCAATAGATGAGCGCGAAGTCGCCGATGATGGCGATTTGAAGTTTCCGACCGGTGTCGTCAAAGTCAGCGGCGTCGGCGATTGCGAGGGGATCGGCGCCGATAGCTGCAACGGCGCGGCGAAGGGAGTTCCGGGTTTTTGATGGCAGCCTTTCGAGGAATTCGACGACTTCAATCGAGATCAGGAGCCGGTAGCGCATGGCTCAGGATTCGAGGCGTTGATCGAGTTCTGAGAGAGTGGCCCAGTTTTTAGGATTGTTGTCATCGATCTTGCGAGCCATGCGAGCTCGATAATCGGCAAGGTCCTTGTGCCGCAAAGAGACGAGAAAGGCAGCCAGGCGTTTCCGTTCCTCAACTGGAAGCGCTTCAATCTCGGACTTGATTTCCTGAATGCTCACCGAGGCAGCCTATATGCTGAAAATATTTTTGCAACGCTCACGGTGGAGCATTTCCCATGGGATCGTGGGTGACGGGAAAGCCACCGATGCCACGGTCGGTGACTATCAGGGCGGGAGGAACTGGAGCAGGAGATCGGGGAATTGAAAGCCGAGGCCGAGCGAGTGAGGGAGGAAGCGCGGGAGCTGGCAGGTGAAGTGCCGTTCTGAGAAGCACTGCGGTTTCTTGCCGCTTTCTGCGGGCGAATTGAACCGACGGCTCGCTGGCCCATTAATCGAAGATGGACGACAGACCTTCTCACCGGTCGTGCGCTTGCGCGTCCGTCGGCCTCCAGGCCCCGACTCATGGGAAATGGAAACTCCAAAATACCCCACAATTCTATCACCCCAACAACAATCCGTCCTTTCCCGCCTCTTGCCGGTGGCCAAGATCGCCACCGATGGATCGCGTGAGGAGCTGCCGGTGCAGCCCAGAACCCACACGCTGATCATCGGCCCCAGCGGTGGTGGAAAATCGTTCATCGCCAAGGCGCTGGGCGCACGTCTCGGACTGCCGACTTTGGTCATCAACGTCTCGTCATGGGTGGTGGTGTCGGCGCGCAACGAGCCTTGGACGTATTCATCGATCTGCGATTGGGTGGACTCGCTCCAAAGCGGTGGAATTCTCGTGCTCGACGAAATTGACAAGTGCCAGGGAAACACCGATTGGAAATCCTACATCCGTCTTGAATCACATGATTTGTTAGACGACATCATTCCGCTGGCGGCCCGGATTCCCTCGACTGACATGGACGAGCGGTGGGGAGAACTTTCATCTCAGATTCCGACGTTGGTGGACCGGGAATCGCTTGCCCGAAAACTCCGCGAGCGGGTTTTCATCCTGGGATGCGGCGCGCATGGAACCGGCTGGCGGGTCCGGCGATCAAACAAGCGGTTTCCGCAGGTCTTGGCATGCGTGTCTTTGAAGAACTCATGCTCTCGGCACTGCTGGAATCGCCGGACATCGCCGAACCCTGCATCGGCGGTTACGACCTACCGGATCTGTGATTCCACCGCATTCGCGAGGCATGCCCGCTGGTCCCACCACTCCCGTTTCCGTTCCGTGCCGGGGTCTGGCCGTTTGGACGCTCGAATGAAAAAATTGATATTCGGAAAAAAAACGTTACGCAGCATTCACCTGCAGGTTGAAACGATCCTCAAACCCACCGAGGGCGGAGATGTCGAAATCCTGAGGGTCACACCGCAGCGCACCGACACGGGAAATTTCCTGTTCGTGCAATACAGCACTGCGGTGGATCCACAACTCAAGCGAATCCGGTACTTCGCCACGCAGCGCGTCGGCCCGTGCTGCGACATCTGGCTGGAGACCCCGGCAAACCATTGCGACCAAAACAACAGCGCGGCATGATGCCGAACCTCCAGCCAGTTCATCCCATCCTCGGACGATCAGGCCTGCCAAACTCCAAAACCTTGTGACCTCAACTTTCTGGCGAGACGCTTTTCGTGTTGCAACGCCCAAGTGCGGCGAACGCGTCTGGGATTTTCGACAAGGTCCATCCGGAGGCACCGGCCATAGGTATGCGCGATGCGCGAAACGTTTTTTTTCCCTTGGAGATGCTCAAGCGCCCGCTCCTCTGGCGAACGGCTCGACATTCCGACATAAAGGCAGGCGCGACCTGCCACGTATCCCGGATTGCATGCGATGAACGCCGGTTCCAACGCCACCGAAGGATCGAGCTCGAGCGCATAGACGCCGCAGTCCGGGGATTCGTTGGGCCGCAACGGCTGACGACGATGATCGTCGTATTGGGGGTTGAGGCCGGAGGCGTGGAGTGAATGGCTGGCTGGGACGTGTGTTTGGCGTTTCATGACGATTATTGGCTTGTTGAGTAATGACGGAAACCCGCCGGCCCCGACCGCTCCGGAATCTCCCTCGTCGGTTTGACTTGGTGTCCCTTTGCGGCTGCAGTGTTCTTGTTGTAGGCTTGCATTCGCGGACATCAAGCAAAAAACAGCCCCGCTACCAGTTTCGTGTTTTCAACATGCTAACCACCCGGGATTTTCTTCAGCAGCGCCGCGGGAGTGAGGCTTCCGTCCGCGCCCGCAGCATAGAGCCGCCGGAACACAGGTCCCCACGCCGGATCCTTGGCCAGCAACCGCTTCAAATCATCCAGCGAGGACCGGTGATCGAGTTCCGCGAGATCTGAAACCGGAACCCCTAACTCTTTGGCAATCGCCTCGAGACGAACCGGCTTCGGATGTCGCCGCCCGATTTCAACGTCCGACATAAACGACGGCGACACGCCCACCCGTCGTGAAAGCTCCCGCAGGGAAATTCCAATCCCCTCGCGGAGCCTCCTCACCTTTTCTCCCATTGTCGTTGTCTGCATTTGTCAGCGGACACCTTGGGACCAGGAACCCGCCGGTCAAGGCCAAACCAACCATTCCCCCGCCGACTATTCTTCCTCTTGTGATGGTCGCAAACAAAGAATATTACTCGAAACGCAAGGAAGCTTTTGGAATTCCAGCCATTTCCCACTCGACTACTCCAAAAAACCTATTCGTTGTAATCAGGGAACATCCGAGCGGTCGCACATCATCAAAACTTGGAAACATCAGACCAAGCCAGGACGGCACTACGACACGGAGCAGCCACCCCATTACCTCTCAACAAATTCTCCAAAACAAGATCACTCCCCTTTCAACCAGCCTTCCGATCTGAAAACAGAACGGGGAATCCCCCCATCCTCCGGAACATGGAGGACCCAACGTGGAGACCATTGAGAAGCAAACAGTGCAACTTTGGTGCAACTTTTCGATGCTCAAGCGTGCATATTTGGAGAATTCTGTTCCTATCGGTGCATATTGCCTTCTCAAAAATCCCTGTAAATATAAGGGAAAAAATGGCTCCGGCGCGTGGGATCGAACCACGGACCTAGTGATTAACAGTCACCCGCTCTGCCGCTGAGCTACGCCGGATTTGCTTCCTTTCGGACGCGGGCGGACCTTGGGATTCCGGGGCGTCTTGTGGCAAGGGAAAAATGCATCGCGCAGGAAAAATGCAGTGCCCGCACGAGGCTCGAGTTGCTGTTTTGGCTTCGGGAGTCGCGGTTTGGCGCTGGTGATGAGCGAAATGGCGGCGCGGTCGTGCTCGGCGGCAAAGGCTCTGCGGAAGCGGGTGGTGGTGAAGTGCTGCGGCTTGTGATGCAGCGAGAGCCATTCGCAGCAGATGCTGTTGGCCACCCGCGTGAACCATGGAGTGCAGGCGCAGTGGCGTGGCGTTGCGCAAACGGCAGCGGTCGTCCTGGCGCGAGGTATCGAGGTGGGCAGGCAGGCCGGTTTCAGATTCCCGAGTGGTCGATGTTAGCCTCAAGCCATTGTTCGGACGATAGCCCGCCGGGCGGTTTGCGCGGCGCAGGGGAATAGCAGTTCTTCGCCGTTGGTTGGCGCACTCACTAATTGGCGCGTCACCCATTGGCGCGTCTTTTCTTCGCGGCGGTGTCCGCCGGTGGTGCCGGCGTGTTCGTTCGGGATAAAAGTGAGGAGCCCGGGTCGGGAAGTTTCGATTCGATGCGCTCTTTGATGGTGGATCGGTTTTCCTTGATGGTGAGCGGATAGGAGGCTCCGGCGTCCAGCACGATCTGACGCGCCGACTGCTGGCAGCTAGGCAGGGCACCCGAGCGAGACGAGTTTGCCGTCGAGATCGAGCCGCCCGATGAGGGCATAGGCACTGAAAGGCGAGCCATCATCTCTATCTGGAGATGATGGCCGCCGCATTCAAAGGACAAGCAAAAGGCTTCCATTCAATTGGAAAATCCCCGGGGCTTTCCAATAGGCACTTCGGGAGCCCCTTTTCCATAGTCCGCGGATGATCGTTCCTTGGTTGGTATTCATTGGTTTCGTGCTCCTCATGTTGGCACTGGATTTGGGCGTTTTTCACCGGAAGTCCCATGTGGTGGGGTTTAAGGAATCGCTGGGTTGGTCGGCGGTGTGGATCACCATGGGGCTGTCATTTTCCATGCTGGTGTATTTCGCCTACGAAAACCACTGGTATGGCCTCGGCAACGCGAGGGACGCGGTGGACGGGCTGATAAACAACGGGCGACTTGCCGCGACGAAATACCTAACCGGCTATGTTGTCGAAAAATCGCTGAGCGTGGACAACATTTTTGTCATCGCGATGGTCTTCGGCTCGCTGGCGGTGCCACCGCGCTATCAGCACCGGGTGCTGTTCTGGGGCATCCTCGGCGCGCTGCTGATGCGCGGGGCGATGATCGGGATCGGTGCCTCGCTGGTGCAGAATTTCCACTGGGTGCTCTATCTGTTCGGAGGTTTCCTGATATTGACGGGGCTCAAGATGCTTTTCCTGAAGGAAAAGGAGGAGCATCCGGAAAACAACGTGATCGTCCGCTGGATCAGCAGGCATTTCCCGATCACCAAGAATTTCCACGGCCAGCATTTCCTGGTGAGGGCCGGCAGCGCGGGATCTCTGGAAGCGGCGGAACCGGGGGAGGAAGTCATCCCGGATCCGGTGGTGGAGGCGGCCCCGAAGGGCAAATGGCTGCTGACGCCGCTGGCGGTGGCGCTGCTGCTCGTCGAGCTAACGGACCTGATTTTTGCGGTCGATTCCATCCCGGCGATTTTCGCCATCACGGCGGATCCATTTCTGGTGTTCACCAGCAATGTGTTCGCCATTCTCGGCCTGCGCTCGCTGTATTTCGCGCTGGCGGGCATGATCACCAATTTCCGCTACCTGAAACCGGCACTGTCGATGATCCTGCTCGTGGTGGGAGTGAAAATGCTGACTGCGCACTGGCTCAAAGCGTGGCTCGGCGACTCGTTCAACCTGGTCGTGCTGGCGGTCATTCTTGGCATTCTCGCCACGGGGGTGGTCACCTCGCTGATGGTCGGCAAAAAGGAGTCTGCCTGACCCCTAACGAAAACGCCTCCCCCCATGGATTTCAGAGTCCAGTTTTCAGAATGAAAATTCATGGCTGTCTGTCGCTTGCACACCGCACTCAGCTTTCCGTCTGTCTTCTGGGCATTGATTTCCGTGCGGGCGCTGCCGGTCACGCGATCGCTTCCTCGGCGGGCATCGGAAGCGCCGTGCGATCCTTCATCCACAGCGCAGCCTCGCTGATAGTGGCGACGACCTCGTTCGCACCCGACTCGCGCAGCATCCTGAAGTCTCCGGCAGTATTTCCAACAGCTCCCCACATTCCGACGATGATTCCCAAGTCTGGAAAACCGGCGCGCAATTTGAGACACAGGTAGCGGACCTGGTTGGCGGTGGTCGGAGCGACGGCGGAAACGCAGACGACGTCGGCATTTTGTTCACGCACCCAAGCCACCAGTTCGCCCGTCACCATTCTGGCCGAGGCGCGCTGGACCGTGCGGCCCTGATCCATGAGCTGAAGAGCCAGCATGCTGCATGCGAGTTCGTCCCGCCAGGCTTTCGCCGGCAAACAGCAGATCACAAAACTCTCGTCGTGCGCCATCACGGGCTCCATCGCGAGGCCTTCCTGCCTGATTTCGAGCTCCTCCAGTATCCCCACCATGCCGCGCCCGACGAGATCCAGTTGATCGGTTTCCAACAATCCTGAACGATGGTCGGACTCGGCGGCGATCATGACTGGCACGAGCACGGAATCCAACAGATCGCCCAGCGCATGCGATTTCAGATAGGTCTCCACCAGCTCCATTTCATCATGCTCCCCCGCCCGCTGCAGCCTGTGGTAACAATCCTCCGCCGGGGTGAGGGACTCCTCATCGCTGAGCACGATGCTGAAAAACGCCAGCCGCGGGATATGGCGGCCCATGACCACCATGCAGACAGTTAGAGGCGTGGCGAGCACCAATCCGACCGCTCCCCACAGCCATGTCCAGACAAGGGCGGCGACGATCAGCGCGATGGGCGTCACTCCGATGCTCGATCCGTAGAGCCAGGGTTCCATGACGTTGTTGCTAACCAGTTCGATCACGATGTAGAGGCAGATGGTGAGGACCGGTACCAGCCACCCGTCGGAAACGGCCAGCGAGAGAAGGATCGGAAAGGCCGCGGCGATCCACGGCCCGACGTAGGGCACGAAGCGCAGGACCGTCGCGAACGCGCCCCAGAGAAGCGCATTCGGCACGCCGATGAAAAAAAGCCCGATAGACACCGCGAGGCCGTAGGTCACGTTCACGATCAACTGCATTTGAAGGTATTTCGACACGCGGGATCCCGCATCATCCATCGCCCTTGAAGTGGCACCGATGCGTCCCTGCCCGATCAGCCGTATCAGGCGGTTCCGCAGATCATCGCGCTCCAAAAGCATGAAAACGAGCAGCAACAACACCAGTGCGCCCGTTCCTAACGGACCCAACACCGGGGCGATCACGCTCTGAACGAACGCCAGCCGCTTGTCCGGTCCGTTGACGACCTCCACCTGCTGCGGTGGCCGCTCCGATCGATCCGGCGCGCCCGCCGCGAGAGGCAACTGTCTGGCAGCACCGCCGGGCAGGTCTTTTTTCAGCTCCTCCAGCGTGCTGGAAAGTCTCGAAAACGGGCCGTTTTCCGGCAGTCTGACAGCGCGCAATTTGGTGCGGATGTTCTCCTTATAGTTAGGAAGCGACACCGCCATGTCCATTGCCTGGCGGGTGAGCACCCAGCCCGCCCCGACGGTGATGCCGAACAGCACCGCCACCACGAACAGCGCCGCCCCCACCTTGCCCAGCCACCGCTGGCAGCGCGTGACCAGCGGCGAGAGCATGAAGGTGAGCAACGCGGCCAGCGCCAGCGGCACCAATAGCTCGCGCCCGAAGTAGAGCGCCGCGATGATGAACGCACTGAGAAGGACGTTGGAAATGGTTGACAACGAGTCCGCCGACGAGGCCTTTTTGATCGGGATGGCCATGGGGGAATTTCCGCTCAGAGTGACTGCTTGAGAGAATCCAGCACAACAATGTGATTCATCACCGACGGCAGCAGTTCCTCGCTGATCATCTGTTTGCAGTCTGGCATCACAAGATCATCAAGCAGCGCGTCCTTGTAATCACTACGTCCCATTTCTTCACCCTTTTGGAGCGTGCTGAGTGCGGCTGTCGCCCCGAAAATATCGGCGGTCCCCTGCACGGCGACGGCGAAAATTCCCCACGCTCCTGAGTCCTTGCCCGGTGTGCCACCCATTTCCCGGACATTCGCGGAAAGCCGGGCGGCGGACTTCGCGTGCTCGCCCCGGATCCGGCGCAGCTCATCGGCGATGGGCTCGTCTCCATGGGTTTCGATTGCCTGGCCGTAGGTTTCGACGGCGGAAAGTTCTCCGCGCAGGAGAGAATTACAGACGGTGATGCAGTGGTCGTTGAGGGAATTCATAATGAGTTGTGGATTAGGTTCGGATGTTCCCTCGCACATCGGGTGCCAGCCGGGAATCGCCGTAAATACAGGGTTTTCAGAGCATTCATCCGTTCATTCTGCAAATTTTCTGAACCGCCCGGTTGCATCATGCACGATCAGCCACCCACCGATTTTTCAAGCGCCTTGCCGCCACCGGGGTTTCCCGATTGATTGGCCGCATGCTGCGCCGGTTGGCCGTTCCACTCATTCTCGTTCTCGCCATCCTCGCGGCATCGTCCGGCCTCCTGCGGCTGCGTTTCGACACGGACATTCTCTCGATGATGCCCGCCGATCTGCCGGAAGTGAAGGGGCTGAAGGCATTCCATCAGGCCTTTTCCCGCGACAACGAACTGATCATGCTCATCGAGGGCGGAGAGGCTCACGAGGGCAGCATGCCCGCCGCCGCGGAGTCTCTAGCAAAACACCTGGAGGCTGGCGGTGTGGTGAAGCGAGCCCGTTGGAAACCCCGCTGGAGCGACGAACCGGAAGGCATCGCCGAGCTGCTAGCCTATCTGTGGCTAAACGGCGATCCTGCCGCGACGGCAGCGATGGCTGAACGCTTGGCCCCTGCCCGCTCGGAGGCGACGATGACAGGGTCCGTGAAGAAAATCGGCACGGCGATGGAAGGCCTGTCGATGGTGATGCTCGCCCACGATCCCTTCGGATTTCTCGATCATCCGGCGGTTTCCCAACTCACCGCGTCGGAACAAGGCGGCGAGGCTTTCGAGAGCCCCGACGGTCGCTCGCACCTGCTGTTCGCCGAGGCTCCGGGCGAAGTCAACGGCTATCGAGAGGCTGACGCTTGGTTGAAAAAAATCCGTGCTTCGGGCGCCATCTGGCAGACTGGCGATGGAAAAGGCCTGAAAGTCCGTCTCACAGGCGAGCCCGCGTTTTCCTCTGAAATCGGCGTGGCGATGGAATACGATCTCAGTGCCTCCATCAGCATCACGCTCGGGCTGATCGGCATCCTGTTCTGGTGGATGCAGCGGCGATTCAGTCTTCTGCTAGGACTTGTCGGAGTGCTGGTGATCGTCTTCGCCGTGGCATTGGGCATCGCCGGATGGCTCTACGGAGAGCTGAGCATCATGGCGCTGAGTTCCATCGAGATTCTCATCGGCCTCGCCGTGGATTACGGCCTTGTGATCTGTCAGGAGGCGAAAGTTGCCGGTCACGATAGACACGAGCTGCGGAAATCCTCCGGTCCGCCTGTGATGTGCGGTGCAATCACAACGACGGTGGTTTTCCTCGCGCTCAACCTCGGCGGGCTGCCCGGGATGGCACAGTTAGGAACCATCGTCGCCATCGGTCTCGCCACTGCGGGCATTCTGATGCTGGTGATCTATCTGCCGTTTGTCGCAAAGTTCGGCGTTGATCGCGCGCCCGCCCGGGGAGACGGGAAATTTCTGCCGCGCAACAAGATGGCCTGGTCGATCACGGGCGCGCTCGTGCTGGTGGCCATTGCTATTCTCCTCATCCACGGCATGCCCGGGGCCGAGTTCGATTCGAAAATCATGCGCCCGCGTCACAGCAACGCGATGGAATCCTTTGAGCGCATCCAGAAGGATTTCCCGAGCTGGAGCGGCAACTCGCTCGGCATTGTCGTGGATGCCAAGAGCGACGCTGAAATGCTCCAGCGCATCGCCGAGGCGCAGCAACGCGTCCTAACGATCAAAAAACACGGCTTCATCACCGAGGGTGAGCTCCCCTCCGGATGGTGGCCGGACGCGGCGGTGCAGTCTGCGAACCGGCCACTGTTAGCAAAACTCTCCGCAGACCGCGCACGCCTCCTCAACGAAGCCGATGCGGCGGGATTCACCGAAGATGGACTCGCTCTCGGCAAATCCGTGCTCGATGCGATGGCCCGCCAGACCGCAGCGCTCACCACCGTTTTTCCAAAATCCGAATCCGCCCGCGAGGTGATGCGGATGTTCCTCTCCCGCGAGGAAAACGGCGGAGGCTATCTGCTGGGCCATATCGAACCAGCGGCAGGCATCGATCCCGCTGGCAAGGATTACGACAGCTTCCGCGCCATCACCGGCGACGGTATCTGGCTGAGTGGCTGGGCGCTCTTCAAGCCTGCTATTTCGCGGTTAGTCAGCAAGGACATGACACGAATGCTCGTCCCGATGTTCATCCTGCTCGTCGGCATGATGATCGTGATTTTCCGCCGGGCCAGCGATGTCGCGCTTGCGCTTTTTGCGATGGTGATCTGCACCGTTCTATTGTTAGCGATCATGAGCGCCGCCGGACTGAAGTGGAATTTCGTCAATCTCATGGCCACTCCGCTGCTGCTCGGCACCGGCATCGACTACGCCATCCACGTCACCCTCAGCCTGCGCCGCACCCATGGCGACTATCAGGAACTCTGGCAGGGCACGGGGAAGGCCCTGCTCTTTTGCGGAGCTTCGAATGTCATTGGTTTCGGTTCGCTGGTGTTCTCATCGAGCGACGCACTGGTGAGCCTGGGGATTGTTTCGGTGATTGGCATCCTGCTGAGCATGGGAGTTTCCATTTTCCTGCTGCCGGGCTGGAGGACGCGGTGAGTCAGAGGCAGGATTCTCCCCCAAAAGTGCCTATAAAGTTCCTTGATATGCGGCTCCTGTGAAATAGTTTCCCAATCATAAAACGAAATTACAAACTGCCGGCATGGTTGATACTCCGAGGCCCGCTGCCGACCCTTGTGTTGGTGACATTCGCCTTGGTCGCACCGTTACCGGCCGATTGGAGAGATGATATTGGATTCACCCGCCTCCAGCTTCTAGCAGGCTCCGGACTGCCTGCCGCGCCGGCCCAGGGCTTCACCCAGGTGGAGGCTCTCGAAAGTGCGGCCAACTACTCGCCGAACACCGCGAATGCCAATTTCACAGGCAAATCCTTCACTCTGAAATCCGTAGCCTCCGGCGTGAGCAACCACGCGACGACAGTGGCCAATAATTTCTACGGCAACACGACCAGCCTTTTCGCCGGCAATATTCCCATCGATCTCTTCAACGCCAACACCTACATCACTGCGGATTTCCTCAAGACCGGCACTTCCAGCGAGCCCGCCGTGGAAACTCACGCGGTGCAGAACCACAGTTGGGTTACCACGAGCACCTATTCTTCCGCCGCAGAGGCGAGCCAGCGACTCGACTACGCCATCAACCGCGACGGATTCGTCTGCGTGGTCGGTGAAAACAATGGCAACAGCACGCTGCTTCCCGATCTGCTCGGGCAGGGCTACCACACCATTTCCGTGGGTCTCGTCAACGGCTCCCACAGCGCCGGATTCACCACGCTCGACGGTACCGGCCGGATCAAGCCGGACATCGTCGCGCCGGATGGCTTAACCAGTTTCGCGACTCCGATGGTGTCCAGTGCGGCTGGCCTGCTCTATTCAAAACTGGTGGAACTCGCGCCCACGCTCTTGACCGCCGACAAGCCCCGCGTGATCAAGGCCCTCCTGTTAGCCTCCGCCACCAAGGACACAGTCACCTCATGGTCCAACACTTCCACCCGTCCGCTGGACATCCGCTACGGTGCCGGAGAGCTGAACGTGAACCACGCCTTCAACGCGCTCGTCGCCGGACGCGCGAACGCGTCCAACAATACCCTCCTCAACTCCCGTGGCTGGGCGGCGGAGAGCGTCAGCGCAAACTCTTCGATGACCTACTATTTCACCATCACCGCCGGCCCGGCCGCTCCGCCCTTTTGTGCGGCACTCACCTGGCACCGGGTGATCACGGACAACCGCGTTGGTATTGCCTGGGGAAACCTTTCTACGTCCATGGCGAACCTGAACCTCCGCCTCTATCAAGCAAACGGCTTCGCGCCCGGCAGTCTGATTTCGGAAAGCCTGAGCACGGTGGACAACGTGCAGCATATCTATCAACCCACCCTTCCTCCCGGAAACTACGCGCTCGTCGTGGAAAACTCCTCCACCACAGACACCGACTACGGTCTCGCCTGGCACAGCCTGCCAGCCGTGAGCATCGTTGCCACGAATCCAACCGCCCGTGAAATCGACCAGCAACAAGGCCTGATCACCATCACCCGCAACGGCGATACCACGCTGCCACTTTACGTTCCGATCTGGGTCAGCGCCAGCGCTCTCGCTAACAGCGGATTCCAGCCACTTCCCTCCAGCGTCACCATCCCCACGGGAGAAGACTCCGCCACCCTGCCGGTCATCCCCATCACCGATGATCTAGCCGAGGGAAACCGCAGCGTCACTGTCGCGATCACCTCGGACTTCGGACTCGTTAGGGATCCTGTACAAACGGCGGTGGTGACCATCGAGGACAAGCCGTTCGACGCCTGGCGCTTCGCAAATTTCACCAGTATAGAGCTGAACGACTCCGGAATCAGCGCAACGAATGCCGATCCCGATAATGACGAGCTTCCGAACCTGATCGAATACGCCCTCAACCTCAACCCGAAGATTCCCGGTATCGCCGAAATATTGAGCGGCATGGAGACCGGCTATCTCTCCATTTCCACCACGAAAAACCTCGCCGCCACCGACATCAACTGGGGCGCGGAAGTGTCAGCCGATCTCGGGATCTGGAGTCCGGCGCTCACGCTGGTAAACACGAACACCGATTTCGCCGCGCGCGACAGCGTTGCCACCGGAGATGCGGAAAAACGCATGATCCGCCTGAAGATCACGCGCCCGTGAATCACCGCGCCGTGGTCACCCGGTAAAACCGCCGCACTCCTGATATAGGGAATTCCATCTGCACGTTTCCCCCGTTGCCGGAAATATTCACCGCCACCGGCGACCAGATGCCGGACAGCGTTCCCGACTCCTCCACCTGATAGGTTCTGCCGGATGCGGATGCGAAGCTGACTTGGAATAACGTGCCGGAAACCGCAGCAGTCGCGATTAGACGGCTGATAGAATCGTTCGGATTCGTTCCAGCGAAAAACTCCTGGAGGTTCGTGAATCCGTCAGCATCGTTATCGAGAGCGGCATCCGCAGCGTTGCCGGAGTTGAGGCCCGGCGTCGTGTTTTCGTAGGCGTCCGGCAGGCCGTCGCTGTCGCCGTCGGTGGAGGTCACTGTGATTCTGTTTGAGAATCTGGAGCTATCCCCCGTGGCGTGTGATGTCGCGGTCGAGGAAATGGAGCTGCCTGCGGTGACGATGGGCGGAAGAATCACGCCGATGGTGGCATTCCCGCCGCCATCGGTGGTGACCTCTGCTTGGCCGATGTAAGTCCTCCCCCCCGCCGGAACGGGCGAAGGTGAAGCGAAGAACTCGACGGTGAAGGTGGTGCCGGGTGTGCTGGCAAGTGTTCCAGCGACCTGGGTGATCGTGGTGAGGACGGCGGTGCCGAGCACGGGTGCCGACTGGGAATGGTTGGAGGATTCATAGACGCCGATCCCCTCCTCCCCGTTGCCGGAGATCGAATTCCGTTGGAACGTGTGTCCTGTCGAATTTTCGTTGAACACCGCAATGCCGCGGCTGCCGTTTCCCGAAATAATGTTAGCTGCGCCGGCTGTCGTCCCGCCCACCAGGGTGCCCTGTGCGCCTGCCGAAATGGAAATGCCTTCGTATTGGTTGCTGAACAGGGCGGTGCCGGCAGCACTGAGCCCGATTGTGTTGTTCCGGATGAAATTCCCGCTGGTCCCGGCATCGGCGACCAACACTCCCACACTGTAGAATTCTCCGTTGCCGGAAATCAGGTTTCCTGTGCCCGGTCCGTCGCCGAGGTGGTTCGCAGTCGCACCGCCGGTGATATAGACCCCGGCGAATCCATTCGGAACCGCCGCCATGCCGGCCGCGTTTGTGCCGATAAAATTCCGGTAAGCCGAATTGTTGGCGCAACCGCCGAAAACAAGACCGACAGTGCCATTGCCTGATAGAACATTACCCTGACCGGGCAGCACGCCGCCCACCTGGTTCGCGCTGGCACCCCAATAGACCGCGACTCCGGCGAATCCGTTGCCAATGGCGCTGCTTCCATCAGGAGCCGTTCCTACCAGATTGCCGAAGACGGTGTTCCCGGAAGTGAATGCATCGGCGATGCGGAGGCCTTCGGAGGTGTTTCCGGATATCACGTTGCCGACGAACGAGTTGTTTGTCGCACCGCTGATGACGTAAGAGCCGGCGACACTGTTCGGCACCGCCGCCGTGCCTGCGGCGTTGAGGCCGATGGTGTTGCCCTCGACACGATTGTTAGCGACGCCAGTGCCGGTGATCCAGATTCCGGCGTCCGTATTTCCAGAGATGACGTTGCGCGGACCGATGGTGTTATGGTGGGTGGCTTCAGTGAGAATGACACCGCCCTTGAGATTGGGCAGCGCGGAGTTTCCATCGGCGTTGGTCCCGATGTAGTTGCCGAGGATGATATTGCCGGTGGACGCCGCGCCGGAAACCCAGATGCCGTATCGGGTGTTTCCCGAAAGCACGTTGCGGTCTGCGGGAAGTGATCCGCCGATGGTGTTGTTGCTGGCTCCATCGGATATCAGGATGCCTTGGGTGGCATTCGGCACAGCGGCATTTCCGGTGCTGCCGAGCCCCGCCCAGCAGCCTGAGATCCGGTTGCCTGTCGCGTCAGGATGGAGTATTGCCATGCCCACCCATGGAAACTGTTGGACACCCAGTCCTTTCACCACACAGCCAGCCTGATAGAAAAGCAATCCGGGGACTTCACCCGCTTCGGGCAGCAGTTCCGAGCCGTTGAGAAACACCAGCGGCTTGCCGGCATAGCCCGGCTGGGTGGTGGCGTCGATGGTGGTGCCATCGGTCACCAGCGGCGGAAGGTAGCCGGTGGGTTTGATGGTGAAAACGTTGTTGGAGAAACCCGGATCGCTGGTGGGGATGTTGAAGGTGACCGTGGCGCCTGGATGCTCCATCGCATAATACATCGCCGCCCGCAGGCTTCCGGTTCCGCCATCGGCGGTGGTGGTGACGACCGGGGAGACCGGCACTAACGGCGGACCATAAAGGTAGGCCATGAGCGCACGGTCGCCCGGGCTGAGAGCGAAGTTGCTCATGCGCTTCTGGTGTTTTTCGTAGCCGGGCTCCGGCTGGAGCGTGTCGAGCACACCGGGCTGGATCGAATAGACGTCGCGTCCGTAGTGCATCACCGATTCGAAATCATAGCTGCCGTAGGCGTGGCCGCTGGTATCGATGTCGAACGGGCCGTTGTTTCCGGGAGTCACGTTCGCATAGAGCACATTGACATGGGTTCCCCTATCAGCCCGCTGGTGTTCGTGCGCGAGACCAAGAGCGTGTCCGGTTTCATGGCAGATCTGGCCGCGGGTGAGCAGGTTGATTTCGACTACGACCGGATTGCTGCCGGAGACGAGGTTCGGCCCGCCGATAGAGTATTTAAAGAGGATGTAATGGGTCTCGCTGGTCCGCGGGATGAAGTGGATGTTCGCAGCGAGTTCGTATTCGCGCAGGCCGTCGAGGTAGGTCTGCTCTTGGTCGGAGGAAAGGGCGTCGTCGAAAACGTAGGGAATCACGCCACCCGGCCACGGGACATTTCCGGGCAAAACACCGCTTCCGTAAAATCCAGCAGACGCGGGAACCATGCCACCTGCCAGAATCGCGAGCGCAAGAAACATAGGGACTTTGACGGGATTTTTCATTTTACGAAGGAAACTATGCCGCATCGGTTCGCTGGATTCCAGTTGAAACTTCTCCCGCACCCGCGACACTTCGCGTCCCGTCCATGCGTTTTTTCCTCCTGTTTTCCGCCTTCATCGGTCTGGCCCACGCCGATACCGCCGTGCTCGACGCCTGGCTGAAGCGCCAGCCATCGATCAATTCGCTCGATACGACGTTCACCCAGGAGCGGAAACTTCCAGCGCTGAAAAACCCGACTTCGGCGAAGGGCCGCCTCTCGTTCATGAAGCCGGGCAAGTTCCGCTGGCAGCTCGGTGAGCCGGTGGAAAGCCTCGCCGTTTCCGACGGCACCACCCTCACTCTTGTCGAGTCGTCGGAAAAGTCCGCGCATCAGATCGCGGCGGACTCACCTCAGGCCGCGCGCTTTTCCCTGCTCTCCGGCAAGGCCTTCGAATCTCCGGAGGCTTTTCAATCCGCCTTTGAAATCATCGAACAACGCGTCACCGATGGCATCCATCAGTTCACGCTGAAGGCCAAGGACCGGCGGATGCGCTCGCAGGTGCCATGGATCTTCCTCGACATCGATCCGGCGAAAAACGAGCTCACCGCGCTGGAACTGGAGCTTCAGGACAAGTCGCGCGTGCGCACGATTTTCCACAATCCGAAGATCAACACTCCCCTGCCCGACTCGTTTTTCAAACCGGATCTGACAGGGATCACCCTCAAGTGAATTCTCAATCAGCGCAGCGATGTGCAGGCGGAAAAGACGATCTTCTCGTCGGTTCGCTTGCCGGTGTCGGTACAGGCCTCGCGCTGGTTTGGTTTGGCATTCTCAATTGAGGTGGCCAGCCCATGCCTTACGCGCGTTACGCGCTGCGTCCCCCTTCAGCCAGCGCCCGCCGCCGCCCACCCAACAGCACAACCAGTCCCGCGCTGACCAGCAAGAAGCTTGAGGGTTCAGGAATGACGCTGGTGCTGGCACCCATGGTAACCGCACCGTTGCGGGCCAGCAAACGACCTTCCACCATGGCACTGGTGTTTACGGTGATAGAATCCAGCGCCATCACGCTGCCGACAAACTGGCTGCCAGTTCCGAGTGTAGCGGAGCTCCCGACCTGCCAGAAGACGTTTTCGGCCTTGGCCCCGCCGGTTAGGACCACCTTGCTGCCGGAGTTGGCGCTCAAGGTGGAACCTGCTTGGAAGATCCAAACGGCATTGGGATCGCCCATCGCATCGAGAGTCAGGGTGCCCGTGATCGCAAACGAGCTGGAACTATTGTAAACGCCGGATGAGAAGGATTGTCCGCCCAGATCGTAAACCGGGCCGAGGGAACTGTCTGGAGTGCGGCCTGCGGCGTCGTTGTAGGCGTTGACCAGATCGTTCTTGGCAACCTGGGTCTCCGTATTCCCGCCTTGGTTGATGCCATTTAATATTACATTGGTAAATCCCGTGATGGACAATGTAGGGTAGGACCCGATATCGCCACCAATGGGGATGGAGTTGACCGCGCCCCCGAAGGTAATCCCGGCACCGGCCAAGATAGCGAATCTGGACGCCCCGGCGAGGTTGACAACGGTGGTCGCCGCCATCGCGTGCGGTACCAGACAGATTGCCGCTGCGGCGAATAGACTGATGGAGACTCGCTTCGGGTGAAGGATTGCTGGCTTGGAAATACCAATTGCTTTCATGGACGTGGTTTTTTGGTTACTAAATGGTGACTGAACCGTGGCTACCCACATTAACGTTTAGGTCAGGATTCGTCTATGGGGTGTTACCCTACCTTTTTGGAGACTGCCGGACGTCACATTCTCCCGCCGGAGGCTTTTTATTGAGAGTTGCGAGCCCGTCGCTGTCCCCCTTCAAAGTGGCTGTGGCGTCTCGCCGCAGAGCTCGTGCGAGGCATTTGGCCAGTATGGGCCACCACTCACTTTAAAGTACCGCTGGCCGGACTCGAACCGGCACGGGATTACTCCCAACAGATTTTAAGTCTGCGATGTCTACCATTCCATCACAGCGGCTTTTCGGCGGTCGCGGGAGGCGACGGCGGCGGGAGTAAGACCGATCCTTCCGGCGGCGTCCAGTCCCGGCTTCGGTGCGTTTGAAAATTCCCGTCTCAGGCGAGCCAATCGCCGTGGTGGAGGCGCTGTCCTTCATCGAAGACGCCGCGCCATTCCCAGACCCAGGCGGTGAGTGTTTCCCCATCCGGACGGGTGACGGTGGCCGGGACGCGGCGGTATTCGCTGTCTTCCGTTTCCCCTGCGGAGATCCCTTCGAAGCTATCGAGATTTCCCAACATTTCCTGATCCACCGAATACACCTCGCCGATGATGTCGTCTCCGGCATCGTCCAGCATGAGGCCGGGATACCAGGAAATCTTATACATCCGCCCGGCGATCCGGCCGGTGGTGATGAAGTCCGCGCCGTCCATGCGG
>JBBRCO010000077.1:0-18319 GCA_038204755.1 Verrucomicrobiales bacterium
TTTTTCGGGTTGCCACCGGGGAAAGTCGTCCCTAGTTTCCGCCTCCCGCGATTTTTAACCTCATCCCGAGATGTCCAAGCACAACAGCCTCAAGTCCAGCGCCACCGTCGGCGGCAAACGTTCCGTCCTCAAGCGCTTCGAACGCGTCAAGCTGCTCAAGGAGCGTGGCGAGTGGAAAGCCGGCAGGTCCCCCGTCGGACTTCCGAAGACCAAGCACGAGGGTTAATCCCCTGGATTCCAACCCTTTCTAAAACGCGCGGGTCCCGACGGGCTTCGCGCCTTTTGTATTTACTCCCATGGCAACCAACGACGGCACGCGCCTCAACAAATACCTCGCATCCTGCGCTGTCGGCTCCCGCCGCGCCTGTGACGAGCTCATCAAGGCCGGCCGCGTGGAGGTCAATGGTGCGCCGTGCGTCAACATGGGCACCCGCATTTCGCCAGGCGATCATGTGAAGATGGACGGCAAGCGGGTGACGCCGCGTGAGGCGATGATCGTGGCCTTCCACAAGCCGCGCGGATTTGTCTGCACAAAGGATGACGAGCTCGGCCGGGAAACAATCTACTCCCTGCTGCCGGAGACCATGCACTCGCTCCACCACGTCGGGCGGCTGGACATGGACTCGGAAGGGCTGCTGATTCTCACCAATGATGGCGACCTTTCCCAGCAGCTCATGCATCCATCGAAGGCGGTGGAAAAGGAATACCTCGTCACTTCAAACCAAGCGTTCGAAAATGTCCACCTCGACCAATTTCTCGAAGGCGTCCACACCCCGGAAGGCAAGCTGAAGGCGAAATCCATCGAGCGCCTTTCCTCCCGCCGGATCAAGGTAGTGCTCGATCACGGCGCGAAACGCCAGATCCGCGTGATGTTCGACACGCTCGGCTATCAGGTCACGAAACTCATCCGCGTCCGCATCGGCGCATTGTGGTTGGGCGACCTGGAACCCGGCCGCTGGGCCGCGCTGAATGCGCTGGAAATCCAGATGCTGTTGGGAAATCCAAAGCCCGTGAGGAAGCGCGGGAACTAACACTGATTGGCTTTATGGCGGGATTCCGCAACCGGACTGCGGAATTTATTCCGCCAGTCTCGCTGCCCACCGGACTGATTTTTTAACAGTTCGGTGGAAGGCCAATGAAACGAACGGTTTCACCGCAGACACGGGTTTTAGATTGGAGTCGGGCGCGGATCGTAAAACGGCCTTGATCCGGCTGCGATGAAGTCCAGCCCGCGATATTCGGTCGAATTCACCCCGTCTTTGTCCACGAAGCCGGAAAGATTCATGCCAGCCGTTTCTTCGACAAAAATCGGCACCTCCGCACCCTCCGCACCCTCCGCACCCTCCGCGCCCTTTGCGCCTTTGCGGTAACCTTTTCCTCCACCACAATCCCCGCATGTCCGCCCCGCTCAGTCCGAAAAATCTCCCCGAAAATCCCACTGCAGACGATATCCTCAACGCATTCCTTGACTACCTCCTGAACACCGGCACCGAACCCTACGACCACCAGGAGGAAGCCCTCCTCGAACTATTCCAGGACAAGAACGTCATCCTCAACACGCCCACCGGCTCCGGTAAATCGCTGGTCGCGCTGGCCATGCAGTTCAAGTCGCTTTGCCAAGGCCGCCGTTCGTATTACACCGTGCCGATCAAGGCGCTGGCCAACGAGAAATTCCTCTCTCTCTGCCACGTCTTCGGACCGGAAAATGTCGGCATGATCACCGGCGACGCCACCGTCAACTACGACGCCCCCATCATCTGCTGCACTGCGGAAATCCTCGCCAACATCGCCCTCCGCGACGGCGCGAACGCAAAAGTGGACGACGTCATCATGGACGAGTTCCATTACTATTCCGACCACTCGCGCGGCACCGCTTGGCAAATCCCGCTCCTTACCTTGCCCCACGCGCGCTTCCTCCTGATGTCCGCCACCCTCGGCGATTCATCGTTTTTCTCAAAACAGATCACTGCGCTAACAGGATCCGAAACCACCCTCGTCCAGTCCGACCAACGCCCGGTCCCGCTCGAGTTCGAATACTCCACCACCCAGCTCCAGGAAAAAGTCGCCGAACTCAACGAACAAGGCCGCTCTCCCGTCTATCTCGTCCACTTCACGCAAAACGCCTGCGCCGACACCGCCCGCGACCTGCTCTCTACCAACTTCTGCACCAAGGAGGAAAAAACCGCCATCAACCGCGCTCTCGATGATGCCGATTTCCGCAGCCCCTACGGTCGCGAACTCGCGAAAATCCTTCGCCACGGCGTCGGCATCCACCACGCTGGCCTGCTGCCGAAGTATCGATTGTTAGTGGAAAAACTTACCGCCAAGGGCCTGCTTAAAGTCGTCTGCGGCACCGACACCCTCGGCGTCGGGGTCAATGTCCCGATCCGCACCGTCATGCTAACCGGTCTTTGCAAGTACGATGGCCGTGGCACCAGGATTCTAGCCGTTCGCGACTTCCGCCAGATCGTCGGCCGCGCCGGTCGGCGTGGATTCGACACCGTCGGCTACGTCGTCGCCCAAGCGCCCGAGCACATTATCGAAAACCTCCGCCTCGCCGCCAAGGCCGCTGCTAACAAAAAGAAGTCCTTCGAAAAACGCAAACCGCCGGAAAAGGGATTCGTCCACTGGGACGAGCAGACCTACGCCAAACTCCAGACCGCCCCACCCGAGCCGCTTGTTTCCAGCTTCTCCGTCCACCACCACACGCTGCTCAATGTCCTCTCCCGCACCAATGAAGACGGCTGCGCGGCGTTGAAAAAAATCATCGAGGACAGCCACGAGCCGCCCTCGAAAAAGAAGCTGCTCAAGAAGCACGCTTTCAAACTTTTCCGCGGCCTCATTGGCGCGAAGATCCTCCACATCATCCCGCCCGCCAAGCGCAGCGGCCCGCAGAAAGTCATCGTTGATGTCTCGTTGCCCGAGGATTTCTCCATCAATCATGCCCTCAGCCTCTATCTGATCGACGCCATCCCGCAGCTCGACAAGGAAGCCGAAGACTACGCCTTCAACGTCATCTCCCTCATCGAGTCCATTTTGGAAAACCCCGAGATCGTCCTCCGCAAACAGGTCGATCTGTTGAAATCCGAGCTCATGGCGCGCCTCAAGGACGAAGGCATGGAATTCGACGACCGCATCGCCCTGCTAGACCAGGTCGAACACCCCAAGCCCGGTGCCGAATTCATCTACACCACCTTCAATGCCTTCAAACTCCGCCACCCCTACCTCGGCAGCGAAAACGTCAAACCCAAGACAGTCGCGAGGGAAATGATCGAGAACTATCAGTCGTTCGAAGATTACATCAAAACCTACAAACTCGAACGTGCGGAAGCAGTCCTCCTCCGCCACCTCAGCGAGGTGTATAAAGTCCTCGCCCAGACCGTGCCAGACTCCGCCAAAACCGAGCACCTTCACGAAGCCGAGTCCTTCCTCGAGCTCATCGTCCGCCACACCGACTCCAGCCTGCTAGACGAATGGCAAGCCATGAAAGAAGGGGGCACAGGCATTCTGCCTGTTTCTTCCCCTTCTAATCCGGAATCCAAGATCGCCGCCTTCAGATCCAAAATCCCCTACACCAAGGACAAGCAGGCCTTCACCCGCCACCTGCGCAATCACGTCCTCACCCTCGTCACCGCCCTCTCACGCTACGACACCGAAGCCGTGCTCAGTCTCATCGAACCCCAAGACTCCGATGGCAAATCCTGGTCTAACGAGCGCCTGCTAGTCCTGCTCAACACCTATCATGACGCCCGCCACCAGATCCGCCTCGATCCCGAAGCCCGCAACGCCCGCCACACCCACCTCTCCGAAGACGGCCTGGCCATTCACCAAACCCTCATCGATCCCGACGACCTCAACGACTGGTCGCTCCACCTCACCCTCGACCCCGAAAAATCCAACGAACGCCGCACCCCCGTCCTCCACCTCGAATCCCTCGCTCCGATTTGACGGACCGCGAATATTATTTCGCCCGCGCAGAGAGATATGGAAAAAATGTCCATGCCGGGTGCGAGGGGATCATTTTCGTGAGGCCACGAAAATGATCGGAAGGCTGGCAAGGTGGCGGGTGGCGGCAGGGGCGTTTGCCTCGTCCTACATGATCGCGTGTGTCAAAAATGTTGAGAACGGGGCTGGACTGTTTAAGGTTGCTGTAATTTCAACAGGAGTGGGCGCAAACCCGATCATCAAACAGGTGGGTTCTGACCAATCCACCACTTTTCGGCACGACCTATGAAAATCAGAAACGAAACACCGATTGCTGCGATATTTCTGTCCCTTGCAATAGGAACGGCGGCGTCCAAGGCCGCGATCACGGCCACGAATTACAGCATGATCATCACCACTTCCGAGGGAGTCGGTTCTTTCAACTCCACTCTGGGTGGCACGAGCGTCCAGACCTTCGATAATCTTCTGGGAATTCAGAAAAACGTTGCTTGGGAAGGCGTCGGCACCTTCGACCAGCTCAACGTCATCAAGGCCGACCAATACGGAGGAGCGCCGAGTGCTACCGCGCCGAAGGGCACGGCCTACGCCGTCGAGGGACTTGGCAAGGTGACCACCACCACGCTCAAGCTCAATGAATCCAGCTCCTACTTCGGCCTCTATTGGTCGGCGGGCGATGGTGCAAACGACCTGAAGTTTTATGACAGGGGCGTGCTGGTGGCGGATTTCACGACTGCAAACCTGATGAACATGCTGCCGAAGTCGTACTACGGTAACCCGATCACCACCGGACCGAACGCCGGAAAAAACGCTGGTGAGCCGTATGGCTTCATCAACTTTTTCGGCGGTGCAAAAACCTCGTGGGACACCATTGTTTTCGGCAACAACCAAGATTCCGGCTTTGAGGCCGACAATTACACGGTCCGCTCCCAGGGCTGGAATCCCAAGCAGGACGGCGCTCTTCCCGGCACGGCCGTGATCGCCGTGCAATCCAGCGGCGGTGTCCAGACGGTTTCGAAAATTTCCAGCGTGACCACCAGCGGCGACAAGCTGGTCCTCACGGTGATGGATGCGAAAACGGGCCTGACCAAGATGCTCAACTTTGCTCCATCCGCGCCTGCCGCTCCGGCTCCTCCGATGAGTGCGGTGGTGGCCTTTCTATCCGTGATTCTGTTCAAGGAAATCCGCCGCAGGAAGGCATCTGCTTGAATTTCGCGCGGAGTTTTTTCTTATGAAACCGAAAGCCGCCGCCCCGATCCCGAGCGGTGAATTTATATCGCTAGATTTTTAAAAATGACCTCCAGCCAACCGCCCGTTCCGTCAGAAAGCCCGATTTGGGAGAAATTCCGCTGGTTGCTCCCGGTGCTGGTGGTGGTGGTGCTGGCGAGGTTTTCGGTGGCGAAGGACGGATTTTCGTATTTCTCCAGGCCCATCGTTCTGGGGTTGATCAATCTCTTCGGCGGGAATGCGGTGGACCATGGGACAACGATCACGGTGGGGCGGCTGGACGTCCCCTGGTCCGGAGATTGCGCCGGGCTGAATCTACTCATTCTGCTATTGGCGGTAGCGGTGTGGATGAACCGCGCCGAGCCGATGGGAAAACGTTACTGGCTGCGGATTTTCCTGATGATCCCGGCGGCGGCGATCGCAAATGTGGCGAGGGTTTTCATGATCATCGGCTACCGGGAAATCCGCTACCCGGCCATCGAGAGTCCGCAGTTGCACTACTTTTTCGGGTTGGCGTTGCTGGTGCCCTTTGCACTGCTGGCGATGCCGAAAAGCCCGCGGGCATTTTCTGCGAGACTTTTCGAGCTGCTTCATGTGGCGGCGGTGATCGCACTACTGGCGCCGAATGCCGATGGTGCGGAAGGTGCGGCGCTGACCATCGCGGTGATTCTCGGGCTGTCCCATTGCCAGATGCCGGAGCGCCTGTCGCGGGCCCGTATTGCCGGCTTCGCCCTGTGGGTGGCTGGCGCGACCGCGATCGCTTTCGCCGGAATGGAGTCGTTCTGGCTGCCGTGGATCCTGGTGTGCCCGCTGGTGTGTGATCCGAAATGGCTTTTCAGCCTGCCCGGCGGATTAGCGACACTCGCGTCCCACCGCCTGATCTTTCTGATCCCCGGCGCGGAGTGGCTCGTCTGGGGCATCATCGGCTATGCGATATGGGCGAAATATTCGCACCATGACAAAGCGAAGCCGGCACCTGCGAGCGGGCATGGCTGGAGTTGGCTGGAAAAATCCGTGGCGTTCGCCGCCGCTGTTTTTTTCCTGCTACCTTTCCTTTCTTCCACGATTCTGGCTGGGAAAAAGGAAATCTGGACGCCGCCGGCAAGCGCTGACATCCAACAGGTCCCGGGCGGCCAGTTGGTCACCCTGCCCGGGCAGTCCGACACCATCGGTCTGCTGTGGTATGATTCGCAGGGCACGGAGCGCCATCACAAGCTGGAGATCTGCCTGAAATACCGTGGCGTGGAACTCACCCCGTCCGCCGATACCCCTGAAGTTTTCTCCGACGGCACGCACTGGATGAAGGAATATTACCTACAGAACGGCAAGCTGTTACAGAACCACAAGGAGTATGTGCTTTCCACCCTCGGGCCCGGGACCTCCGCCGGGGTGCATCTCATCCTGGTGACCAACCAATCGTCGATGGGCGCTCAGGAATTCTCCGTGGAAGCCGGGAAAATCAGCAGCCATCTCTACGAAATGATGATGCAGGAGCACCGGACGCGTGTGGCCGCCGAAAAAACATCGGCAGTGAGCCGATAGACCGGTGGCGGTGAAATGACGTGCAGGCATGGCCGATGATCCGCATTTCATGCGAATGTCTGTGAGGGAAATGCGTTCCCAGTTCTTCCCGCTTGGCGGAGCGGGATCTTGTGGCAAGTTTGGCCCATGGACTCGGATGACATCACGATTATGGGGAAGCAGTTGGTTTTCAGGGAAAACGGCAAGCCGGCGGAAGTGCTGGAGCTGGATGTGGACGGCCTTTTGCTGGAAGGTCTGGAAGACGGCCATGTGTTAGTCCGGATGCTGGCGGCCCCCATCAATCCGGCAGACCTGAACACGATCGAAGGCACCTACGGCGTGAAGCTCGCGCTGCCAGCCACGCCGGGCATCGAGGGCTGCGGGGTGGTGGAAATGAGCAATTGCTCGGATTATAAAGAGGGCGATCAGGTGATTTTCCTGCGCCGCGCCTCGACTTGGGCGAGCCATTCGATCGTGCCGGGCTCCGTGCTTTTTAAACTGCCACCCGGCATCGATCCGATCCAGGCGGCGATGCTCAAAGTGAATCCAGCGACGGCGTGGCGGCTGCTGCATGCGTTCGGCGATCTCAAGCCGGGCGAGTGGATTGTGCAGAATGTGGGGAATTCAGCAGTTGGCCGCTGCGTGATCCAACTGGCACGCGATCTTGGAATCCGCACGATTTCCTTCGTCCGGCGGCCGGAGTTGTTTGACGAACTCAAAGCCCTCGGCGCGGACCAGGTTTTCATCGATGACGACAGCGGCGTTTCCTCCGCGAAGGATGCCCTCGGCGGCGCGAAGGCCACGCTCGCCTTCAACGCCGTGGGCGGCGACAGCGCGCTGCGACTGATGAAATTACTGCGCGAGAGCGGCAGCCACATCACCTACGGCGCGATGGGGAAAAAGCCGGTGACCGTGCCGAACGGCCTGCTGATTTTCCGCGACATCCAGGTGCGCGGTCTATGGGTGAGCCGGTGGATCGAAACCGCGCCGATGGAGGAAATCAGCGCGGTTTACGAAAATCTCTCAGCCCGTATGGCTGCTGGACAAATCGTGCAGGAGGTCGATTCCACGTTCCCGCTGGAAAAATTCCAGGAAGCGCTGGCCCGACTGGATGCGCCGGAGCGGTCGGGAAAAGTGTTGTTCACTCCTTGATCCAGCAGAGATTCACGCGAGCTCGAGCGATCCGCCCTCACAGAATTTTTGCTGGCCAAATAGCGGGATGTGATGGCCGAAGGCATGCGCGACCGATAGCCACAGCCGATTGTGGGCGACCTGGTCAAAACGCATCGCCCGGCCGGTTTTAAATCCCAGACCACCGCCTAATACAACGAGCGGGATGTTATCGAGGCTATGGTTGTTGCCCTTGCCGAGTTCGTTAGTCCAGATGATGGTTGTGTGATCGAGCATGGTGCCATCGCGCCCTGGCTCTGGGATGGCATCGAGCTTGCGGGCGAGTCCTGCGAGCTGTTCGCACAGCCAGATATTGATTTTCACGAGTTTCTCCCGGGCGTCCAGATTGCCGTCCGGCTCATGGGACAAGTGGTGGTGATCATCGTGGACATCCAGCCAGCGCATCCGCGCCTGGCCAACGCTGTTAGTGTATTGCAGCGTCGCGACGCGGGCCATGCCGTTGGCGAAGGCGTTGACCAGCAAATCGGTCTGCATGGAGCTGATTTTCGGGATCCCATCGTTATCCAGCGCCACGCCCTGCTCCAGCATCGGTGGCGGGAAAATCAGGTTCTTCGTGCCGCTGCTCTGAAGGTTGGTTTCCATTTCGCGGACAAAGGTGGCGTGCTTTTCCAACAGCTCCCGCTCGCTCGGATCCACGTTTTTGGCGATGGTTTTGAGATCCGCGCGGACGTCGTCAAGCACGCTGGCGAGGTCCTCGCGGTCCTTGGTGCTGCCGTAGAGTTTGTCGAAAAGGGCGTAAGGATCGCTGAGCGGAGCGAGCGGCTGGTTCGGTCCGGCGTAGGACTCCCGGGTCCATGGATCCGCTCTGTTGGGAACGGCCACGCCAAGTTCGAGCGAGCCGAAGCGACTGGCGGTTTCAGGCCTGGCCTGGAGGAAGTTGCGGATTTCCTGATCGATGGAAATGTTCCGCGCCCAGCCTGCCGGCTTGTCACTGCCGCCTTGGATGTTTCCTGGTAACAACTCGTCCGCCGTTAGCAAGCAACTGATGCCGCGCATGTGGCTGTCGCCATCGCCACGGATCTTGTTGCAAACGCCGTTCAGAGTGATGAGGCGGCTCTTGAATGGTTCCAAAGGCGCGAGGATGCGCTTCAGTTGGAAATCCGCCCCGGCGGCGTCCGGCCAGAATTCCTCCGGGATGGTTCCGTTAGGCGTGAACAGGAAAATGATCCGCCGCATCGGCGCATCCGGTGCGGCCTGCGCGAGCGAAGGAAATGCGGGCAGGAACGGCAGCGCCGCGGCGGATAGACCGAGCTGTTTGAGAAACCGGCGGCGGGTCGGAGAGTTCATTGGGGTGGATGTTCGGGATTTGCCTGATCGGGCACCGGGATTCCGTGAAGGGCGGCAAGGACGGACTGCGCGGCGAGAAGATTGCGGACATTTTCCCCGCCGGCGACGAAAGCTTTGTCGAGCCCGGCAATGGTGCCGTGGCCATAGACCACGGGGTTCTGCTTGATTCCGTATTGGAAAAACTGACGGATGAATCCTTGTCGCGCGACCGCTGAGTTCACCGCGTAGTTGGCGACATCCCGCGGGCCGGCCAAATGGATCAGGTCGCCTTCCTGTGTGATGAAGTCCGAACGGGGATTGATCGGTTTATCGCGATCGGTGGAGCGAAATCGTCCCACGGGATCGAAGTTTTCCAGCGAAAACCCGAGCGGATTGATCGTCTCATGACAAGTCATGCAGGACGGGTTGCGGGTCAGCTCGGCGACTTTTTCCCGCATCGTTAGAGTGGGGTCGAATTTGTGGTCATCGAAGGCAAGGGCCTCCGGCGGCGGCTTGAGCACACCGCCGAGGATGTTGCGCGTGAGGAACACGCCGCGCTGGATGGGCGAGGTGATGTCATGATGCGCGAGCCGGGCTAACAAATACGGATGGGTGAGCACCCCGGCACGCAGCGCGGGATCGAGTTTCACGGGCTGGAATCCGCCGCCTTCCGGCATCGCCACGCCGTAGTAGTCGGCCAGGCGCTGGTTCAGTAGCAGGGAGTCGGTCGTGAGCAGCTCGCGGTAGTTAGATTTTTCGCTTTCCACCACGCGCTGGACAAATAGCTCCAGCGATGTTCGCAAATCGGCCACCAATCCGTCGTCGAAACCTGGAAACGCGCCCGGGTCCTTGTCGAGCGAACTCTCCACATCCAGCTTCAGCCAGCGGCGGAAAAATCCATCGAGCTTCGCCCTGGCACGGGGATCCGCGACCATTCGCCGCGCCTGTTTCGCCACCTGCTCGCGGGTGTGGAGTTTCCCCGCCGCAGCAGCCTCGCGGAGGGGTTTGTCGGGCAGGGAATCCCAGATCCCAAGGGCGAGGCGGCCCGCCACCGTGAAATCATCCCGCTCGGACAACACCTCCGGATAGAGAAACCGCGGCGAAGTGAGAATGAGGATGACGGCACGTTTCACCGCCTGCTCCGGCAGCACTCCGCCGCTGAAAGGATGTCCAATATAAATATCTCTCAGCGGATCGGTGAGCGGGCGGCGGAAGGCCCGCTCCGCGAGCTGCGTTGCGAATTCCCGCAGCCGTGATTCACGGTCCGGCGCATCATCACCCACGCCGCTCAGCAGCGGAAGCCGGGCCACCACTTCATTGGCACCTTCGATTGCGGCGTTGGTCGTCGCCTCGTGCCAATCCCTGGAAACCCCCGTTCCACGTTCATATCCCTCACTGGCGTCATCCGCCGGGAAAGTCGTGCTCACCACCGCCACCCGCGTCGCGGCCGCAGACGACAACGCCGGGGCAGCCAGCACCTGCCACGTTGATCGCGGAGTTTTCCATTCCATCCGGACCATCCCGCGCTTGTCCTTGTATTTGAAATAATCGAACCGCAGCGGATAGGACCGCCCACCTAGCAGGAAAATCCTCGCGGCGGATTCGCGAACCTCTTCTCCCGAGCTGACCCATGCGTCTATCAGAGCTATCTGGCGTTTTGCGCCACTGTCATCGCGGTGGTTCCCATCGCCATCCTGGCGGTCGCCATTCAGATAGAAACGCGCGCCGTTCGGAGTGGTGATCCGGAACTCGTACCAACCCGTATCCGGAGCGAGCAAGGATCCCTCCCACGCGATGGAATACTGGTCCGGCGCGATTCCCTCCACCGGCGAGCCCTCGCCGAAATCGAAATCCAGCCGGGTGTCCAGCCGCTCGGAAACCATGCGAGCCTTCTTCTTCATCCCATCGGATTGAAAATACCGCGCCTTCAATCCGTCGCCCACCCCCGGCACCCGCGCGGGGTCGCAGCTGCCCAGCAAATCCGCCACGGATTCCCGGAACTGGCGGTTGGATAGCCGGGCGAAGGCCGCCTTCGGAGGTGGCGAGTTTTTCGCCCGTGACTCCGCCGAGTAGAATTTCCCATAAATATAGTCCGCCACCCGCCGGGATTGCTCCGCGTCCAGCAAGCCCGGGTCGTCGTCGGGCATCCGCCTGTCGATGTAGCGAGCCAGCGAGACCAGGGACCGCTCGCCGTGCAACGGCTCATCCACCTCGTCGTCCACGCCCTCGCCGTCCTTCCCATGACACGAAGCGCAGTGCTCCGCATAAATCGCGGCACCACCCGGCGCGACTTCCCCGGCGGGCAAAACGCCCGTCAGTCCCAAAAGAAAATAGCCGGAGAACCGAAGCATGCTTGGCGAGGATACGCGGTCGGTAGTCCGTTTATTCGCCAAATCCCGCATTCCTTCCGGTCCACCACCTCCGCCCTTGCCTGATCGTCCGGCCAATGCTTAACGTCCGCCCGCATGGCCACGATCAACTCCAATTTTCTCAAGCTCAAAGCCGGTTACCTCTTCCCGGAAATTGCCCGCCGCGTCCGGGTTTACACCGAAGAAAATCCCGACAAAGCCGCCCGCATCATCCGTTGTGGCATCGGCGATGTGACCGAGCCGCTGCCGTCCGCCGTGGTGAAGGCGATGCACGAAGGCGTAGATGAAATGGCCAGCCGCGAGACTTTCAAAGGCTACGGCCCGGAGCAGGGATATGAGTTTCTCCGCCAGGCCATCGTGGACAATCAGTTCGCCGATCTCGGCATCTCCGCGGATGAGGTTTTCATCTCGGACGGCTCGAAGTGCGACACCGGCAACATCCTCGATATCTTCGGAGAAGGAAACGTCATCGCCATCACCGACCCCGTCTATCCGGTCTATGTCGATACCAATGTCATGGCTGGCAACACCGGCGACGCCGATGAAAAAGGCGCCTACGCCGGCCTGCTCTATCTTCCCTGCACCGCCGCTAACAAATTTGTGGCCGAAGTTCCAACCGAAAAGGCGGACCTCATTTATCTCTGCTTCCCGAACAATCCTACCGGTGCCGTCGCCACCCGCGCGCAGCTCGAAGCATGGGTGAAATATGCGAGGCAAAACGACGCCATCATCCTCTTCGATGCCGCTTACGAAGCCTTCATCCAGGACCCGGAAATCCCGCGCTCCATTTTCGAGATCGAAGGCGCGCGTGATTGCGCCATCGAGTTCCGCAGCTTTTCGAAAAACGGCGGCTTCACCGGCGTCCGCTGCGCCTACACCATCATCCCGAAAACCGTTAGCGCCAGGTCAGACACCGGCGAGCGCGTCCCGCTCCATCAGCTCTGGTCCCGCCGCCACAGCACCAAGTTCAATGGTGCCAGCTACCCGGTCCAAAAAGCCGCCGCCGCCGTCTTCTCCACAGAAGGAAAAAAACAGGTCAGCGCGCTCATCGAACACTACATGGGCAACGCCAAACTCCTCCGCGAAGCCGCTGCTGCCGCCGGACTCCCCGTCTTCGGCGGTGAAAACGCGCCCTACGTCTGGGTCGGCTGCCCGGCGGGCCTGAGCTCCTGGGACATGTTCGATAGAATGCTCGGCGAGGCCCAGGTCGTCATCACCCCCGGCTCCGGCTTCGGCTCCGGCGGCGAAGGTTATTTCCGCATTTCCGCTTTCAATTCCCGCGCCAACGTCGAGGAAGTCTGCTGCAGGCTGAAGGCGTTGGTGGAGGGTTGATCTCCGGTCAACCCGTATCGACCGGAGATCGAAAGGCCTTTAGTCCCCGTTCGCAAAGACCGGGTTCCAAGGTGCAGAGAATAGGAACTCAGCCATCCGGCAAACTGAGCTTTACGGTCCACCAGGAGGCAAAGAATTAAAATGAAAGCGCGCGCACCATCAACTCAGTCTGGAGCAGGTTTTGCGGGAACTCGGCTGGGCTCGACGAGCCACAGGAGGGCCCGTATCGTGGGCCATGTTCGATAGAATGCTCGCCAAGCCTGGGTCGTCATCACCCCACGCTTCGGCCTCGGCTCTGCGGACGAATGTGGAGGATGTCTGCCGCAGGTTGAAAGCGCCAGTGGCGTGGGTATAAATTTGTGGTGTCTGTCTCCCCTAACGGGTATGAAGGTTCTTTTGCTCCGCGACCTCCATTAGTATCCCGATGGATTGCGGCTGGAGCAGGCCTTTTCCCGTCATGCTTTCACGCGCGCAGATCCAGAATCCCTCTTCGGCGGCGGGAGCGAAAAGGAAATGCCAGTGGTCGCCGATGCTGCCGTAGAGGAGGGTGCCCTTCCTGTTATTTTCGACGAACGTGATGAACTGTTCGTCCCAGCCGGTCCACTGGGATGAACCCGCGCCGAACAGCTCCCTGAGGATGAGTTCCACATTATCGGGATTGGCCACGCGCATGGTTTGACGTGCGTTCTGCCGTTGATAGTCGAGTGAGAGATCAAAGTCATCCATTGCGAATGAAATCGGAATGGGATTTCCCGGATTTGTCAAGGAGCGGGGAGCCATTGCCCAAATCGCTGGAGGCCGGGCTGAAGGATTCGGTATCGTCAAACGGGCGGAGAACGTGTAGGCATTCATGGCAGCACCATGGAATTCATCATCATTCTGGTCATTCTGGCAGAACTCTGGCTGTTCGCTAAACTGAATGCCGCCCGCAAGGAAGCGGCCGGGGCGCGGGAGGAAATGAACCGCTTGGCGGGGCGGCTCAGGGAGCTGAAGGAGGAGGTGCGGGAAATGAAAGCTCCGCCGCCGGCTACTCCTGAACCGCGCGCGGACGAGGAAGTGATGGCGGACGCGCCCGTAAATATCGACGGATTTCTGAAAAAGCGGGAAGCGAAGAACGGACTGGCCGCTGCAGCCCAGGTCCCGCCGCCGCTGCCGCAGGTGGAGGAAATGGCGGTGGAGTGGAAGGCTCCGGCAACGGTGATAGAGGCGGTGGAAGAGAAGGAGCCGTTTTCGTTAGAGCGATTTATGGGGGTGAAGCTTTTCGCCTGGCTGGGTGGGGTGGCGATGTTCTTCGGGGTGATTTTTTTCGTGAAGTATGCGTTTGAGAAAAACCTGATCTCTCCGGCGCTGCGGGTGGCGATGGGATATGTGATGGGCGGCGGATTGCTGTTGGGCGGCTTGGGGTCGCATCGGCTACCGCGCTACCGGGTGCTGGCGCAGGCGTTCTGTGCGACGGGTGTGCTGATCCTCTACGGGGTGACCTTCGCGGCGCACGCGATCTATCATTTTCCGGCGTTCGGCACGGTTTCCACGCTGGTGATCATGGCGGGTGTGACGGCCGTGGCGTTCATCACCGCGGTGCGGCTGGACGCGCTGGTGGTGGCGGTGCTGGGCATGCTCGGCGGATTCCTAACGCCGGTGCTGCTGTCCACCGGGCAGGACCAGGTGTTCGGGTTGTTCGGTTATATCGCGCTGTTGGACATCGGGCTGGTTGCGGTTTCGCGGAAGAAGTGCTGGGATTTCCTGACGAGTGCGGCGGCGGTGGGAACAGCGCTGATGCAGATCGGGTGGTTCGGGAAATTTTTCGATGCGGGAGATTATGACGTGGGCGTGGAGACGTTGGTGCCGATGGGGATACTGCTGTTTTTCATCGCGCTGTTTCTGCTGGGCGGATGGATCGGCAGAAAGGGTAAGGAGATGGGTCTGCATGCGGCGGGATCGGTGATAGGGCTGGCGGCGGTGGCGATGGGGTTTGGTTTCGTAATGCTGGGATACGGGCAGGTGGCGGAGCGGTATTTTTTGTTATACGGATTCCTGCTGCTGGTCCAACTGCCGGTGATCGCGCTGGTAATGGTGCGGCCGGATCTGGGCTTGGCGCAGGTGATCGCGGCGGGTCTGGTGTTTCTCCATCTGGCGTGTTGGACGGTGCGTGGACTGACGCCGGAAAATCTCAGCGGGATGCTTGCGGTCTATCTGGTTTTCGGCGCGCTGCATGCGGCGGTGCCGGTGCTGCTCGCCCGGCGTCCGGGTGCGATGTCGGCGGTTTGGCCGATGAAGGCGGGACCTTGGTTCGCGCCTTTGGTCGTGCTGCTGATGTTGCTGCCGGTGGTCCGGCTGGAACCCGTGCCGATGGTGATCTGGGTGGCGATCCTGATCGCGGATCTGCTGGCGATCGGGCTGGCGCTTGCGACGGGTGCGGTGGTTTCCGTGCTGGTGTCGCTTTTACTGACGATGGGCGTGGCGGCGATGTGGCTGCTGAAAGGGCCGTCGTCGGTGGATTCGTTGCTGCCGTTTTTGGGCGTGATCACGGGATTTTCTGCGGTGTTTTCCGTGGCGGGGAAATTTCTCTCGCGTGGGAATTTAGGGAAAGAGGGAGAGCGGACGCTCGACCAGCAGGTGGCGGGATTTCTGCCGGTAGTCTCGGGAGTGGTGCCGTTTGGGATGCTGATTCTGGCGCTGCTGCATCTGCCGGTGGCGGATCCGTCGCCGGTTTTTGGAGTTGCGTTGTTGATGTCGTTGTTGCTGGGAGGATTGGCGATTTTCGGGAAACAAGGGCCGCTGGTGCTGGCGGCGTTGGTCGGAACGCTGGCGGTGGAGGGTGTGTGGCATCTGCACAATTTCCGGTCGGAAACGCCGATGGTGGCGCTGGCTTGGTATCTTGGATTTTACGGGCTGTTCTTGGTTTTCCCGTTTGTTTTCCGAAAGGTATGCATGGGTCAGTTCGCGCCGTGGATCGCCAGCGCGCTCTCGGGCGCGGGGCATTTCCTGCTGGTGCATCAATTGGTGAAACGCGCGTTTCCGAACGAGGTGATGGGTCTGCTGCCAGCGGCATTCGCGGTGTCGGCGCTCGCTTCGTTGGCGGTGGCGATCCGATGGGGCGGGGAAATGGACGCGCACCGGCGCAGCCAGCTCGCGTGGTTTGGCGGGGTGGCGCTGCTTTTCATCACGCTGATATTCCCGATCCAGTTCGACCGCCAGTGGCTGACGGTGAGTTGGGCGATGGAAGGGGCGCTGCTGCTGTGGCTTTTCAGAAAGGTGCCGCACCCGGGATTACAGCTCACGGGGCTGGCGCTGCTGGCGGTTTCCTTTATCCGGCTGACGCTCAATCCGGCGGTGTTCACCGACTACCCGCGCAGTGGCACGGCGATCCTGAACTGGCAACTGTATGCCTACGGGCTGGTGGCGGTGGCGCAGTTTTTCGGGGCGCACTGGTTCACGGATCCGGCGGGGCGGTGGAAGCAGTTTTCGCCGCGTGGGATGCTGTATGGGATGGGTGGCGTGCTGCTTTTTGTGCTGCTGAACATTGAGATCGCCGACTATTTCACGGCTCCGGGTGCCCGCCGCGTGGCATTCAGTTTCGGCGGAAATTTCGCCCGCGACATGACCTACAGCATCGCCTGGGGGCTGTTTTCGCTCGGTTTGCTGGGGATCGGAATTTGGCGGAAATCCAAATATGCGCGGTTTGCGGCGATCGGGCTGTTGGTGGTCACGCTGCTGAAGGTGTTCCTGCACGATTTGGCGAACATCGAGAGCATTTTCCGGATCGGCGCGCTGATCGGCGTGGCGGTGATCGCGTTTTTGGCGTCGTTCCTTTACCAGAGGTTTTTCGAGCGGACGGAGCCGTCGTGAGAAACTTCGTGCATCTGTAGTTCCGGCCGCGGGCATTTTTAAAAACTTCATTCGCCCGCCTCAATTATCTTGCAAATCCGCCGCCCGGAGGCTTTCTTCCGCGCTCAACCTCAACCCTAGGACGGTCCGGCCCTCGTTCAATCAAGAAGCTGGATCCATCCCCTACGACCATGGCCGATACAAAAGAAATCAACCTCACCGAATATAAGCTCCACGAAGGAGATACAGGCAGTTCCGCATATCAAGTCGCGCTTCTCACCAAGCGGATTTTCGAACTCACGGACCATTTGAACATCCACAAGAAGGACTTCGCCTCACGCCGCGGCCTCCTGACGATGGTTTCCCAGCGCCGGAAATTGCTGGATTACATTAAGAAGGGCTCCGAGGAAAAGTACCAACAGATCATCGCCAGCCTCGGCCTCCGCCGCTAAAAACTCTCCGCAAGCAGCCACGGTAATCCACCGTGGCTGTTTTGCGAAACGGTCTTGGCACCACCCCGGCCCGCCAGACATTTCCCTCCGCAGCCGCCCATTTGCGCGCTGCGGAATTTGTCTGAAAACGAAGATTGCCCTTCCTGCATTCCGCCGGATGGGCTGTACGCACTGAAAAAAGAAAATACAGAACATGAATATCCACACACTCACCGCCGACGTCGGCACCAACCCGATAACGTTCGAAACCGGCAAAATCGCCAAACTCGCCGATGGCGCCGTCACCGTCCGCTGCGGCGATACCATCATCCTCGTCACCGCCGTTTCCTCCACCAAGGTGAAGCCCGGCCAGACCTGGTTCCCACTTTCCGTGGAATATAAGGAAAAAGCCACCGCTGCCGGAGTCTTCCCCGGCGGCTACTTCAAGCGCGAAGGCCGCCCCACCGAAAAGGAAATCCTCACCTGCCGCATGACGGACCGCCCACTGCGCCCGTTGTTCCCAAAAGGTTACCTCTACGAAACGCAAATCGTCGCCATCCTCCTCAGTGCCGATGGCGTGAATGACTCGGACATCCTCGCGATGAACGGTGCTTCCGCCGCCCTCTGCCTTTCCGACATCCCGTTCGCCGGCCCGATCGGTGCGGTGCGTGTCGGCCGCGTCGATGGAAAATTCGTCATCAACCCGACTCACGACGAGCGCGCTGATAGCGACCTCGACCTCATCTACGTCGGCGACAAGACCAACGTCATCATGATCGAAGGCCAAGCCGACGAGATCCCCGAAGACGAATTCATCAAGGCTCTGCATTTCGCCCAAGAAGCTGTCGCCAAGCTGGTGGCCGCCCAGGAAGAACTCGCGAAACTCGCCGGCAAGGAATAGCGCAGCTACGAAGTCACCGTAGCCAAGGACAACCTCCTTGAAATCGCCTACGAAATCGCCGGTGACCGCATCGAAGCCGCCATCTACGCACCGTCGAAAACCGAGCGTGCCAAGAAAGTCGGAGCCCTCCGCGACGAAGTCGAAAAAGCTATCAAGGAGCGCGCTCCTGAAGCCACCGACTTCGACGTCGAGCAAGCCTTCGAATACCTTCAGAAAAAGGCGTTCCGTATCTCCATCATGGAAAAAGGCGTCCGTGCAGACGGCCGTGCCATCGGTGACCTCCGCACTCTCTACGGAGAAGTCGGCACCCT
>JBBRCO010000078.1:0-18290 GCA_038204755.1 Verrucomicrobiales bacterium
GCCATCCTCAAGCTCCGGTGCATGGTCCTTAGCAGAAACTTCGAGGAGATCTGGGCAGCCCGCCTCCCCATCCTCGCCCAAGCCCGCACTCAAGCACCCAGATGGTTACCAAGCCTCAACTAATTTTTTTGTCTTACACCCTCTTCACAACGGGGATGCGCGGGAGGTCATTGCTCGATGAAGCAAAGTTCACGGAGCGGCTAATCGATTGGCCGAACGATAGTGACTTTGAACCAGTTTCCTTCACGATTATCCTCAAAATCAATGTTGCGATAAGCTTTCACTGCTCGAAGAATACCACTTCCAAGACCTCGATAAGGGAGGATTTTGGTAGCAAAAGAAGCTAGGACCGGATTTCTGATATTGGAATTTCCGGTTTTGATGTTGGCGATCGTAAGGTTATCCGGAAGGTGGCCGGGACTAATGATCTCGATGCGATCCGTGAAAACCAAAACTCGCACGGGCGCTGTCACAAAGTAGTCACGGTGGATCAATGCATTTGCGATCAGCTCCTCCCAGACGATCCTCGGAATCTCAGGTTCTCCTGTTGAATTGAAGCCACGCTCTCCTTGTCGCGTCCCAGTATTTGTGATGATAAATCCAAGGGTCTATTGGTAAATATCAGCGAGTTTCCCTTTGATGTCGCGGCTGTCGATGTAGTGATCGTCTTCGATATTCGTTCCAGAAAATGCGACTGCCTTCACGATGAATGCCGGCAGTTGACACTCGGGGCTGCTGGAAAAAAGCAGAATTCCCGCCAGATTGAGAGTGCCCTCCCCGGCAAGATTCATGTTCTCCAGTAATTGCGGAAGCGATACGGACTGGGCATCAAGCGCTTCTCCCTAATTGCTCTCAAAAAATGCCTGGAAATAGGGCATATCCAGACTGCTGACGCTTGTGTTCGAAATCGGGCTTTCGTCCGCATGGACAAGACCCGCCTGCTGAAACATGCGCTGGATTTCTTCTCTGGAGGTCTCCGGCTTCTTGTTTGCGCCACTCTTGACATAAATAATTCCGTTATCTGTCATGTAGGGCTTGTTCACTCCCCGAAGGACCGGGACCACCATGACTAGTCCATCCGGAAGGGAGATGTTCTCTGAAACCGGATTGATTGCCGGACGGACGTTTTGCGATGCCACGTTTGATAGCATCTTGTTAAGCCTGTGGATGTCATCTGATGGTAGTCCGCGTACATTTCCCGAGTCATCTACACCAATCAACAGATACCCGCCTTCCGCATTGGAGAAAGCCACCAACTCCGCAGCTAGCGAATCATTGTTATGAACGTTCTCTTTGAACTGGTGGCGGCTGTCCTCGCCACGGCTGATTATTTCGATGAGTTCTGAGAATTCCATAGGTCGTAAACTTCCTTGCGTTTATTGAATGCTTCCCTGCCACCTTCCATGATATTGATGATTGCATCCTGCGTGGGCCTCGAATCGATGCTGCCGCTTCGGACTGTGATCGCGTCGTCCTGATAACGGCATGCGTGAATTTGCTCCGCATCACCTAACACGGGAAAGTTTGCGTTATGGGTCGCGAAGATAAACTGAGTGAACGGCTTCATCACCCTTATCAGACTGATTACGTCATCATAGATCGTCTGATTATCGGGATCGTCCTCCGGTTGATCGATCATGATTACATCATTTTCACGTTGGCTGAGCACATATAGTACAAGCGCTGATGCTCTCTGACCAAGGGAATGATGCTTGAGTTCCTTATCATGGTAGCGAATCAGGGCATGCCCTTGCCCATTTCTTCGATATTCTTGGGGTCGCTGCCTTCAACTTCGGCAGGATACCAATCTTTCAGCCATCCTTGGACTTTCGTCCGGCAGGGTCTTTCCTTGCCCGCACCGTCATGGGTGCGGACTTTTTGAAACCCCATGGCCCGGCGGCGGAAAAACCCGCTTTGCCCTAGCGGCGAATAAGCAGGATTACTTGCTAGGCGCGAAGGATGCTCCTGTGACACCGCCGGTGGTTTGACTTCGACAAGGCCCGAGGACGGGCAAATGTCGAAAGGGGCCTGGAAAGTGGGGAATCAGAAGCATTCTCCCCTTGAATCCCGGTGTTTCCCGCAGGACACTCCGGCGATCCATGGCTACCGAAACTCCCGCAATGCCCGTTACTCCAGACGCCACCGGCCACTTCGGCCAGTTCGGCGGCATGTTCGTCCCGGAAACCCTGATGGCTCCGCTGCAGGAGCTCGCCACCGCTTACGCCGCCGCCAAGGCCGACCCGGCGTTTCAGGCGGAACTCGATGATCTGCTCCACAACTACTGCGGCCGCCCAACCCCGCTGTATTTCGCCGCCCGCTGGACCGAACTGCTCGGCGGCGCGAAAATCTATCTCAAGCGCGAGGACCTGCTGCATACCGGAGCCCACAAAATCAACAACGCCATCGGCCAAATCCTGCTCGCGAAACGCCTCGGGAAAAAACGCATCATTGCGGAAACCGGAGCCGGCCAGCACGGCGTGGCCACCGCCACCGTCTGCGCGCGCTTCGGCATGGAGTGCGTCGTTTACATGGGAAAGGTGGACATGGAACGGCAAGCGCTCAACGTCGCCCGGATGCGGCTGATGGGGGCTGAAGTCCGCGCGGTGACGGCCGGACAAGCGACGCTGAAAGAAGCGGTGAACGAGGCGATGCGTGACTGGGTCAGCACGGTGGAAAACACGCATTACATCCTCGGCTCCGCGCTCGGTTCGCATCCGTTTCCGATGATCGTCCGGGATTTTCACCGCGTGATCGGGGTCGAGTCACGCCAGCAGATTTTGGAAAAAGAAGGACGCCTGCCGGATTTGTTAGTCGCCTGCGTCGGCGGCGGCTCGAATGCGATCGGCCTGTTCCATCCGTTTTTGAATGATGAAAACGTCCGCATGGTCGGCGTGGAAGCGGGTGGCGACGGCATCATCCCGGAGCGCCACGCCGCGCGTTTCCAAGGTGGGAAACTCGGCGTGCTGCAGGGGACAAAAACCTGGTTGCTCGCTAATGCCGACGGTCAGATCGAACTCACGCACTCCGTTTCCGCCGGCCTCGACTACGCCGCCGTCGGTCCCGAGCATGCGTATCTTCAGGACATCGGCCGGGTCGAATACACCTACGCCACGGATGCCGAAGCGCTCGCCGCTTTTAAAGAACTCGCCCACAGCGAGGGCATCATCCCGGCGCTCGAAAGCGCGCACGCGATGGCTTACATTTCCAAGATCGCCCCGAGCCTGCCGAAGGACTGCATCCTCATCGCGAACCTCTCCGGCCGCGGCGACAAGGACGTGGAGCAGGCGTCGAAGTACCTTCTTGATTGAGTTTTACGAAAATAGCTTTGACCCGCCGAAGAGGATTCCGGAGTTTCGAATCGTTTGAAAAACCCATTCTCAGTAATCGGCGGCACCCATCTCGGAGCCCTACGGATGTTGGTCGCCGCAGCGATGCTTGGTGCTATGGGCATGGATGCTTCGGCGTTGACGTTCAATTTCACCTTCACCCCCGAGAGCACGGCGCAGGACATCGCCGGATTCAACGCGGCGGGCGCGTTCTGGTCCTCGAAACTCGGCGATAACGTCGTCCTCAACATGGAAGTGGGCACCGCCACGCTGGGGAGTGGCATTCTCGCTTCGACCGGTTCGGAAAGCGACTTCTTCCACTATGCCGATGTTAGGGACGCGCTCGGCGGGGATGCCTCTTCCGTTGCGGATGTCATGGCTGTGAACTCGCTGGCAGTCACCTCGTCATTCGGCATGCTCATCAATCGGACTTCCGACAATCCGAATGGTTCCGGATCCGCCATCGCTTATCTCGACAACGACGGTGGCTTGAACAATTCCTATATCTGGATGACGACGGCCAACGCCAAAGCACTGGGGGCCGTCTATGCACCCACCGACATCGACGCGAGCATCACCTTCGGCAATTCATTCTCCTGGGATTATGACAGCAGTGACGGCATCGCCTCCGGATCTTACGATTTTGTCGGAGCTGCCATCCACGAAATCGGACACTCGCTGGGATTCACGAGCGGAGTGGATATACTCGACGGTAACTCGCCGCCGATCAACGGACCGTTTTCTGACAACGAGTTCTACTATGTTTCCACGCTGGACCTGTTCCGCTTCTCGGCCGCCAGCACGGCGGGCGGCGTGATCGACTGGACCGCTGGCAACACGAACAAATACTTCTCGCTCGACAACGGAGCCACCTCGATCGCCGGCTTTTCCAACGGACTGAACTTCGGTGACGGCCAACAGGCCAGCCACTGGAAGGACAACCTCGGTCTGGGCATCATGGACCCGACTGCCGCCACCGGCGAGACGCTCGCCACCGGTCCCAATGATCTAACCGCCTTCGATGTGATCGGCTGGGATCTGGTACCCGAGCCGTCCGCAGCCCTGCTCGCCATCGCGGGCGCAGTCATCAGCCTCGCCCGCAGAAGGCGCTGACGCATGGATGCGGAAAATCCAGGTGACGGATCGCCCTATCAGCCGCAGCGTATCGAGACCTGGATCACTGCGGCCCTCATTCTGATCGCCCTGATCATCGCCCTCGTGCTGACCCTTGGAGAGAGCATGATCCACCGGAACCGAAAACCACCGGCAGCCGCACCCCCAACGGTCATCGTTCCTCCCGTCCCGATGGAAGCGCCAGCGCTCGCCGCGTTGGAAAAATACTTCGAAGCACCGGACACCATTTCAAAGTCCCTGCTCGTCCGTGATACCCCGCGGGTCCGGCCGCTGATGGAGGACTATCACGACAAACGGAATCACCCCTATCAGACACTCGGCCGCGTTTCACCCGGCCACGTCACCGAGCTCGGAACCACACCGGCGGTGCTGTTTCAGGTAGAGCCCTTTTCCGGCCGCCGCTATCCGGTCGCCATGATCTGGGACGGCCAGCGCTTCGCCGTCGATTGGGAAAGCCTCACCGCCTACGGCACGATGGACTGGAGCGAGTTTACCGAACGCCGACCGGCCACCCCGCAGATGCTGCGCGTGTTCATTTCAAAAGTGGCGGACGAGCAGAAAACCCCCGGATTTCCTGCCGGAACCGCCCAGTTTAAAATCGAACACCGCGACGATCCGCAACCCATCGTCGTCACGGCCGATAGAACGGTGGCCGAAAGACTCACCCTGCTAACGGAAGGACTGCGGACTCCTGTCACAGTAGAGATGACGTGGCAACCCCTCGGCCCCGGCGGCGCACCCGTCGCCTGCGTCACGCGGCTGATCGCCGCTGGCTGGAGCCGCTGAATGGTTCACTAAAAATGACTTCACCGCGATGACTCTATCGAGTTTTGCATAGCCCGTCATGTGGAACAGGATCGATTGGAAATGAAGTGGCCGCTGCATCGTGTCCGGCTAACGTTTTGACATTCCCGGACGGTTAGCGCATCCTTACCTCTATGTCACAGGGAAATCGCAGAAGCATCCCGCATGCATCAGACAAACGGCTGGGGGCGATCCTTGAGGAAGCGGAGCGCCGGAAGGAGGCGGAATGGAAAGCCAAGGGCCGGACGACGACGCTTTTCGTCGGGATTCCCATCGCCGCCTTGATTCTCTGGGCGGTGGTTTTCCTGATCCAGTATCAGATCGCGAATCCGCCGGTGGCCAAGGCCAAGCCTGCGGTGGTCGCCGCCGCGCCTGCGGTGCAGCAAGAGCAGACGGATATGGCGGATTTCGACGCCTTCCGGCCGAATGCCGTCCGTGTGGTAAAATCGAACGACCCGGATTCATCCAGCGGAAAGCTCGTGAGCGATGGTGATATCCGCTTCGCGATGGAGTTGTTCAATTACGTCCAGCCGCCTGCCCACGCGGAGCAGAAGCCGAAAAAGTGAGATTGGCCTGATCGCGCGAAAGGGCGTTATCGACTTCGCCGCGCGCCTGCTGAACGCCTCTCAGTGCTTCTCGGTGAAACTCAGGCCTAACTCGTTTTCCAAGCGCGTGATCTTCCCGCGCTCACGGGGCTCGATGAAGGCGATGGAGATTCCTTTTTTCCCGGCTCTCGCCGTTCTTCCGCTGCGGTGCGTGTAGTATTCAAGCTGCTCGGGAAGCTGGTGGTGGATGACGAACGAGAGTCCTTCCACGTCGATCCCGCGGGCGGCGACGTCGGTGGCGATGAGGAACTGCACTTTGGTGTTCTTGAACGCGCGCATGACCTTGTCGCGCTCCTTCTGTGTTAGGTCGCCATGGATCACGTCCACGGGAAACCGCCGGACGGTTAGCTGTTTCGCCAATACGATGGCACCGGCACGGGTCCGGCAGAAGATGATGCCGCGCTCTTCCTGCTGTTTTTTCAGGAAGGTGGTGATGAAGTCCGTTTTGTCGTCGCGCGAGCAAGTGATGAAGCGGTGGTCGATGTCGCGGTTCACCACGTGGCCCTTGTCGATTTTCACGAGGTGCGCCTTGGCCGACATGTAGTCCTTGATCAGCGCTTGGATACCATCCGGGATGGTGGCGGAGAAAAGCCACGCGCACTTGCGGCCGCGGGTGAGGGCGAAAATTTTCACCAGCTCTTTCTTGAAGCCCATGCTCAGCATCTCGTCTGCCTCGTCGAGCACGAGGTATTTCACATGCACCAGCGTGAGCGCCTTGCGGTTGAAAAGATCCAACAGACGGCCGGGCGTGGCGACGACAATGTGTGTGGGCCGTTGCAGCGCGGCGGCCTGTTTGTCCATGTCTTCGCCGCCGCAGACTGCTTCGGTGAAGATCTTGTCGGTGTGTTTTGTGAAACGGAAAAGCTGCTTGGCGATTTGTTTCGCCAACTCGCGGGTGGGGGAGATGACGAGCGCCTGGATCTCGTTCACTGATGGATCGATCTTGGAAAGCAACGGCAGGCCGAACGCCGCGGTCTTTCCGGTGCCCGTCTGCGCCTGGGCAATGAAATCGCCGTTGTGCTCCATCAGATAGGGAATCGCCTCTTCCTGGATGCGCGTGGGGGTGTGGATGCCGAGTTCCTCAAGGCCCTTGATCAGCTTTGGGGAAACCCCGAGTTCTTTGAAAGTTTTCGACATCGTGTGTGCTGGTGGATTCGCGTGGAGGGATGCACCATGCCGGACCCCGCCGTCAATGGCGAGCGATCAATGTGCGGGCCTATTTGGCGAAAGTGAAATCGACGCCCTTGCTGCTCCATGCTTTGGTGATGGATTTTTCCAACTCCTCGTAGGTGCGGCCGTCCAGGAGGAGATCGAGGGATTTCTCGGCGTCCTTACCGTCGGTTAGCTCTCTCAGATAGTTCTTAATGCGTTTCGCATCGCCCTCGCCGTCCATGTGGAGGAAATAATTTGTGATGAGGAGGCCGCAGCCATAGTTGAGCTGGGCCTGTTCGGTGAAGGATTCGTAGCTCTGGAGCATGAAGGATTTCAGCGATGGCATGCTGATTTTTTCCCCAAGCGCGCGGCCGCCCATGTCCTTGGTGCCGAAGGCGGTGGTGTATTCGATGATCGCCTTCTGGTTTCCCCGGACATTGTAGATGCCGGAGCGATAGGGGGTGGTGGCGACGTATTCGGCGAGGCCTTCGGTGAACCAACCCATCGCGCCTTTTTCAAAGTAAGTCTCGGGTGTAAGCTGATGGGTGAGTTCATGTGGCAGGGTCGTGCTGCTTTTGTCGCGGACCAACATGTAGATGCTGCCCACCGGCCGGACGCCGAGGCTGGTGAGCGGGACGAGCACAACATTTCTCCCGGTGATGAAAACACCGGCGGTGTTGGGTGGTCCGCCGGCGTCCACATAGTCGTCGAGGTTCTCGAACAGGATGATCTGGAGTTTGCCATCAGTTTTTTCCCCGCCGATCAGGCCGAGTGGCAGGCTGCGGCAGAACTGATAGGTGGCCTCGAACATCACGGCGAATCCCTTCACCACCGACTGCGCCAAGCGCACATCGCAGACGTAGCGATAGTTGGCACTTTCGTAAATGAAGCGCTTTTTCGTGGCATCCTCGTGGACGGTGGCGATCGCGGGATCATCGCTGAATTTTATCTGATCCGGCCAAGGCGAATCGAAGTTCGGTGTGTCTTTGCCGCTGGCGGGCTGTGGTTTTTTCCCCGCTGTTCCATTGCTCGGATCGGCGCGGTTGGCTTTTACATAGTCACTGTCGGCTTGGGAAAGTTTGGTGAGGGGGAAAGGGACCTCACGGCCATCCTTGAGCTTCAGGATGATGGTTTCGCCATCGGTGCGAATGAGGGTGGCGTCGATTTTCCGACCTTGCATGTCCGTCCACGGACGGAACTCCAGGCCGGGCGCGGTGGCGGAGACCAGGATCAGGATCGAAAAGAAACGGGCTGCTGTCATACTTGGTTCTATAAACGGAATACTGTCGGTGCTGTGTGGGTCAAGGCAACGGGGAATTGGGTATTTCCGCAAAACAAGACTGCCGCAAGTCGCTGCTTGGAAATTGCGCGATCTCCGCCATCTTTCCGCAGCGACCATGGAAGATTCCGGAACGAACGATAAAACTGCTGAAAATGAGGCGATCGCGCCGACGCCCGGACTGCGCCAGGACCTCGCGGTGCTGATGAAGGTGCGGCTGAATTTTTTCGTTCTGGTCACGACGTTTTTCGGGTTCCTGCTCGCTTCGAAGGGCGGCGATGTGCACTGGATGAAGCTGCTGCATACCATCATCGGAGCAGCCATGGCGGCGTTCGGATCGGCGGCGTTCAATCAGCTCATGGAGGTGGATCTCGACGCGCGGATGAAACGCACGGCGGACCGCCCGCTGCCATCGCGCCGGATGGATCCGCTGGTGGCCTTCGGGATCGGCTGGGTGCTTTCCGCCATCGGCATCATCCATCTAGCGGTGCAAGTCGGAAACCTAGCCGCCTACCTGACGGCGGCGACGGTGGCAATCTACGTTTTCATTTACACGCCGCTGAAGCGGGTGAGCTCGACGAACACACTGGTCGGCGCGATTCCCGGAGCGATCCCGCCGGTGATCGGCTGGGTCGGCGCGGGTGGCCCACTGGGTTGGGAAGCGTGGTTTTTGTTCGGCCTGTTGTTTTTCTGGCAGCTCCCGCACTTCATCGCGATCAACTGGCTGTGCCGAGACGAGTATGAATCGGTGGGCTACAAGATGTGGTCGAACGGCGATCTCAGCGGAAAAAAAAGCGGCAGACTTTCTGCGATCTTCGCGCTGGGCCTCGCGGTGTTCTCGCTGATGCCGGCGATGCTGGGATTCGCAAATCTGCTATGGACCATCGTCGGTCCGCTGCTCGCGCTGATGATGATGGCGCTGGCCTTGCGTTTCGCACGTGACGGCGAGCGCGCCTCAGCGCGGAAGTTGTTTTTCTTCACGCTGCTCTATCTACCGGTCTCGCTGCTGGTGCTGGTCTTCGCCTGGAAACCGCTATGAAGGAACTGATAGCCTCCGCCCAACGCCTCGCGGACGATCTGCGGGATCTTGAATTTTCACCTCCGGTGGCCTGCGTCTATCGCACTTTGGATTACACCTGGGCCGCGCAGACCGAATACTTGAAGCGCTACGGAAAGGGAAAGAAGCGCGTCGTTTTCCTCGGGATGAATCCCGGGCCATTCGGAATGGCCCAGACGGGGGTGCCGTTCGGCGAGGTCGCCGCAGTGCGCGGCTGGATGGGAATAGAAACCGAAATCGGCAAGCCCGCGCTCGAACACCCGAAGCGCCCTATCGAAGGCTTCCAGTGCCAGCGCTCGGAAGTTAGCGGACGGCGTTTGTGGGGATTGTTCGCCGAACGCTTCGGAACGGCCGATGCTTTTTTCAAAGATCATTTCGTCCTGAATTTCTGCCCGCTCGTCTGGATGAGCGAAACCGGCGCGAATCTAACTCCCGACAAGTTATCCGTCTCCGAGATGGCTCCGGTCGAGCAGGCCTGCCTGAAGCACCTTCAGGAAGTCATCACTCTGATGGAGCCGTCGTTCCTGGTAGGCGTCGGCGCCTTTGCCGAAGAACGCCTGCGCCGTGCGGCGGAAGGATGTGACAGCAAGGCGGTGGTCGGCCGCGTGCTACATCCGTCGCCTGCATCGCCAGCCGCGAACCGCGGATGGTCGGAAGCCGCGGGCAAACAACTGGCAGCGCTGGGTGTCTGGTAGAATCTTCGTAAGGAGCGTGGCCGTCTCGTCCGCGAAGCCGATGAACCGGGAATCTGCCGCGCGTAGCTATCTTGTTCCGATAGCCTTCTTGGATCAGGCCAGCGTCTTCTGGAGTTTCTTGATCAATTGCGCGTCGTCCTCCCGGCCGTTTTGTTCGAGCGACTGGTTCAGGTTGTTCAGCAGGCGCACAAGGATGGTGCCGGGAGCCGCGGTCTGGCGTAGCAGATCGCGTTGCGGTTTGGTGAGCTCGGGGCTTTCCAGCAAGGTTGATTGGAGATGCGCGCGGCCGCGGTCGAAGCAATCGACGATGATCGGATAGCCCTCTTCAAAATACCTCGCCATGAAATGTCCGGGGAAATTCACGCCCTCCACTTCGAGTTCGAGCCGTCTGGCAACGAGGATGAAGATGAGGCAGAGGCCTAGCGGGTTCGACTGCCCTTCGGCGATTGACCAGGCAAGATCCGAGTTGCGGGGATCGTAGTAGGCGGATTGGTTTCCGCGCAGGCGGGTGCCTTCGAAGAGGAAGGCGCGCAGTTCGTTTCCTGTGGTTACCCCATCCTCCTCCGCTTCTTCTGCGAGAAGATCGAGTGCATCCGCGAGTGGCTGGCGCAGCGCGATGCCGTCGTGCAGGAAATCCGATAGAACGCGCAGCAGGGACTCGACCGAATCCCAATCTTCGCTCAGCGCGGCGGCACCGCCGGTGGGTGCGATCCACTCGCGGGCGAGCGCCTCGCGGCGGCCAGGGCTGAGCATTTTCGATAGGAGTGCCTTCTCTTCACGGCTTAGGATGCGCGGCTGGGTGGCCAGCCACTCGCTGATGTCGCCACCGCAGAGGGCGAGGCGCTGGGCTACCTGTTCACGGACTGCGGGCGTCTCGTCATCCAACAGTCGGATCAAGGCATCAAGCTCCTCGGGTGCGGGTGGAGCTGCGTTCATCGCAGGATTCAAAATGAAATCGATGAGTGGGAAAAATGGTGCGCGATACTGGGTTCGAACCAGTGACCCCCTCCGTGTCAGGGAGGTGCTCTACCACTGAGCTAACCGCGCAAGGATGACCCTGTTCAGGGCGCGCGAAACTAGGACGGAGCGGCGGGGGGATGCAATCCCTTTTTTCGGCTAAAAAAGAGGCGGGAGATCCGCAGATCTCCCGCCGTTGATATTCCTCAGTTTTGGAGCGTTGGAAACACCCGCCCGGAGGCGGGGTGGATCGTTTCGACCGGTGAGGAATTTTGATTACTTCTTCTTCGCGGCCTTTTTGGCGGCTTTCTTGGCAGGTGCTTTTTTAGCAGCCTTCTTTGCAGGGGCTGCTTTTTTGGCGGCAGCCTTCTTCGCAGGGGCTGCCTTCTTGGCGACCGTCTTTTTCACTGCCTTTTTGGCGGCCTTCTTGGCGCTTTTGGCAACTTTCTTAGCCGCTTTCTTGGCTACCTTTTTGGCAGGAGCCTTTTTGGCGGGGGCTTTGGGGGCCGCTGTTTTGGCTGCCTTTTTGGCCGGGGCTTTTTTAGCCGGGGCTTTGGTGGCAACTTTCTTCACGGCTTTTTTGGCGGTTTTAGCCGCTGCTTTCTTTGCTGTTTTTTTTGCAGCCATAGTCTTATGTCGTTGGAGTTCGCGTTCGATGTTTGTTTTCTCTTCCGGCGTTAATGTGCCGGCGGAGAGGATAGCGAGGAGCGCCTCACCGAGGCGTCCTCCAAAAGCGTTCGTTAGGAAATCGTGCGTGGCGCGCTGCACGATCACTTCCTGGGAATAGGAAGCGGCGTAAACATGAGCACGGCCGACACGCGCACGTTTCACCAGACTCTTGCGTTCGAGACTCTGCATCACGGAGAGCACCGTGGTGTAGGCGCGGTCTTTTCTATCAGGGAGAGTCTCATGCACCGCGGCGACCGTGGATGGCCCATCATGCCACAGAACCGATAGGGCCTGAAGTTCGAGATTCGATGGATGGATGGGTGGTGCCATGGACGGTGTCTCTTCGCTAACGACAATGAAACTAGTAGTTTGATGTTCCGTCAAGTTGAAACGTCCCGATTTTCAAGAAAACCGTAATATTTTCCCGAAGCTGTTTTTGGTACGGCACCAGCCGTAGTTAGTCCGCGCCGCTCACTCGCCCTTCCCGTGGATTTCCGGACGGGCGATCTGCGGGTCAATCTTTGTTAGCGTGTCCCAGAATGCGTCGTCCGTCGGATCGCCGTTGAAGAGGACCTTTCCTTCGCTAGAAACCAGCACGAATGCCGGCAGCACTTGCACGCGCAGTGTGCGTGCAAGCGGGCTTTCCCTTGAATCCACAAGCCATGCGCCGGGTGGGTTCGCCCCCAACGGATGGATCATCCGACGCGCGGCAGTTAGAATCTCCGGCGAGTCGTCAGGCAGCAGTGAGACCACTGCGATGCCTTTTCCGGCGAGTGCTTCCGCGGCGATGACGAAGTCCGGCATGCTCGACTCGCAGTCGCGGTTCAGCGGAGACCAGAAGTGGATGAGCATCGCCTTCCGGTCCTTCATCAACTGATTGAAAGGCACCGGGTCACCGGCCGCAAGGGGGGCGAGGCGTGTGGCGAAATCGATTTTCACCGAGCGCATGGCATCCTCAAGCCGCATGCGTTCGATATGCGGGGCGAATGCGGACGCCTGCCGCGGGCTGAGCCAAAAGGCTTCGGTGATGTGGGATTTGAACGCGGCCTTGTCGCCTTTTTTCAGACTGCCGATGGCTTTGACGTATTCGAGAACGGCGAGCCAATCTTCTTTCACGCTGAAGATCTCAGAGTCCTCAAGTTTGAAGTTCTCTCCCTGTTTCTCGAACTCGGGAAGCATCGCGGCGATGGCGTCGTCCTCACGGCGATCAACATGATAGATGAAACGCGCTTCGAGGATGGCCTGCTCGCTGATGCCGTTCTTTCGTGCGTCGGCGATGGCGGTGTCGAGTGCCTTGTCGGACTCACGTTCGGATAGCAGGTTATCGAGTGCGATTTCCCGAGGGCTTGAAACCCCGCTGTCAGCAGTCGCCTCGTTTTTTTCCGGTAGAGGCTCGGTTGTTTCAGCGATGACGGGATGGGCGGCGAAGACGAGAAAGGCGAGAATGGGAAGGAGGCGCATGGCTTTAAAAAGAAAGCCGCCGGGAGCGCGTGGCTCCCGGCGGCGGGTTGAATGGGTCAGTGGATGGGCGGGATCACCATCTTCCGGCCGAGCACGACGGTATCCTTGGTCATGCTGTTGGCCTGTTTGATGGCGGCGGCGGGCACCTTGTATTTCGCGCTGATGCCGGAGAGAGTGTCACCGGCGACGACGGTGTGGATGATGGCGGCTCCGTTGACAGAGGGTTTCGGAGCGGCTGGTGCGGCGGCTATCCCGCCAGAAGGAGTGGTGGGCGCCACCGGGATGTTAGGGCTTGTGACGGAGGGAGCGGGAGCTCCGGTGCTTTCCTCGTAGGCGGCGGGAGTGTCGTAAACCGGGTTAGACGGTGGAGCCGCCGGGGCGTTCACGGCGCTGCTATCCGGGGTGGCCGGCGTGTCGTAGGTGTCGGCCTTCTGGTTGCCGCAGGAAGCGAGGAGCAGGGCGAGCAATGATGGCGCGAGGATGCGAATCGGAGTCATGGCGTGAATGTAGTGGTTGGATTTCAACTTGTGAAGGACGGAACTCGTGTAGCCGCCGCATGCCGGTGAAACGTGGCACTCCCGGTTTTTTATTCAAGCGATTGCGGGCGGAGCCGGAAAAATGCATCCGCGGTTTCGTTAGTGTGGAGTGCGAGATCACCGATGGATTCGCCGCGCAGATCCGCGAGGCGCTCTGCGGTGAGGCGGGTGAAGGCGGGCTCGTTGCGCTTTCCGCGATGCGGCTCCGGCGCGAGATAGGGGGAGTCTGTTTCCAACATGAATGATCCTGCGGGGCACAGTTTCGCGGTATCGCGGACCTCATGCGCGGTCTTGAAAGTGGTGACTCCACCGAAAGAGACGATGCCGCCGAGCTCCAGCACGCGCTTGGCGTTTTCCCAAGGGCCGATGAAGCAGTGGAAAACGGCGCGCACGGAACTACGAAAGCCGCCGTAGATGGCAAGAGCGTCCTCGAACGACGCATATCCCTCGCGATCCCGCGTATGGATGACGACGTTGAGTCCGGCAGAGGCTGCGAGTTCGAAATGCTGGCGGAGGAAATTGCGCTGCCTCTCGCGGAAATTCTCCTCATCCCATCCGTCCGGCGATGGATGATAATAGTCGAGGCCTGTCTCGCCGATCGCACACACGCGCACGTCGCCGGTGAATTCCGCTAGCCGGTCGATTGCGTCATCCGGTGCGTGATGGACGTCGCAAGGGTGGATGCCGATGCAGGCGTGCACCGCTGGATTTTCCGCGATGGATAGATTCGGCAAAAGGTCGTTGAGGCTCGTGGCGAGTGTGATCAGCCGGCCCACTCCGGCGGCCTGCGCACGGGAAACGATTTCAGGAATCTCCTCCGGCGTGAATCGATGGGATGCGAGATGGCAGTGGGAATCGGTGAACATGGGAGTCAGCGGTGCAAGGCGGCAAAAAATGCAGCGACCTTTTGAAAGTCCTTAACGCCAGGTGAAATCTCGGCACCTGATGCCACGTCGAGCGCGGCGGGCCGCACGCTCATCGCAGCGAGTCCGGCATTTTCCGGGACGATTCCGCCCGCGAGAATAACAGGTAGATCAGGGTGCTCCCTGCGGAAACCGGAAGCGACCTCCCAGTCGAACACTTCACCGGTGCCGCCATAGAGACCGGGCGCGTGTGCGTCCAACAGAATTGCCGCCGCACCGAATTCCGTCGCGCGATCCAGATCCGCACGGGTTTTCACGCCGATCGCCTTGATGAAGGGCACGCCCGCATCGCGGAACGGCGCGGCGTCTTCCGGAGTTTCATCGCCGTGGAGTTGGACAGCGTCAATCAGGCCCTCCTTATATAATAGCAGCGGCAGCTCGCAGCCTTCGTTCACGAAAACGCCCACTCGCAGGATTTTTCCCGCCAGGTCCTTGAGCCATGCCGCGTTCTCCGGTGGCAGATGACGTTTCGACTTCGGCCAGAAATTCACGCCCAGCGCATCGACTTCGAGTGTCACCAATTGATTTGCATCGGCGCGGGAGGTCACCCCGCAGATTTTCAGCGAGACGATGTCGGGATCCAGAAAGCGTTCGAGCAGCGGCATGGCGGGAAGTTAATCAAAAACCGCCGCTTGCAAACTTGGAACTTCGGAGTCCCGGCCATCACCCGATCGTGCCTGCCCGGCGGGAAATGGTTCTTGACGGCAGCCAGCCGGACTTCTGTTCTCATGCTTCTTAATCGGATATTTACCCCCCATTCCGTACCCATCCCATCCCGATGCCACCCACCCCACCGAAACAAGACGATTTCATCCACAGTGAGGAATTCCTCCACGGCCTGATGAAACGGCAGCTCAAACTGTCCATCACTTGTGCCACCGCCTTCCTTGTGCTGTTATTCGGACTGCCGCTTCTGAACTACCTCGCCCCCGCATTCATGGCCCAGCGCGTCGGCGGTTTCACCCTCACCTGGCTGATCCTCGGAGTGCTGTTTTTTCCCTACGTCTGGATCATCGCCCGCTTGTTCATCACGCGCTCGATCGCGTTGGAAAGCGATGAGGTCCGTGTCGCGGCCGAGGGTAACAAGCGCAGACTCTGATCTATCAAACTCATGGATTTTTCTAAAATCGATATCTGGATCCTCGCCTTCTCGGCCGTCACCGTGGTCACCACCATCTGGATGGGCTTCCGCTCCGCGAAATCCTCCAAGTCCGCATCCGACTTCTTCGTCGCGGGCCGCTCTGTTTCCGTCGGCTGGAACGCCTCGGCCATTTCAGGGGAATATCTGAGCGCCGCCAGTTTCATGGGCATCGCCGGGATGGTAATGCTCTCGGGTTATGACGCGCTCTGGTATCCCGTTTGTTATGCGTGCGGCTATCTGTTTCTGCTGTTGTTCATCGCCGGACCGCTGCGCCGCTTCGGAGCCTACACGATTCCGGATTTCGCGGAAGGCCGTTACGACTCGCCGGTCTTCAGAAAAATCGCCGTGTGCTTCGTGCTCTTCATCGGTTTCTTCTACACCATGCCGCAGATGAAAGGCGCGGGCACCACACTTGCTTACATTTTCCCGGGTCTGCCGTATTGGGTTGGCGTTGCCGTGGTCGGAGCTGTTATCACGCTCAACGTCGCCCTCGGCGGAATGAAGGGCATCACGCTCGTCCAGGCCGTGCAATATTGGATCAAGATGTTCGCCATCTCGGTGCCGGTGTTCGTGCTTCTATCTGTTTATGGCGGCTACGGGAAAAACCTCTCGCTGAACAAATCCTCGACTGACTCGCCACCTGCCATCATCCAAACAGTGGACCACGGCATCGTCGAGCGCCACGCCCTGCCGGAAAAAGCACCGAAGGACGAAGCATGGATCGCCCCCTTCGGCCCGCTCACGACCAAGGCCGCCAAAGCCGCCGGACTCACTGCCGCAGAATCAAAGCCCTACTCCCTCCTCTACACTTTCTCGCTCATCGTCGCTCTCGTCTGCGGCACCGCTGGATTGCCTCACATTCTCGTTAGATTCTACACCAACCCGGACGGCGTTGCTGCCAAGAAGACGACCATGTGGGTGATGATCCTCATCGGTGTCTTTTACGTCTTCCCACCGGTGTTCGGTGTGTTAGGACGGAATTTTCTGCCGGAACTTTATGCCGCCACGGGTTCGAAAGGCCCTGACAAGGTCGTGCTGGAGCTGCCCACGCTCATTCGCGAGAAATACGGCATCATGGGCTCCATCCTCAGCGGCATCACCTGTGCCGGAGCGTTCGCCGCCTTCATGAGCACCTTTTCCGGGCTGTTGGTTTCCATGACCAGCGCGCTCGCCCACGATGTTTACGGCCGCATGCTCCGCCCGTCCGCCACGCCGGATGAGCGGATGAAAATGTTCAAATGGTGTGCCGTCATCGTCGGAAGCGTTTCCGTTTTGCTAGGCACGCTGGTCGAGCCGTTGGAAATCAACTTCATGGTCGGCCAGGCCTTCGCCATCGCCGCCGCCAGTTATTTTCCGCTGCTATTCATGAGCGTCTGGTGGCGCGGCATGACCATGAAGGGAGCTGCCACCGGCATGCTAACCGGCGGCCTCTGCGCTCTCATCTCAGCCACCATCGTCAACGCCAGCACACTCGCGCTAGACAAGGGCCCGATGGGCAAGCTCTTCGCCGGGTTCAGCGGCATCAATGATTTCTGGAAACATCATCCTCTGCTCCGCATCCTCTGCGAACAACCGGCCATCTGGTCCGTGCCCCTTTCCATCGGCCTGATGATCGTCGTTTCCAAGGCCACCCGCAGCACGGTGCCAGCGGACGTGCGCATGAAGATGCTCGTCCTCCACGCGCCCGAAGCCCTCGGCCTCAAACAGGAATACATCCAGGAGCATCAGGGCGCGGGACATTGATATGACCGGACCAGGGAATCTGATGAAACAACATCCCGGCCTGTCGTAGTCGGGCTGTTATCGTGACCAGTCCGGCGGTGTCGCCCCCAACCGTGAGGGTGATTTGGCACGCAGACTCGGATATCGTCTATCAATGGGGATGAAATTACGTTTGCTATCGGGGTGGAACGGCGCGGTATTGGGGCGCGCGGATTTCAACCGGTCCGCTGCGAAAAGATGATGATCATTATTGTGAAGCTGTTTCTCGGGATTTTCCTGATCGCGTGGTCGGGATTGGGGCTTTGGATGCTGGTGAAATACGACCAGCTTTTCGGCGTCCATCAGGACGATCCGGCGGAGTCTTCCGGTGCCCGGGCGCTGAACGTGACGCAGGTATCGAGCGTCTGGTTCGGCTTTTTCGCGGTGGCGTTCTATTTCCTGCTCCGCTGAGGCTCAGTGAGATGCTGCCGGATTTTTGATCCGGTGGACGACGACGGGCACGATGAAGATCAGCAGGGTGAGCACGGAAGTGCCGAGGTCGAAGAAATGGCTGGCTAGGAAGCCGTGGATGGCATCGCCTGCTGAGGAAAGCGCGGAGGATTTCGCGGCGAGATAGGCGTGGAACGAATGGGTCTCGTCGAGAAAATGGCGGGGGACGCTCAGGACCAGCTTGATGCCGAGAACCGCGATGACGACGAAGGCGCACGACTCCAGAAACGGATAGCGGTGCATGAGCTTTACAAATCCCTGGGCGGCGAAACGCATGGCGAGGATGCCGAGGAAAACACCGGTGCAGACGAGGACGAGCTTTGAGGGCATCGGGTAGCTT
>JBBRCO010000079.1:0-18060 GCA_038204755.1 Verrucomicrobiales bacterium
GCGGCGAGGCGCCGCCGCCACGTTTGGCCATCAATTGTAATCGAATGTCGCCGTGGCACGGGTGTCCTTGTCGGCGACGATACGGAGCCAATACGCGCCAAAGGCATCCGGGAATTTGTATTCGAGTTTTTGCTCCGGGCTTGCCTTGAGCGATGCAACTTCGGCCCATTTGCCAGTGCCAGTCATGTCCGCTTCGACCTTGAAGGTGACGGGTTCCTTGCTGGTGTGGGAAAGCGTGAGGCGTTTGTGATCGTAGCCGGTTGCTAGATAGGCATCGCTTGGTGTATTTGCTTTGACGTCCGTCTCCCGCCAAGGACCTCCATGGCCACGCGGTTTGCCGAAGGACCAAAGATCATCCACTCCGCCAACCCACAGCGCGCACTTGCCGTCGTCGCTGCGGATGATGTGCTCGCCCTTCGCTTCGTCCGTTAGGCCGCTCATCACAAGCAAGCCGCGATAGCTCGCAAAGTCGTGGATGCGCCGGTTGTGCGTGGTGATGGGACGTATCTTGATAAAGCCGCCCGCGTTCCCGGCGGGCAGTTCGTAAAACGTGCCACCGGCATTGAGCAAATTGCGCTCGGTGCAAACTTCGCGACTGAGGCGCGCATCGCCGAGAATACCCGTTCGGTCGAACGCGGCATCGCCCTTGGGCAGCCGCCAGCGTTTGCCGGTTTCGTCGGTGTAGAGAACCGAGGCGGCATCCGCAGTGATAAGCGGGGCAATGATAGCAACGTTGTTCCGTACCCACGCCGCGCCTGTGGGGTCGGGCACGCTGCGGAGTTTCATTTCAGCGTCGAGGTCGTAGCAATGGGTTTCGCCTAACGGACCGGTCGGCACAAAACGCATGGTTTTGAAATCCCCGCCGCGCGCGTGGAGCAATCCGGCGCTGCCTGATCGATCATCCGGCTTGGCAATGCCTGCGAAGATCGGCGCGGCATCCGTTGGGCGTGCGTCTTTGGCGCGGTAGTGGAAGAAAGCGGTGGTTTTGGCCGCGTCGTGATCCGGGGTGAGGCGGATCCACGCACCGGTTTCCTGCGGAGGAAATTCCAGCCATGCGCTGTCGTTAGGTGTCACGGTCACGTCGCGGAGTTTGGTCCATTGGCCGTCACCTTTTGCGTCCACCTCCAGTTTGAAAACAATTTTCTCCGCACTGCTGTGCGTGAGATGCAGCGAGCGGTTTGCGAATCCGAAAAACAGAAATGGCTCGCTCGCGACGCCGGCTTTGACATCGTCGTCTAACCAGACTGCGCCGCGACCGAGCGCCGGGCCGAACGAGTCGAGGCGCGACGGCTCGACGAACCAGAGGTTGGACTGCGATATGCCCGGACCGGCGAGGTTGCCTTTGAGCCGGTCCTTATTGAGGAACTCGCTCTTTGCGGTGTCATCGGTGCCGAGGACGATGCGGTCGTTCCAACGGCAGAAGTCGCCTACGACTTTCAGATAGGACGAGCGCGGTGCGATGCCGGCGGAGTTGCTGACGGAAAAGGTTTTCGGGAAATTCCAGAACCCGCCGTGCATCGTCATCAGCAATGCGTCCTCGCCGATTTCGCGGATGCGCGGCCATTCGGTGTTCCAGCCGTGCGCGCCGTCGTAGCAATGCGACGCTTTGGGCAAGCGGTAGGAGTGCCACTTGCCATTCTCTAGCAGCATGAGGATGACCGAGCGATTGTCCCAGCCGATGCTCCAGAGGCGGTCGTCGCCGGGCGGATTGCCCGCGATGCCACCCGGGCCGGTGACGTCGGTGAATTGATTCCGGCGGATAACCTTCCACTTGTCGGCTAGGCCATCCCACTCGGCGAGCACACCGCTCGGGACGTTCGGGTCTTTGCGCGCGGCATCGGCATGGTCGCCGTTATTAGAATATACATAGCGGCCTTGCGCGGAATAGAAGCCCTTGCCGTGATAACCGGGCAGGTCGGCCTTGCGCCCTTGTTTGCTCTGCTCGTCAGCCCACAGTTCCTTTACCGCGAGGGAATGGACGTCCACTTCGTAAATCCCTTCTTCCATCGTGGCAAAAACAATTTTGTTAGTGGGATCGGTGAGATGGCGGGCGAGTCCGGTCAGACGGCCAAACATCTTGTCATAGGGAATCACGCGCACTGTGCCATCCGCGCCGATGACATACGGCCCGATGAACAACTGCTGCGATTCGCGGTGGATCATGCGGTTCGCCGGGGTGCCGCCGATGCTTTCAGGCCGGATGATCTGTTCAAGTGAGGGCGTGATTTCGTAGAGCTTGTCAGTGGAACCAGTGGTCTTGTGTGGAGCGTAGCTGATGACCCACAGTCGGTTGGCCCACGGCACGACCGCGCCCGTACCGCATTCTCCTTCCTCATTGAAAGTGGCGAGTTGCGGATAGATTCCTGAAATATTGCGAGGTTCAGCCGCCTGGATGATGCCCGGAAAGGTGAGCATCATGGTGAAAGCGGCGAGGGAGAATCGGTAGTTCATGGTGAAATTTGCCATCGGGATGCCATACGCGGCAGCCAGACCGGATCTTGCGGGGGATTCTAATTCAAGAACTAAGTTCAAGAACCCGGGAAAAATTTAAATTCAGTTAGATTCTCTTCCCGTGAAAGGCATGCTGCCCGGGCCGAATGCGGAGTGGGCGAATGACCTTCCCGTCGCGACAAGCAGCTTGTTGTCGTCCATCTCGGTCGCGAGGGCGGTAGAATACCTGTTGAGACTGAGGACACCCACGTATCTCCCACCCGGACCATTGTCTCTGCCATGATGGCCCGGATTAAAATCAGTAAGTTTACAATTTAGAGGAAGAATAGCCAACTCGTCGCAGTATCTGTTCCCACATGAATTCCATTCTAAATCGTCGCCATTTCCTTCGTTCGTCGGCCGCTGCGGGCATTGGCCTGAGCACATTAGGCATGCAACGCGCGCACGCCGCCTCGCCAAATGGCAAGCTCCGGGTCCTGTCGATCGGCGTGGTGGGCACGATCGGAGCCGCTGACCGGAAATCCGTGGCCTCACATCCCGATGCGGAAATTGTCGGGCTTTGCGACGTGGATTCCAACTATCTGGCCAAAGCCGCCGAAGAGCATCCCAGTGCATTCACCTGCAAGGACTACCGCGAGGCATTTGCAAAACACGGCGAGAAATTCGATGCGGTGATTGTTTCCGTGCCGGATCACTCCCACGCGCCGATCCTGCTCACGGCGATGGCTCATAACAAACACGTCTATGGTCAGAAACCGCTGGTCCACCAGCTCGCAGAGCTGGTGATGGTGGAAATGGCGATCAAGGCCAAACCGGATCTTGTCACCCAGCTAGGCAACCAACGCATGGCGCACCCGGGCCGCCGGGCTGCGATCGACATCCTGCGCACGGGAGCCCTTGGCAAAGCCATCGAAGCCTATTGCTGGACGTCATCGCCCGGAGATAACCATTATTTCAATTACAACAAGGTGTTGACTGAAAATCCGGTAGTGCCACCAAACCTCGATTACGATCTGTGGCTGGGCCCCTGCGAGAAGATGCCATATTACGACATGTTAGCTCCTGCGAAATGGCGTTCCTGGTGGGATTTTGGCACCAATGGTCTGGGTGACTGGGGTTGCCACCTTCTCGATGTGGTCTTCTTCAGTTATGACGAACTGCTCACACCGATCTCTGTCAAGACCGAGTGCCCCGAGGCTGCAGGAAAGATTTTCCATGTAAATCCATGCAAATCCACTGTCATCTACAAGGTGGCTTCCGACAAGTTTGCTAACAAAACATTCCCGATCCACTACTACGATTCCAACCAGGAACCCACGCCTGAGCAGATGCGGATCACAGAACCGGTCAACAATAGCAACATGACAGTGGTGGTCTGCGAAGGTGGAACACTGGTCCTCGAAGCGGATGGCGGACTCAAGGTCTGGCGGGATGGAAAAAAGGAGGAAGGCCTCCGCATGGAAGGCGTGCCGAAGTATGGCCCGCTCAACCACTGGCATGCATGGGTGGACAACTGCCTCGGAAAAAAGACCGAACTCCGCGCTCCTTTCACAGATGCTATCAGAATCACCGAGGCCTGCCTGCTCGCCGTGAAAGCCACACGATTCCCAAATCAGGAACTGCTCTGGGACAAATCCAAGCTGGCATTCACCAACAATCCCGAAGCCACCAAAACCATCGTCCGCCGCCAATATCGCGAAGGCTTCGCCCCGCCACGAGTGGTCTGATTCTGAGGGGGGGTTCAAACAGATCTTCGCCATCAATGCGGCTCCGGTGGAGGTGACGTCCACGGTCACAGAAAGCGAAATCACGCCACAGGGCCTGCCACGGCGTTTTTATTTTCCGGCAGAATGCTCCGGGATGTGACGCCAATTTCACCGGGAGGCGGAAGAACCCTTTTGGTTTCTGCTGGAATGCGGGATTGGATGCGGTGATGAGGGCGGGGTAAACGGCACGCAGAGTCTTTATGCTTCTGGTGCTGCCGGATCTTCGCGTGAGACGAGAATGGCTCGGGGCCCTCATTTCAACCCACCCGCCAGCTCCACCCAAGGCGCGAACTCCAGCGGGACCGGCGCTTCGAACTGGTGGCGCTTGCCGGTGATGGGGTGATCGAAGCTGAGACGCCAGGCGTGGAGCATGAGGCGGCCGGTCTGTTCGGCGGTTTTGCCAGGCTTGCCGTAAATCGGATCGGCGACGAGCGGGGCTCCCTTGTGGTGCATGTGGACGCGGATCTGATGGGTGCGGCCGGTGTGAAGGTGGCAGAGCACGAGCGCGGTGAGGCTGGCGGCGTCTGTGGCGAGGATTTCGTAATCGGTGATGGCGGTTTTTCCACCGGGTGGATTGACAACGGCCATTTTCTGGCGGTTTACCGGGTGGCGGCCGATGTGGGTGAAGACGGTGTCTTTGGCGGGTTTCGGGATGCCCTGGGTGACGGCTAGATAGAGTTTCTCCATCGTGCTGCGTTTGGAAAACTGGGAGACGAGCGATTGGTGGGCGGCGTCGGATTTTGCGACGACCAGGCAGCCGGAGGTGTCCTTGTCGAGACGGTGAACGATGCCCGGGCGCTCGACGCCGCCGATGCCTGATAGTTTTCCCTGACAATGATGGAGCAGCGCGTTTACCATCGTGCCGTCGTGATTTCCCGGCGCAGGGTGGACGACCATGCCGGACGCTTTGTTTAAAACGATGAGGTCGTCGTCCTCGAAAAGGATATCGAGCGGGAGATCCTGCGGTGCGTTGTCGAGCGGCACGGCCTCGGGGATGACGACGGTGATGCGGTCGCCGATTTTCACCGCGTCGCGGGGCTTGGCGGGGTGGCCGTTGATTTGGATGTATTGCTCCCGGATGAGCGTCTGGATGCGCGAGCGCGAGAGGTCCGCAAGGCGGGCGGCGAGAAATGCATCAATGCGCTCGCCCGGACTGTTTTCGACTAGGATCTCCACGGGCGGATTCTCTCTGGCGGGTAACGGCCTGCAAGTTTCAAGTTTGCAGGGCGTAGCTGTCCGGGTACCATTTGCCCATGCCGGAAAGCCCAGAGAACATCGCCTATTGCCACGCGTGTGGAAATCCGATGGACGTGAGTTCCGTAGCCCCATTTTCCAACGTCGGCTGCCCGAGCTGCGGCAAGCATACCCGGGTGAAACGCGAATTCGGCCCCTACACGCTCGTCCGCCGCCACGCGGTGGGCGGGATGAGCATGGTTTTCGTCGCGCAGGACAACACGCTCGACCGCGAGGTGGCGCTGAAAATTCTGAGTGAAGAATACTCGGCGGACGAGCGGCGGATCACGGCCTTCGAGGAAGAGGCGCGGATCACCGCGTCGTTCAGCCATCCCCACGTCGTGCGGGTGCTGCGGACGGGGAAGGCATTCGGCAGATTCTATATCGCCATGGAACTCGTGCCGGGCGGTCACTTCGAGCACCAGATCCGCGAGCGCGGGAAAATCCCCGAAGCGGAAATGCTGCCGCTCGCCATCGAGGTGGCGCAGGGACTCAAGGCCGCGCACGCCGCCGGACTGATCCACCGCGATGTGAAGCCGGGTAACATCCTGCTCGATGCCGAGGGCCACGCGAAGCTGGTCGATTTCGGCCTCGCCCTCGTCACCCAGGGGGGCAAGGCGCAGGCTACCGAACTCTGGGCCACGCCATATTATGTCCCGCCGGAAACGATCGAAGGCTATCCAGAGGACTTCCGCTCGGACATCTATGCCTTCGGTGCCACCGTCTATCATGCTCTATCAGGGCACCCCTCGTGCGGCGAGGAAACGATGGCCACCGATGTGTTGCGCGAGGCGAAACAGAAGGTCCTGCCTCTCAGCGTGGCGGATCCGATGATCTCCGCCGATACCTGCGCGATCATCGAAAAGGCGATGGCCTACGATCCGAACGACCGCTTCGCTTCGTATGACGAGCTGATCTCGCAGTTGCAGGCCGCGCTGAAGCGTCTGAAATCCGGCGCGCCCACTGCGGCGGATGTTTCCCGGAGCGCTTCTCACCGCCGGGCGAAGAAGAAGCAGGCCGAGCTGGTGCTTTTCGTCAGCGTTATGGTTATTTTGTCAGGAGCCGTCGCCGGCGGCATCCTCTGGGTCACCCGCAAGGAGCCGGAGAAGACGGTGATCCAGCCGGCGGTGATCGATCCCGTCGCGGTCGCTCCGGAAGCGCCGTCGTCCATCGACATCATGAAAACCTATCGGGAGGCCCACGAGGCCGTGGCCGCTCGGGATTTTGAAAAAGCGGCGGGGCGGTTCATCGAGCTGAGTGAAAACCCGTCCGTGCAGGAGCCCACCCGCACCTGGGCCGGAGTGGAGGCGGTGGTCACCATCTATCTGAACGGCAGGTCCGCCGAAGCGCGCCGCCAGGCGAGGGCGGGTGTGGACCACGCGGCTTCGGTGGCTGCCGGATCCTCCCACGTCGGCACCTATCTGATCCGGATGCTCGGCGAGGTCGGGAAATTGCCCGCGATTTCCGGGAAATCGCTCGATTCCTCCAGCCCGGACGCCTCCCATGTGATGGGCTGGATGCTGGCCGGTCTGAAGAACTGGGAGCAGGGAGCCATGGACGAGGCGGCAGTCTATCTGTCCGCCGTCGCCAGCGCGCGGCTTTCCGGAGATAACGAGTGGATTGGTGTCTATCAGGATCTGGCGCGGAACTATCTGGCCGATCACCAGCTCCTCGCAGCTCCGATGTTTGAAAAGTTCCCCCCCGACAAGGCCGGCTGCGAGGCTGCGGTGGCGGAACTCGACAAGCTGCTCGCTTCGCTGAAAACCCGTGGCCGTGCCCGGTTCAACGTCCGTGCCTGGCAGCTCGACCTGACGCGCAGGGCCAGCCTGCTAGGGGCGCCGAAGGAGGCGCCGGTCCAGCCGCCGGAATCCAAGGCACTGTCCACGGATCCCGCCGAAGTGATGACGCGCCTGTCTGAATTCGCGGGCGAGTGCCGGTTCATCGATGCCGCGAAATACATCAAGGCGCTACCCTCCGATCCGCAGGGTGCGAAGCGGACCTCGCTGCTCGCCGTGACCGAATCCGCTGCGGTTTTTCTGGCAGACATCGCGCAGGATCTGGCCAAAGAGCCGGTCACCGCGGAGCTGTTGATGAAATCCGGAGAAGTCGTGCGCAAGATCGCGGTGGATGCCGATGGTAAAATTGTCACCACCGATGCGGAAGGAAAAACGGTGTCCCACTCGTGGAATGAATTTTCGCCGGACGCATTGATCGCCCTGCACCGGATCCTCGTGAAGAACCCGAAGAGCGAGATGGAACGCCTGCGCCGGCACCAATGCGCCATCGCCTTCGACTGGCTGGCGGGAAACAGGGAGCGCGCTCTAACTGCCGCCGCGCTGCTGTGCCAGAGCAGTCCGGATTTTAGACAACAATGGGAAGGCATCGCCAGCGGACTGCCGAAATAATGGATTGTCCGTAGTTCCGCACCGCATCGCACCGCACCGCACCGCACCGCATCGGGCAGGGCTGCCCAGGTTCAGCAGGCGGGGATCGCAAAGGCGCCGCTCCAGATGGAGTGACGGACCCCTTCGCCCGGTAGATCTCTCAGATGGATAGATCCACCGTCAGGTCGCCGCCGAGGCTCTCGATGGCGGTGATGAGGGTGTCGGTTTCCGTGTCCTCGGCGATGGAGACGATGCCGTGGGCGCGGAACATCGGGTGGCCGCTCATGGGGGCGCTTTCGAGTCCGGTGGTGAGTTCCTCTACGTTTCCTCCGGCATGGGCGATGGCGGCGGTGAGCTCGCGGACGATGCCGGGGCGATCGTTACCGACGACATCGACGACGACGGTGCGGCGGGGCAGGGGATCGGCGGCGTCCTCGCGCACGGCCTGCACGGTTAGTCCTGGGATGCCGGGGGACCGGAGGTCATGGAGCAGGGCATCCACCGCGCCGGCCGGGCATTCGATGCGGGCGATGCCGGCGAATTGTCCGGCGAGGCGGGCCATGCGGCTTTCGAGCCAGTTTCCACCGTGGCGGGCGATGGTGTCGGCGAGGGAATTGACGAGGCCGGGGCGGTCGTTTCCGAGGAGCGTGATGACCAGATAGCTTTTCATGGATTGAGAAAAGCAGAGGACTGGGAGAATGCCAGAGATTTTCCGCCCTCCGGCCTTGTGAAACGTGGAAAAGCCATTCAGTCTCCGCGCAATTCGAATGAATACCCCCATGGCAAACGACCACCCGTTCCAGATGCTTTTCGAAACCCTCGGGCGCATTCCGACTTCCCACGCGGAATCGGTGAACCGCCAGGCCTATGAAATCCTTTCGGACATTCTGACAGTGCCGGTCGAGAAAAACGGCCGCTGCATCCTGCTCCGCGCGCCTCGGGCCGGTCATGGAAAAACCCACCTGCTGTCACGCATCCAACATTATTTGGGATCGACCCACGAGTTCATCCCGCTGCATCCGGCGTTCGGCTGCCGGATCGATGCGGCGTCGGTGACCGATGACGTGCTGCGTCGGCTGGTGCGTCCGCTGCCGGCATCGGGCGGGCTGTGTGTGCTGGATTTGGTGACGCGGCGTTTGTTTGCCGCCGCGCTGCAGCCGTTGGTGGGCTCCGGCGAGGTGCCTTGCCAGGACCGCGAGGGCGCTCTAACGGCGCTGCGCACGCGGCCGATCGAAACATTTGATTTCCACCATCCAAATGCGGTGACGGCACACTGGGCGCGCGAGAACTTCGAGGTGCTCGGCCAACGTCTGAGCCTGGAACTCGCGCAACGCTGCGGGCTCCCGGTGCGTGAGATCGCCTTCTGGGTGGACGCGCTTTTCCGGTTCGCCGCCACGCCGGTGGAAAACTCCGGCCGCGTCCGCGCTCTGGCGGAAAGTGTGCACGCCGGAGGTGCTGCGGGCGGGGAATCGATGGAGCGTCTGGAGGCGCTGCTAGGTCTGCTTTCCCAACTGATGCGCGTGGTGCTGGTGGCCGATGATCTCGAAGGTTTTTCCGCCGATGAAACGGCCGCGCTCCGGCTGGCGGCGTTTCTTGGTTCGCTCCGCCAATCGGTCGAGCGGCTGGATGTGATTCTCTCGCTGAACCAGGACATCTGGCAGAGCGCGTTCCTGCCGCGCCTGAGCGGTGGTCTGGCGGACCGTTTGTCCGAAGTGGTGATCGAGCTCGATCCGCTGACAGAGGTGGAAATGGTCGCGCTGTTGGACTCCCGCGTTCCGGGATTGGGCGGCCGCGTGCTGGACAAGATAGACGTGAAATCCTCCGGCACCCACGCCCGCGGCCTGATCCGCGCGGCAGGCATGGCCTGGCTGAAGGCGACTGCGATGGATTCCGCTCCCTCGCCAGCTCCGGCGGCTTCTGTGGCCGTGCCTACCGCCGCGTTGCCCGTTTTCAACCCGCCGCCGATTGCGGAAGTGGTCGAGCCGGAAATCGAAGCACCTGTCGCCGGGCCGATCGTGGAGATTCCCGAGCCGTCTTCGGAAGTTGTGGAAACTCCTGCGCCGTCGCCATTCGCGGCGATGGCGGAACCAGCACCGTTTTTTGAAACCGCCCCCGTGTTGGAAGAAGCGCCGCCTGTTGTGGAAGAGCCTGCTGCGTGGCCTGTCGCAGCGTTTTCTCCATCAGAGCCGACTGAGGTGATCGCCGAGCCGGTGCTTGATTCGCCATTCCAGATTTCCACGCCGGAACCCGAGCCGGAGCCAGTGGCACCGGTTTTCACGTCGCCCGAGTGGCAGGCCGCACCGCAGCCGGTGGAAGTGGAACTCGCTCCCGCCGCGCAATTCGTTGCTGGGCCGGTGACTTCGTGGCAGCCGCAGGAGGATTCGCCATTTCAAGTCGCGACGCCGGTCTTCACGCCCGAGCCAGCCCTGACGCAGCAATTCAATCCGCCGGTCGAGTCGCCGTTCCAGCCAGCTCAGGAATTTAATCCACCGCCGGTCCAGCCGTCATTCCAGCCTGCGCAGGAATTCAACCCGCCGCCGGTCCAACCGTCGTTCCAGCCAGCTCAGGAATTCAATCCGCCTGCAGAATCGCCGTTCCAATTCGCGCCACCGGTTTCCACACCTGAGCCGCAGCCAGCGCCTTTCAATCCAGCGCCTTGGCAGGAAACGCAACCCGCTGCGCCCGCTCCGGCCGCCGCGTTTCAGCCGCAGGACGATTCACCATTCCAGTTTGCCCAACCGGCTCCCGAGCCCGCCCCGCAGTCGCAAAATTTCACGCCAGCCGCCGCTCCCGCGTTCCAAGCCAGCCCGGAACCGGTTTTTACACCGCCCGTCCCGTCGGTCGAGTCCACGCCGCCGCCATCTCCGCCGGATACCGATCGGGTGGACGACTTGTTGCGCCAATTCCGCGAGCGTTACGGTCGTGGGAGCTTGTGAAAATTTTCACAAAGCCCTTGCGAATTGACCCTTTCTGGGCGCTTATGTGCCCGGCAATTCCGGCATGAGCACCACTACCAAAGAAATCGAGGCCCCCGATACCACCGCCCGCGCCGCTAGAGCCGCAGACCATTACCATGCGGAAACGGATGACCTCGTCGGCGAGCGGATGGTCCTCAACATGGGCCCCTCGCACCCGGCCACCCACGGCGTTCTCCGCCTGATTCTCGAGCTGAACGGCGAGATCATCGATTCGGCCGTTCCAGACATCGGATTCCTCCACCGCGGTGACGAGAAAATCGCGGAAAACATGCATTACAATCAGTTCGTTCCCTACACGGACCGTCTGGACTACCTGGCACCGCTCGCAAACAACGTCGCCTACGCCTGTGCCGTGGAAAAACTGATGGGCTGGACGCTGCCACCACGCGGTCAGGCCCTGCGCGTGCTTTGTTGCGAACTCGCCCGGCTTTCCTCTCACATGTTAGGGGTCGGTGTCTGCGCCATGGACGTGGGCGCGATGACCGTTTTCCTCTACACCTTCACCGAGCGGGAAAAAATTTATAACATGTGCGAGCAGCTCACCGGCGCCCGCTTCACCACGTCCTACACCCGCGTCGGCGGCCAGCTCCGCGACATGCCACCGGGCTTCGAAGCCACTGTCCGCCAGTTCCTCGAAGAGTGCCTCGTGACGATCGGCGAGATTTCCAAGCTTCTCGATAAGAACAAGATTTTCATCGACCGCATGGTGGACGTCGGCGTGATCAGCCGCGAGTCCGCCATCGCCTGGGGCATGACCGGGCCGAACCTCCGCGCTTCCGGAGTGCCGCGCGATCTGCGCAAGGACAGCCCCTATCTCGGCTACGAAAAATATCAGTTCGACGTGCCGATCGCCGAGGAAGGTGATTGCTACGCGCGCTATCAGATTCGGATGGAGGAAATGCGCCAGTCCATCCTCATCTGCCGCCAGGTGCTCGATACCATGCCTGATGGTCCGGTGAACCTCGCCGATTCCAAAAGCATGCTGCCCAATAAGGAAAAAGTCGCCATGTCCATGGAGGAACTTATCCATCATTTCATCATTTCCACCCAAGGCATCGACGCCCCCGCTGGCGAAGTTTATTTCGCCGCAGAAAATCCCAAGGGTGAGCTCGGTTTCTACATCCACTCGAAGGGCGGCGGAGTTCCCTACCGCCTGAAAATCCGCAGCCCCTCATTCTGCAATCTTTCCATCACCTCGAAGCTGCTTCCCGGTCACATGGTTTCCGATATTCCAGCCATCCTCGGTTCGCTCGATTTTGTGATGGGCGAGTGCGACCGGTAAGCTTTCTTCAGCCGCAAAAAGGCGAAAAAATGGCGCAAAAAGATTTCATTTTCGAGGTTTGTGACCGGGTAAGGGAGAGTTCCTTCGCCCTTCCCAAATTCTTGCTCCACGGGCATGAGGAAAAGATCTACGAGAACGGCCTAACGAACCGATTGCGTCGCCAAGGCATTGAAGTCGAACAGCAGCCATCATTGTCGGTTTTTGACGAAGATGGAACATTGCTTGGCAACCTCGATGTCGATATGCTTGTCGTCGGCGGATTGGTGATCGAGTTGAGAGCTGTAAAAACGCTTCTTAACGAGCACGTCGCCCAACTCCCCGGCTACCTTCGCGCCTCCCGCAAAGAGCACGGTCTCCTCATCAACTTCGGCGCTCCTGTCCTCCAAATAAAAATATACGCACTTTCCCAAGACCTCGATTCCCAATCCTGATTTTTTGCGTCCTTTTTTGCCTTTTTGCGGCTAAACCATTTTTTCCAAACTCCATGTCCACCTCCTCTCTCGAAGAATCCGTCGCTTCGCACGAAACACCCGGCACTCCGTTCTATCCGCCGTTCGTGGTGACGTCGGAGCTGGAAGCGGAAGCTGACGAGCGCATTTCGCACTATCCGGTGAACCTGCGCTCGGCCACGCTGCCGCTGCTTCATATCGTGCAGCACAAGTTTGGCTACATCTCCGCGGCTTCCATCGAGTGGGTCGCGGCGAAGCTCGGTCTGGAGCCGATCAAGGTGCTTGAAGTAGTCACATTCTATCCGGGCTTCCGCCAGTCCGCTCCCGGGAAATTCCACATCCGCGTCTGCCGGACGCTGTCCTGCGCGATGGGTGGTTCCTATGAGCTGATGGAAAAACTCTGTGAGCTGACAGGGATCGACCGATCGGGCAGCGATTCGCACCACCATCCGATCACGGTTTCCCCCTGCGGGAGATTCTCCGTCGAGTTCGCCGAGTGCCTTGCCTCCTGCGGCAGCGCGCCGGTCTGCATGGTGAACGACGATTTTCACGAAGGCATTGCTCCCGAAAAAGCGGAGGATCTTCTGGCGAAATACTCGTCTTAATTTTACCGGTAAATCCCGCCGATCGCGACGCTGGCAGGGTGGCTCTCCTCAGCGATGCGACGCTCTTCCTCGAAGGCAGCGCGGGCAATGACCGGCGGGCTGGCGGTTTTCAAAAAGACGAATAAACATTCCCGTCGGCTGGCTTTTCATGCAAAAGGAGCGCTCAACCTTCCTATTTCAGAAACTTCCCGCAATGCCCCCTCCCAACAAAGGCTACAAAACGATCAACCACCGCGACGTCCAATACCGCTGGATCATGCAGAACCGCCGGGGCGTGAACGAGCTGGTGATCGAGGCCAGCGCGCCGGTGAACGGGCAGAACCTGATCGCTGAGCTGCCGCGGATCGTCAGCTACGACATGGTCACTGCGGCGATTGATTTCGGGAATGCAAACGGCTGGAAACCGAACGATTCCGGTGCTCCGTTCCGCTGCAAGTGGGAGCGCAAGGCCTTCCACCTCCCGGCCCGGTAAGTCCGGCGCAGTCGGTTGAGCTCCTCTCCCTGGGCGGCGGCGATCTCTTCGAGCTCAGCGATGCGCTGGGTGGCTCGGGCAGATTTCAGGCCGTGGATGGCGAATCCGATAGAGAAGGGCAGAGAGCCGGGTGTGGACAAGCCGCTGGCGGCGATTAGCGGAAAAAACTCGGATAACATACCGCTCTAACCCACCCCGCCTGTCAACCCACAAGTCGCCCGGATTTTTGGCCGGACTGGCAAGACGCAGGCTTGCCGTGACCCGGTTCTGAGTATAACGAAACGCAATGACCGGCCTTAAAACGATCATCCTGCTCACGCTCTCCAATGTTTTCATGACCTTCGCCTGGTATGCACATTTGAGGGATTTGAAGGACAAGACCTGGTTTATCGCCGCGCTGATCTCATGGGGCATCGCGTTTTTCGAATACATGCTGCAGGTTCCGGCGAACCGCATCGGCTCGCAGGTGTTCACGCTACCGCAGCTCAAGATCATCCAGGAGGTCATCACGCTAACCGTTTTCCTGCCCTTCGCGGTTTTCTTCATGAAGGAAAAAGTCTCATGGAATTACGCCGGTGCGGCGGTTTGTCTGGTGGGCGCGGTGTTTTTCATCTTCAGGAAATAAGCAGTCATGATCATCGCATTCCACAAACCGTATGGCGTTCTCTGCCAGTTCACCCCCGATCAGCCCGGCCAGCGCACGCTTGCGGAGTTTGGCTTTCCCGCCGGCGTCTATCCGGTGGGTCGGCTGGACTTGGACTCGGAAGGACTGCTGCTGCTCAGCGACGAGGCGGGCTTCAACAACCGGCTGCTCGATCCGAAGACGGCCCACCCCCGGACCTATCTGGTGCAGGTCGAGGGGATTCCCACGCCGGAGGCCGTTAGCCGGCTGGCGAGGGGCGGAATCGTCATCCAGGGCCATCGCACGCTGCCATGCCGGGCGCGGCTGCTGGAAGCCGAGCCGGAAGTGCTTCCGCGGGATCCGCCGGTGCGCTTCCGCCAGTTGATCCCGACGTCCTGGCTGGAAATGCAGCTTACGGAGGGAAAAAACCGCCAGGTGAGGCGCATGACCGCTGCGGTGGGATTTCCGACGCTGCGGTTGATCCGGCGGGCGATCGGCAAGCTGACCGGCGCGGGGATCGGACGGGGAGATTGGCGTGAAGTGACGCCGGGTGAGATCAAAATGATCTGGGAGCGCTAGGCGGCGGGGGAGATCCCCTTCCCACTGCCCCGACTACCGGGGGGCAATCGGGGCAGCTACACACACTATGCTGGGGGGAGCCCCACGGTCCGAGGCCTCAGAGCAACGGAAGGGGGCGGGAAAACGATGTGCGTAGAAAAACACAAAAACCGGCCATAAACAACCCACGTGATCGCGGTATTTCTCAGCAGTCCACCTGATTTTTTCGGTTTGTTCCGACCTAACGAAATTGCCTTTTCAGTGCTTCGGTTTCTCGATCTGTTTCTGAAATCCAGCGAAAACGGCCCGTAAATCGGCGGTTGCGGCAGGAGTGCTAAATTTCCGAAAACGCTCCAGGGCGGTTTTGTTGAGGAACTCCCGGCCACGGGTGGCGAAGAGATCAATTTCAATCAGGATCCGCAATCCGTCCCGCGTGCGCACGACGGGGTAGAGTGGATAGATGGTTTTTCCGCCCTGCGAGATCGCCACGCCGACTCCGGTCCAAGCGTCGCCCTGATAGATTCCGGAAATCTCCGACGAGGTGTTGATGCGGCGGGCACTGATGATTTCATGGCCGAGATTCCGGAGCAGGACTGAGGAGCCATTCGGGTCGCTGAGGCGGGCGGTGAGGAGCAGGGCTCCCTTCACGTCGCCGGCCCGGGTGGTCCGGATCCAGGACTCGACGACCTTCCGCGCTTCGTCCGGCGTTGGAGCGGGATTGCCGGGCATGTCCTTGAGTTCTTCGCTGTTAGCAAGGAGGCTTTGCTGCCAATCGCCGGACCAGCGCCGGATGTCCGGGCTGATCAGGTCCTTGAGCTTTTCGCGGGTGGTGGCGTCCGGATCCGGTGTCCAGAGCCAGCCGTTGGCGGATTTTTCAAAATAGAGGGACTTGAGATCGGTCCGGTCCGGATCGCGGGTGGAGAAAAACTGATAGAGCGCGACCGCTGAGCCTTCGTTTTCCTGAAAGGCGAGAGGCATCGCATACTGGACGACGGCGGGGTCGCGCAAAGTCCACCAGATCTGAGCCGCCAGCGTACAGGCCTTGCGGGCGGCGGACGCGGTGCCATCCAGCCGGGCGAGCTTGAGAAGCGAAGGCAGATCGCCCTCCCGCAGTGCGGTGTTGAACTTCTGATGGAGCTGGGAGGCCTCGATTTGGGGCGCGGCCGGATGGCTTTCCTGCCATTTTACCGGGAAGGCGTCGAGCAGTTCGCGATCGGCATCCTCGTCCGTTTCTTCTTCAGAGTCGCTGCCTGCTTGCAAAAAATTGGAGGAAGGATCGATCTGCCAGAAGTTTTCCGGGGTTTTCGAGAGCTCGAAATGGACGAGCTCGATGCGCGGCCTTTCCGTACGGGTGTCCGAGTTCGATGGATCGAGGCAGGCGATGGAAAAAAGCCCGCTGTTTTTTTCCTCCTCCTCATGGACGACGGCCCGCAGCACGTCCGGCGAGGTGAGCAGTCGCCACGGATGCTTCGCTTGCGAGCCTGATGAAAGCGCGGCATCGGCGGATTTCATGCGGGCTGGCCAATCGTCTGGCAGGGTGATGGAAAGGCCGCCTAGCAGGCCGAGCACGGCCGGTAGGTCGCGTTGTGCGCAGGCGGTGAGGAAACGCTGCGCGGTTTTTCGGGCGTCGAGACTGCGGAGCTCGTCAGTGGTTAGGCGGGCCTGGATCTTCTCGCGCATGCGGGCGGCCGACTGCTCGCGGAGTTTTTCCAGATCCACCACCTGCTCGCGCAGCATCCAGTTTTCGAGAAGATCGAGGCGCTTCCGCAGGGCGACGGCGTATCCGGTGTCCGCATTTTCAAATGACGCTGGCACGGGGGCGGCCAACCATTCCGTGCCTCGTTTCACCATGGCCACGGGGAAAACCTGCAGGCGGCTGGGATCGAACCCACCCACTTTGCGGACCAGCACGGCGGCGTAATCTTCGTCTGTTTTCACCGCGCCGAGTTCTAGCGGATCGCTGCAGAGATCGCGGGCGACGCGTTCGAGCCGGCGGGCGATCTCGCGCTTTTTCTCATCCGCCGTCTGCGGGGAAAGGGCGGTATCGCCGCCGGGGGCGAGGTCGAGCTTCCCGAGCCGGACTTTTTCCAGAAAGTCGATGGCTTCCTTGCCCGGATCATTCGAGGCACCGTGCGCGAACAAGGTGGTGGCCAGCAGGACGGGAATCAGTTTCACTGATGGAAATCATAACTCAATCACGCACGGGCGAAAGTGCGGATTTTCCGAGCGGACTTGGTGAAAATAGTTTCATCGCGATGTCACAAACAGGCACCCTCGGGTCAATAGATGGTGAAAGACCATGAAACCGCTCGCCATCGCCTATCCTTCACACGACATGGACCGCTCCCGATTTTCCGAACTAATCCATGATCACCACCAGCCGCTGCTCGCCTACGCCAGAGTGCTCGCAGGCCATCCGGAAAGAGCCCGCGAGCTGGTGCAGGATGCGTTCGTCGCCGCCTGGCAGACGATCGGGCGCTTCGACGTCACCCGTGATTTCGGCTCGTGGCTGCGCGGCATCGTCAGGAACAAATGGCGCGAGGACTGCCGGAAACACAAACGCGAGGTGGTGCTGGGCGATCCTGAGTTGGTCCGCTTGGAGGAAGCCGTCCGCGCATGGAGCATCCGCGATGGCGAGGCGGGACTGCTCGACCGGCTCTCCGACTGCCGGTCGAAACTGCCGGAAACCCTCTCTCTAGCAGTCCACGTTTACTACGACGAAAGCCTCGATGGCGACGGTGCGGCGGAAAAGCTCGGCATTCCGCCCGCCACGTTCCGGAAACGACTCGAACGAGCACGCACCGCGCTGCGCCAATGCCTTGAAACCACCATCTGATTTTTAACATTTTTTCATCATGAACACTCCATCTCCAGAAGACCGCTTGATCGATGAACTGCTCCGCGAGCAAGCCAACGGACCTGACCCGGAATTTCTCCAACAGATCGAAGCCGCCGTGGATGCCGGGCCTGCGTCTGCCGTAAAACGTCCGTCCGCTCAACGCTACGGACGCCTCGCCATCGCGGCGGGTGTGGGGCTGGCTGCTGGAATTTCCTTCTTCTTCCACTTGCAAAACCAAGAAGCTCAAAAAGTGATAACTGCCAAAAATGAAGCGGTGGCGAAGAAGGAAAAGGCTGCTTTGGACGCGCAGAAACTCAGCAAGGCGATCCTAGACCAAGAGGACAAGGTCGAGGAGCGACGCAAGGTCTTGGCAACGATTGTGAGGACCAAGGGCATCATTTATAAGGGGCAGGATTCGTTT
>JBBRCO010000080.1:0-17878 GCA_038204755.1 Verrucomicrobiales bacterium
CCCATGCACCGAAAATGACAATCTTGTCGCTCTCGTTAATGAACGACCAGCTCCAGTTCCAGTTCTTGCATGTCGCACCGTGCGATTCAATAAATTGCTTGCGATTCATCTTAATTTTCTAGCGAACAGTATTATTGAACAACACGCAGTATTTGTTGGGCAAATGCAACCGGCTGTATAACCCTAGCAAATACAACTCGGAAGGTTATTTCTCTGCGAAATCCATTCATCGGAGGTTTTTTAGTCCGCCGGGGAGGAATTGCCAAGTTCAAAATGCTGGTAGGATGAAAATGGTAAGTCGGCGTGTTTCGCCAATATTTGGGTTAGGAGAGGTCGACCACAGTAGGACGAAACAAAGGACTACCGAGAACAGAGGTCCGATGAGCTGACCGCCTAGCAACGTGGCATGGGCTGATGCTGAATATGGTATTCTGAAATTCGAAAAGAAGCTGTTCGCTCCGATGATCGGGAGAGCGACGCACGCTGTAGCAGCCAGCAGGCTCACCACACAGCAAATGATCTTCGATGAGCGCATAGGTCGGAATCAGTTTCTTCAAATCTCTGCCCAACAGTAGGATTCGTAGCACCCCGTGGAGTGATATCCAGTTGGACTACGTGAGGGACCCTGGCCATCAAATCCTCGTGTGACAAGGATTTTCCGGGCTCGGGGTGCGTATATCAGGTGAAATGCGGTGGGACTTTTGGGAGAAGGTTGTCATGGCTGATATGAGGACGGTTGGGTGAAACGGCTTCCATCTTCAAAAAAGGGATATCCAAGGTGATCCCGATGAGGGGCTGCGACATAAGCCGTTGATTTCAAATGGATTTTCCGGGGAAGGTGCGTATATCAGGTGGATTCGGGTGGGGCGATGGGGGTTAAACTTGCGGCGCGGGTGGCTCGGGTGTGACTGTTTCTGGTGGCTCGCCGGGGCGGAGGGCGTAGAAGAGGCCCCATTCGCGGGCGCGGCGGCAGAGGTTGGGGGGATCGAGCTTGCGGAGGGTGAATTCGATTTCGTCCCAGGCATCCCGGATGAGGGTGTCTGCGCTGGCGCGGAGGGCGATGACGTCGGTTTGTTCGGCATCGAGGGTGTCTTTGGCGGCAGTTTGGAGGGCGATCCCGGTGTTGTAAGTGGTGAGGGCGGCGGAAACTTCCGCAGCGGTGGGCATGGCCATGGCGGGCTCGCTGAAGTTGGCGACGCGGCGGGGGTCGCCTTTGACGATGCGGTCCGCCCAGAGGAGGAGGTCTCCCGGAAGAACAGACAGGAATGTCTGTATCACGCCGGAAATGGCGTGCGAGGGCGGGCTCCGGAAGAACAGACAGGAATGTCTGTGTCACGCCGGAAACGGTGTGCGAGGGCGGGGGCTGTCAGCAAGCCATTCAACCATCTTGCCTTCCGGAAAATTCAGCCTATCCTGCGGGGCAAATGGCAGTGCTCGAAAAACATCGGAGACTTTCGGTCAGGCCGCCCTGGCTGGAGTTCGGCGATGTCCTCACCCGCACGGAATTCGAGCGCCGCTACGCCGCCATGCCTGATCTGAAAAAAGCCGAACTCATCGAAGGAATCGTTCATACGGCATCACCCGTCCGCGCCGATGTTCACGGCATACCCCATGTTGACCTTGCAACCCTGCTCAGAGTTTACGCCACCAAACATCCCGGCCTCATCGTGGCGGACAACGCGACCGTCCGCCTTGATACCTTGAACGAGCCTCAGCCCGATCTCCTCCTCATGAAGGAAAACGGCCAGGCGCAGCTCGATGCAGATGGCTACATCTGCGGAGCGCCTGAGCTCGTCGCGGAAATCGCCGCCAGCCCGGCCTCCTACGATCTCCACCAGAAAAAGCGCACCTACCAGCGTGCTGGCGTTCTCGAATACATTGTCTGGCTCGCCGATGAGAACCGCATCATCTGGTGGCAGCTCAGGGAAGGAGGAATACGTGGAAATCGCCCCAAACAACGACGGTGTTCTGGAAAGCACCATCTTTCCCGGACTCGTCATCGACTCCGCCGCTCTCACCTCTGGCGATCTCGCCACCGCCCCCGCTAGATCGGCCTGATCACGGACTGCGGAATTCGTCTTTAGGAACGGGCACCGAAACCTGGGCTTCCGACACCACCACGATAGGACCTAGCGATTGCCATCAATCTGCTTTCCGCCGCCAACACGAAGCGCGCGAAGGCGCGGGTGAACGGGGCCGCCAACGGCGGGGTTGTTGGAAACTGTGAGGAGTTCCTCCGTGGCAGTCCGCCTTTCAGCGGCAGCTGCTCATGGCAGGATGCCATCACCAACGGTTCGCTCCGGGTCCTGCGCAAAGCGAACTGCCACTACTCTATCCGGACCAGCGGCGGACCCGACCCGTGGCAGAAGGTTCTTCCGTTTCAACGCGAGCGAACTGTGAGGACCGTCAAACCGACATTTTTCGGAGCAGGAGAGACCCGTGGCAAACGCAGCCGAGACAGGGAATGTCCTTCAGCCAGTATTTCCACATCGGATCGTTCCTTTTATATCAAATGCATAGCATCCTGAATCGTTCCTTCAACAGGACAAAATGGCTGTCCTTGACACGGGGATGCCAGATAAAATAAAAATTGATGATGAAACGGGACAGGCGGGTGGAATATCCGCCGGCGAAGGCATCTGCCTTCACCAAATCAAAGGAACTCCAATCTCAAAACACACCAATCTTTCTACAACCCTCATGAAAAATCATCCCACGCTGTTCCTTGTTCTCCTGGCTCTTGGCTCTTGCGCTGTCGCGTCACAGGGAGTTGAAGTTCCTAGCAATGAGGCGGCGGGTGCTGTTTCCACACCGTCCCCCACCCTTCCAAAACGGGCGATTGCCCCGTATGTGAACAAGATCCCATTCACTCATTTCATCACCCGGAAGGACGACAAGCTGATGGATGGTGATCAGGAATTCCGGTTCATCGGCGCGAACATGCCCGGCCTCACACTGCCCTATGATTGGACCCTGAAACTGCCGGAACGAATGCACTTTCCAACGCCTTGGGAACAAGAGGATGGTTTCAAAACCCTTGATCAAATGAATCTCCGTGTGGTCCGCTTCTGGAATTTCCCCATCCGTGAACCAAAGGAAGAAGCATCGGATGGAAAAAACACATGGCATTACGTACAAGGTCCGGACCAGTTCAACGAAGAATCATTCAAGGTGATGGATCACGCGCTCGCGCTTGCAAACAAGCATGGGGTAAGGGTGATCTTTCCCTTTACTGCGGATGATGGTGATTACCTGGGCGGGGTGGGAACCTATGCGGCCCATCGTGGAAAAAAGCGCGAGGAATTCTATACCGATCCGCAAATCAAAGAAGATTACAAAGCCACGATCCGGCATATCATCACCCGAGTCAATACGATCACTGGAGTGCGTTACAGCGAGGACAAGTCCATTCTGGCATGGCAGTTTGGAAATGAAATGGGCAAGGCAACCACTCCTTGGCTTTCTGAAATGGCGGCCTATATCAAGAGCCTTGATCACAACCACTTGGTTTCAGAAACCCGTCATAATCCACGGATGCCGATGGACATTGATCCTAACATCGATCTGCACACCCGCCACCTCTACTCTTATTACGATGACATTGGTGTGGGTTGGCCGAGGATCTGCAAGGAAGAAAAGAAACATATCAATGGCCAACGCGCGTTTTTCGTCGGGGAATTCGGCCCATACATCGATAACAAGGCGCTCACACACAAAAACGTCGTGCCCAGACTGGGCGAATTTCTGGATTTTGTGGAAGGCGAGGATGGAATGTCCGGCGCGTTGATTTGGAGCATGTACTTCCATCGGCAGGATGGTGGATTCATGTGGCACCAAATCATGACTTATCCAGCCGTCTGGGCCTACCATTGGCCGGGTTTTCCCAGTGCGGATGCGCAGCAGGAAATCGGAGTTTTAGGAAAGTTGCGTGAGTCCGCATTCAGAATCCAAGGCCTGCCTGTGCCGCCCCTGCCGCTGCCCGAAGCTCCAATGCTCCTCCCGGTCGGGGATGTGCCGCTTCTCTCGTGGCGAGGTTCCGTTGGCGCGAGCGGATATGATATCGAACGCGCCCAACAAGCCGCCGGGCCGTGGCGCCAGCTGGCATCCAATGTTTCTGATGCCGATACCGCTTACCGCCCTCTGTTCAGTGACACTTCAGCGCGTGCTGGTGAGACATGGTTCTATCGGATCATCGCCCGAAATGTGTCCGGTGCCTCGGCTCCTTCCAATGTGGTCGGTCCGGTAAGTGTAAAGCGGGTTTGTCTGGTTGACGAGCTTCAGGACTTCTCTCGTGTTAGTGCCAGATCCGATGGTCTGAAACTCAACAACGATTTCAACGCGCTCTATGCCGAATATCTATTCCGAGCCAAAGGAGATGCGGAAGATTGGATGATCTATCAGGTCTCCCCTTCCATCAAGACCGTGAAAGTCATCGCCTTCTTTGCAAAGGATGAAGGGGACCTCGCCTTGCAGGTGTCCAGTGACGGTAACACCTACAGTTCCCTGAAACCGGAGCGCAAAGTGCGTGCTTTTCCCAGTCCTCCAGGTGGGGCCACTCGCGGCCAGCGCCGCACCATGGTCGAGTATGAAGCAACGCCCTCGCCCGGACAATCTTACCTCAGAATCAGTTGGCCCGGACCGGCTGAATTGGACCGGGTGGAGATCGAATACGCGAATGACTAGCCGCCGGGCGGACTTGGAACGCGCTGGAATCGTTCCCGCCAGCAGGAGCGTCAGGTGTTTCAAGGCCGCCACAAATCGGTGCCGGTGAATGGCAGTGATCCGCTGTTGGGTCTGGCAGACAAGGCGAAAGGCCTCGAATCACGCCAGCGCCGGGGAGCGGGGCCAAGTAGATGATCATGGAGAAAATATAACGATACCGCCCGCAGTCGCGAATGAAAACCACAGAAACAGTTGCAAAGGTGAACCCGAGAGAACCCTGAAGAAGCCAGTTTGCTGCTAGGAACCGGTTTTTCCGGGAGGCTCCTGAAAGAGCCGTGGGGCCGGACCGGAGTGCGGGGAAGACGTGGGTGATCAGACTTTGGTTACAACTTTGAATTCAGCTTCCTCTGTTATCTTTCCGTGGATTTCACAGGATTAAAGACGGACTTAACAGCTTCAAGATATTCCATTCTGGTGTTGGTGTCGGGCTCAAGGTAACTACCTTCGCTCCACTCGTTCCAGGAGTTGATGGTGAGGATCCGCTGCCCCTCCGGCCGCGTGAGGAGATACTCCTTGGCCTTTTCGAGATATGCCTTGAAAGTCGCAGGAGTGCCGCCGGTAACCGCTGCCATGTGTGGATAGCCGGCGTTCTTAAAATCCTGCTGCTGGTCGGTCCGAGGCGTGGGATCCCACCCGACACTGACATTCGGGTGATATGGCACCTTGAACTGTGCCTGAAAGCCCGGCCACTGCTTCACGGCTGCATCACCCCACTTTTCATACGGGTAGCTAGGGAACGACGGAATACCGACATGGTGAACCCACACATAAGAAGTGACGCTGTCGATACCCAGCGCGGCGACGAGTCCCGCCGCGCCTTCTACGATGACCGCCGGTTTGTCCATGCTGGAAATATCACGGATGGGTTCGCTTCCAACATGATTCAGTTTAATTCCCCAGGCGACGGCATTGATATGCAGGCCTGGCAGTCCGGCGGTTTTGCAGCGCATGCGGAAGTCTTCAAACGCCTGCCGGGTTTTCTCCGCTCCGCCGAGGCCCTTCATCAAGGTATCCAGCTCGTAAATGGAGAAATACGGTTTGCCATCAATCTTCCAGTAGTTCGGCTGCAAGAAGTAGTCCTTGATCATCAGGTCGGTGGCCTTGACAAACGTTTCCCGGGTGACAGCTCCGGCGTTCCAGAGTTCCTTCGGTTTACCGAGCTTCGCAGGAAAGAGATTCACATAGTCATGGTTGGCCCACATGATGCCAAACTTGATTCGGTCGCGGTTCGGAGCTTTCAGGAAGCCTTCATGCAGACACCGCTCAAGGGCGATGCCCTCATTGTAGTAATACCAATCGAAGATGAACGCTGTGATGCCATGATTAGCGGCGGCGTCTATCTTCTGCGCCATTGCTTTCGGGTCGGCCTCATCCGCATAGCCCCACAGCGGCACACGCGGCTGGATGTGGCCGGGAAACCGCGGCGTGGCAACTTTCATCAACTCCCATTCTGTCCACCCTTGGCCAAGCCGCTTTTCGTTCCGGGCGTCCACATGCCAGTTCGGCCAGTAGTATGCCGCCACATCAATGTTTGTTGAAGATTTTGCGGCCGTGACTCCAGAGCCGGGCGCAACATCCGTCATACCTCCTCCGGCCTCCGCCCCGTAAATGCTTGGCAAAACCGACATCACTATCAGAATAATGCTTTTCATAGGTAGATATAGAGTCCTCAAAAGTGGCGAGTTCTGCGGGTCATGATTGGTCTGAGTGAAGTCCCAGGCTGGTCTTGAGCCGGGAGAGTTGTAGCACCAGATCCACTCACTGGTCAACCAGTTTGCGGAATTGCTTGAGGTTCTTCGTCTCCCGGCGCACCGCCCTGAGGATTTGCGTCCGGAGGTATTCCGTCCGTCTCTTCATCCGGTGGGTGGATCAAATCTTCTGATTCCGGCATTCTCCGGATTACTTGGACTATGGTTCGCGGTGAACAGGTTTTAGCAGTGGTTCGTCTGCCAAATCTTTTAGGTTTGCTACCAGCGGATGGTTCAGGAGTTGCTTTGCATTACGGTTCTTGTTCAAGCTGAATGGTCCGCGCCAGGTAACAAAATAGACGGTTTCCGGGAAGCTGCGTAGGATCAACTCCGCGAAGTTTCCATAGTCATAGTCCATCGTAGTGTTGGCAAAGGTGCTCGCAGTGAACTTTACGTTGCCGGGACCATACTCGGGAATGGTGAAGGGCTTCCCTGTTGCTTTAAGGATTTCATAAGTTTTCACTTGAGATGCTAAATCGGTCGAATAGATATCGATGCCGACGATATCCACAAACTCCGAGCCAGGGTAGGAGTCCATCACTTTTTCCCCGTTTTGGGAGTGCGGATTGAATACCCAGAGCAGATTGTGGAGTTTCTTCACCTCGGTATAGTAGCGGAATGTGGCCTGCCAGAGATTCTTGAAGTCCTCAGGCTTTTTGCCCCCCCACCAGAAAAACCCTCCTGTGAATTCGTGATAGGGCCGGAAAATGACGACGACCCCTTGTTTCTGCAAGTCTGCCAAGCCTTCCGAAATCGGGTCTAGAATCGCGCGGAGACTGGCAGTTGGCAGGCCCTCGGCGACAAGCTCGGCGAGGTTCCCGTCCTTATCCCAGGCTTTTTTTCCAGACCAAGGATTGGTCATGTGGACCGAAAGAGTCACCAGCCCTCCCGAACGCCAGTGTTCGACAAACAACGGGTTGATTTCGCGCCATCTGGGTGGCTTGTTCGTCGTGGGTTGAGTCGCGGCATCGTCGTCCAGAAAGGTTTCGAAATAATCGAGTGCGAGGACACCCGGAGTTTCGCCAGTGGTCGTTTGCAATTCTTTAAACGAATCCAAGGTCGCGCGAGGGTACCATTCTGGAAACTGGCCGCTGATGATTCTGTTATCCTTTTGTTTGGGAAGTTGGGCCAGATAGCTCAGGACAGCGCGAGTCGGCTCGGATGCTTTTGTGTCTGCGGGTGAAGCCGCGACGATTTGGAGACAGGAGATACAAGATATGAGGATAGCTTCTAGTTTTCGATTCATGGATTTATCAGGGTGTTGTTGACATGTTTTGTGAGGTTGGGCGACCGGTTGACTTTGTTGGATAAATGAATGTTTGCCGGCTCTAGCAAATGATTCCGCGATGAAGGGCTGAAGCAACGGCTTCCGTTGCGATCCACTACGCTGAGTTGGGTGAAAATCTGTCTCAGATGTGGTTCAATGCTGATTTTTGAGAAGCTAAGAAGAATCCCCTGTCGGCACTGCTACCTAGCGGATCAGGGGGATTTAGGAGCGGTATTTTTTGATCGGGATCATAGCTTTTGGCTTTCCGCGCTGACTTGCCAAGATTCTTTTTGGCAACGGTTGTTTTTGGAGTTCACCGTCCGGTGTCTTCGGTGCCTTTCCGGACCTCGGTGGGGTTGTGTTCGTGGATCTCGGCCAGCGCGTCGCGGACGTGGCGGAGATTGGTGACGAAAGCGGAGGTTGGTGCTGAGGGCGAGAATACGGGCGCGGAGCAGGTGCCGGGCAGCGACAAGATCCTTGGGATAAGCGGGCTGGGGCGAAATGAATTTTCCAAGGGCGAGCCAGTCAGGCGGTCAAGTTTGGAAATGATCGGTCTGGCGTGCCTAGGAACTAGCAGGAATAATCCGCCTCACAATTGGTCCATTTATAAAACATCGTCCCGTTCACTTCAGCGAAACCGTCTTCGGTCGCAGCTTCTCCCAGTCGGCGGCAGAGACGCAGCAGGGATCTGCGGCGACCCAGTGGTCCCTGGTGATTTCCTTGAGTGAAAGGTCCTCGCCGATGGTGGATTCGTAAAGCGGGTGGTTCATGCGGTGGCCGAAGGCGCTGCCGGCGGGAGGATCGATGGGGGAGGGGACGTCGCCTTCCAGCAAGACTTTTTCCCGGCGCCCGGTGGGATCAGTGGAGGGAATGGCGGAGAGCAGGGCCTGGGTGTAGGCGTGGCGCGGGTCCTGGTAGATGGCGTCGGACGAGGCGAGCTCGACGATTTTCCCGAGATACATCACGGCCACGCGGTCGCTCACGTGCTTCACCACGGATAGGTCGTGGGCGATGAACAGATAGGAAAGACCGAAGTCGTTCTGGAGCTCAACGAGGAGATTGAGGATTTGCGACTGCACCGAGACATCGAGCGCGGACACTGGTTCATCGCAGACGATCAGATTTGGTTTCAGCGCGAGCGCCCGGGCGATGCCGATACGCTGGCGCTGGCCGCCGGAAAACTCAAACGAGTAACGCTCCGCCGAAGATGCCGGCAGGCCGACGCGGTCGAGCATTTCATTCACCCAGTGGATGCGTTCGGCGCGGGTGCCCATGCCGTGGATGATAAACGGCTCCTCAATGATTGCCCGCACGCTCATGCGCGGATCGAGCGATTCGGCGGGGTCTTGGAAAATCATCTGGAAGTCACGGCGTAAGGGGCGGAGGGCGCGCTGACTGAGTTGGGTAATCTCCGTATTGTGAAAATGGATACTACCAGATGTGGGTTTCAGCAATCTAACGAGCGCCTTGCCGATGGTGGATTTTCCGCATCCGGATTCACCGACAAGGCCGAGGGTTTCGCCGGGTTTGATGCTGAGAGAAACGCCGTCAACTGCATGCACCGCACCCGTTTGGCGGAGCATCACTCCGCTGCGCACGGGGAAGTGGACACGGAGATCTTTGCATGTTAGGATGGGGCTGCTCATTGAATGACGGAGAGCGGGATTTTGCGATTCCTTTGCGGGTCATGTGCTTCTCGCGGGCGCGGTTGGAACACGGGCGGAATGAATTCCGCAGTCCAGTCTTGGGCCTCATCGCGGCAGAGAAAATCATCCTCTGCGCTGCTTCGCGACCTTTGCGGCTTTGCGGTTACTCTTTTCACGGCTCGTTTCAATGTTAGGTCCTCTCTACGGTTGATAGCACTCGATACAGAGTTCCACCCAGTGTCCCGGCGCGACCTCCGAGAATCTGGGGCGCTCGCGGGTGATGGGGGTGGTGCGGCCCATGCGCTGGCAGAAACGGCAGCCGTGGGCGTAATCGGCCAGTGAGGCGACCATGCCGGGGATGGTGTTGAGGACGGATTTGGAAGGAGTATCGAGGCGGGGGATGGAATTGAGCAGGCCCTTGGTGTAGGCGTGGAGGGGATTTTCGAACAGCTCGGTGGCGCTGGCTTTTTCGACAACGCGGCCAACATACATGACAACGACTTCATCGCAGGTTTCCGCGATCACTCCGAGGTCGTGGGTGATGAGGATGGTGGACATGCCCATCTCGACTTGAAGGCGCTTCAGCAAATCGAGGATCTGGGCCTGGACGGTGACGTCGAGCGCGGTGGTCGGCTCGTCCGCGATGATGAGGGACGGGCGGCAGGCGAGGGCCATGGCGATGACGACCCGCTGGCGCATACCTCCTGATAGGTGGTGCGGATAGTCCATCATCCGCTTTTCCGGGGCGGGGATGCGGACCCTGTGCAGCATGTCGGTGGCGGCGGCCCAGGCGTCGCGCTTCGAGATGTTTTTATGCAGCCGGAAGACCTCGGACACCTGTTTGCCGATGCGGTGCAAGGGATTGAGCGCGGCCATCGGTTCCTGGAAAATCACGCCGATCTCGCCACCCCGGACGCGGCGGATTTCCGCGTCGCGGGCGCGGAGGAGGTCGCGGCCTTTGAAATAGACGTGCCCGCCGAGGATTTTTCCGGACGGCTGGGGCAATAATCTAACGAGCGACATCGCGGTCACGCTTTTCCCGCAGCCGGACTCGCCGACGATGCCGACTGTCTTTCCCTCAGGCACGGAAAAGGAAACCTGATCGACGGCGCGGAGCAGGCCGTGGTCGGTCTCGAACGAGGTGATAAGCTTGTCCACCTCCAGGATGTTTTCCAACGGGAGGCTCATGGTGGGTCGGCGGGTTCAGGTTCGGTTTTCCCGGTGGCGTCCAAGCGGTAATCGGCGATGACCTTGTTGGATTCCGGATAGGTCTTGCCGCTGCGGCGCGCGGCCTGGGTCTCAGTCTTGAGATTGTCATCAATCCAAAGCACATGGGCATCGAGTGGATCGGAAACGACAGGAGGGCTAAAGTGGGTTATTTCGCAGTCCGGCCATTTCACCCAGCGCCATGCGCCTACTTTAACAAAATCGACTGAATAGCCGGGGACGAAGATTGCCTCGTCATGCATGATATGCTGCAGCTTCCAGGCGGCATCTTTGATTGCTTCCTCGGTGCTTGCGGTGCGGACTGTCTCACTGAGCAAATCGGTATCCTTACGGCTCCAACCGAACAAATTGTTTGTCTGCGGCTTAGGGTTGCCACGGTCGTCCACCGCTGTTGACGAGTGAAGTGTTTGGTAGAAATCCGGCACCGGCGGAGAACCTGCGAAAGCAGCGAATCCGATTTGATGCTGTTTTTGCATCTGCTTTTTATAAGAAGTCGTCGCCTCGCAACCATCCAACTTCAAATCGAAGCCGCAGCTCTTTGCTTGTTCGCGGAGGATGGCAAAAATGCGCTCGATGTTCGGCAGGGCAGGATAGGTCACGGACGCTTCGAGTCTGGTGCCATCCGGTTTTTTCAAAATGCCATCACTCCCTTCCTCGGTGTATCCTGCCTCGCGAAATGACAGCCGGGCGGATTCGATTGAATAGGGACGTGCAACCATCGAAGGATCACTGAAAATGCCAAATCCTTCGTTGAATGCATTCTTTCGCTTATAGTCGCCCCGATATAATATTTCATTTACCTTCTGCCAGTCCATTGAGTGCTGGATGCCGATTCTTACATTCTGATCTCCAAGCGGAGCCTTCATCACATTCAAATACAATCCAAGATCCGGCTGGGGATACCGGTTGTAAAAAGTGTAGCGATTGATGTAGCCCTGATGCACAGGCGGCATTTCGGATTTTTCATACCAAAGTTCAGGTCGGGTGAGTCCGAATGTATCGAGTTCCCCGGCGCGAAACAGTTCGAAGGCTTTTGACGGATCACGCACGACCGTGTGGACGATTTTGTCCGGGTTGAAACGATAGTGGTAGAACTTTTTATCTTTTGCCCACCACGATTTTACCCGGGTCTGAGTGATGGACACGCCTTTGACGATGTCTTGGGGGAGCACCTCATAGGCCCCTGTGGTAGGGGCAAAGCGCCATTGATAGCGTTCGCTGTAATCCGGACCGTATTCGGAGTAGAATTGGGGGTGTGAAGGCCATGTCCAGCCCGCAAAGATGGGGACGAAGAAGTTTGCTTCGGACATGGAAACGGAAAGAGTCTTGTCGTCATAGGCGACAAACTGCGCGAAGTTTTCGCGGAAGTATTGCTTTTGAAACGCCTCACCGGAGTAGTCGGAGCAGTAGATATATGTCGTCAGTAAATAGTCAGATGCCTTTATGGGAACTCCATCCGAGTAGCAGGCATCGGGATCGATTTTGAAATAGACGGTCCGCTTGTCTTTTGAAACTGCCCATTCGCTTGCAATGCCTGGCATCAGCTCCATTGTTTCGCGATGATAGGTGATCAGCAGCATCTCATTGTTATCATAAAGCTCACCGCGGAAGCCGTTGTTCGAATTGAGCCCGATGGGCCGGATTGTTGGCGGAAAATCAGAAATGTAGGTGCGTAAAATACCACCCTTTTTGGCAGCGGGATCACCAATATCCGGTTGGTCCAGGCCATTTTCCCAAATGAGATCGGCTGGGATGTCTGAAGGAGTTCCGTATTTAAGATAAGGGCCCAGACCGAGGCGGAAATCCCATTTTTCTTGATCGAGTCGAAGGGCTTTCGCTTTGGTCTCAAGGGCAGTGAGGGCATCACCATGGGCAGTAGGGAGCCTGGCGTTGATTTTGGCGAGTTCCTTTTCTGTCTCCACTTGCTGAGCTTTAAGCCAATTCTCAATGTAGCGGTTATAGACAGGGACGAATGCATCGAACCCGAGTTTTCTCTCGATTTCCTGTGGTGCCTTTCGACACCCGTTCAGAAGAAAAACGAGAAGGCAGAGTGATGTGAGCAGGCGGAGCATCAACGGTAGTAGGTGAATTTTTTCGGATCGAAGGCTTCGCGGACCGCCTCGCCGACAAAGGTGATCAGGACGAGCAGTCCGACGAGCACGACGAAGGTGGAGGTGACCAGCCAGGGTGCCGAGAGATTGGAAAGTCCGTCGTTGAGCAAGCGGCCCCAGGTTGCATACTCCGGTGGCAGGCCGAAACCGAGGTAGTCCAGCGAGGTCAGAGAGAAGACCAGGCCAGACATGGTGAAGGGCACGAGCGTGACGATGATCGCCACGGTGTTAGGCAAGAGATGGCGGAATAGTATCCGGGGCGTGCCGGCGCCGAGGACTCTCGCGGCGGAGATGTAGTCGCGTTCCTTGTCGCGATAGGCGGCGGTGCGCATGAGGTAGGTCATGCCCATCCAGCCGAAGGCGATGAGGATCGTGAGGATGACGGGCAGTCCTTTGAAACCATCCGGCACCATGCTGGAAAAAATAATGACGATGAATAGAAAGGGGACATTGGAGAAAATTTCGATCAGCCGTTGAGAAACTATATCAAACCAGCCGCCGAAGTAGCCCATCATCATACCAAGCGTGATGCCGATGAGATAGACGATGGGTAGATAGATGAGCGCCGCCTTAAAATTGACCTGAAGCCCGCCGTAAAGATAGGCGAGCACGTCGTAGCCTTGGGAGGTGGTGCCTAGCCAATTTCCTTCGTCCGGGACCGGTGGTGCGGGGTGGTATTTCACGGCGCGGAGTTCGCTGGTATTCTGAGCGAGGAAGGCGTCTTTCCCACCCGTGCCGCTGTAGCGTTCCCAAACGAGATTGCCGTCTTTGTATTCCGCGTTGTAAACGGGCAGGCCTTGGGCATCCCAGCCATCAGCGGGGCCGGTTAGCCTGCCCTTGCGCAGGGTGACGCGCATCTGCATTTTACCTTCCGCCGTGTCATAGTATTTCGCGGCGAGGCCCCAGTATGGTTCGCGGCTATAACTTTCGTAGTGGATGCCCCCGCGTTCGTGGAGCCCTCGCGACCGCGGAGGCAAGGTGTCGCCCGTGGGGCCATACGGGATGAGCGGCATGATGACTCGGCGGGTTTTGTCGCCTTGCCAGGTGCGCTTGAGTTTCCGGTAGTCCGCGGGAGCCTCGGCGGTGGCATCGGTGACGCCGAAGTCCTTGTTTTTCAGGTCGCCGGGAAGGAATGCGGGGAAAGTCCACTTGCCGTTGTCGGACACTGCGAGCGCGCGTTTCCCGACGACGGCTTGGTCGAGCGCGGCAATCCCGCCGAGGGCCATCAAGATGAGCATCGAATAGTAGCCCCGTCTGATTTCGCGGAACCGGCGGATGCGGCGGGTGGTGATCGGGTTGGCAGGGCCGGAGGTGAATGACCGGACGATGATGAAAAGCCCGCCGGAGATCAGCAATGCGGAGGCGAGCCAGCCAAACCAGAGAAATCCGTTCGTTGCGAATTTCAAGAAGGGCACTTCGCGGCTGACATCGAAAAACCAACGGGCCGTCGGCAATGCGAGGTCGAGGCACTGGCCGGTGACGGCAAGCAGACCTAGAAGGAGGCTGGAAATCCCTAAGAATCGCATGGTTACTCGAATTTAATTCTCGGGTCCACCATGGCCACGAGAAAATCAGAAATCACCTGACCGATGAGCATCAGGAAGGCGGCGATGGTCAGCGTGCCCATGATCACGGGCACGTCCCGCTCCAGCACGGCTTGGTATTGCAGAAGTCCGAATCCCTGAATGTCGAAAACCGTCTCGATCAACATTGAGCCGCCGACGAAAATTCCCACCAGATCGCCCAGGCTGGTGGCGATGGGGATCATGGAATTCCGGAACGCGTGGCCGAAGACCGCCTTCGGGAAAGTCGCGCCTTTCGCCATGGCGGTGCGGACATAATCGGCCGCGAGATTGTCCATGAGGCTGTTTTTGGTGAGCATCGTCAGCATGGCGAACGAGCCGACCAGATAACATAATAACGGCAGCACTGTATGGTGGGCGAGATCCTTCACTTGGTCCCATTTTCCCATTTGATCAAAGTCCGGGCTGGTTAGGCCGAACAGTGGGAAAAGGTTCATCCGCGCGCCGAGGTGGACTAACAAAATCGCGCCGAGGGCAAAACCGGGAATGGAGTAGCCGAGGAAAATGAGCACTGAGCTGGAAGTATCGATAAAAGTCCGGTGCTTCAGTGCTTTCAGAACCCCGAGCGGCAAGCAAACCGCGTAGGTAAGAATGGCGGTGAGGAGTCCGAAATACATGGCCACGGGCACCCGCGATAGAATCATTTCGTCCACGGGATCGTTATAGACCATCGAGCGTCCGAGATCGCCTTGGAGCAAACCTGAAAAGCGGGTTTGGTAGATGACCACCCGCGGCGAGTAAGCCGGCGGTTTTTCCTTATCCGAATTCCGGCGTTGGAAGCGGGCCTGCCGGTCCTTTTCTGTCTCGTAGCGGATCTTCCAGCCTTCCGCTTCGATGGGTTTACCGGTTTCTGCCAATAGGGCGGAGGCAACCGCTTCGTCCCTTCGGGTGACCCGCACCGCGCGGCCATCGCCTTTGAGCACGACTTCCGTGGTGGTGGCGGCATCGATTTCGCTGCCGATCATTTCATCGCCGCTATCGCCATATTCGCCCTTGGAAATCCGCACCTCGCGCGGGGCCAAGCCTAGCCATTGGAAATAAGCGACCAAGGTCGGCTTATCGAGGCCGAACTGCTCCTCAAGTTCCTCCAGTTGCTCGTCGCTCATACCGCCATGGGACTGGTTGGAGGTGGAGCTTTTGCTGCCTTTTTCCCCGCCGGTCGATGCTTGTTGCAGCATCCGGTCCAGCGGGCCGCCGGGGACGAAGCGGGTGATCGTAAAAACGAGCAAAGTGATCCCGAGCAAGGTCGGCGGAATCAGCAGCAGGCGACGGAGGAAATAGCTTTTCAAGGGGAGGTGGCGGTATTTCTAGCGTGCCTGAGAGTTCTGGCAAGCCCTCAAGCGGGGGATGTTGAGAGCATATCCCTTGCCGTTGCTTGGGAAATTCTAAAAATTCAACCTAGCGAAAATTAAAACCAGAAAGAGTAAGGAACCCCATTCAACCCTTTCCACGCAGTTGATGACGCTACAAAACCCCGCGTGCCGGCTCCACAAAGATCTGCCGCGCCGGGAAACCGCCAAAACCACTCGAAGCCCGGCGCGGTCCGGGTGGCGCCCTGGGGGCCGAGGTGTAAAAAAAAGAATCTTGGCAAAGCGGTTCAGAAATCTAGGTTCGCGGCTAATGAATGAGACTGTCACAAGCGTGATCGGCCTCGGCCACAGGGCTGTTTGCCGCAATTTTGCTTCGCTGATCACTGCTCACTCGGCACCTTTCACTTCTTTCTCCCCCTTTTCCCCGCCCTCCAGTCTGGCCCAACGTCTGTTTCAGGAGCCTCCCGCCAAAAGCAAATTCCTAGCAGTCCTTCTTGCCACCCTGGTAACATCCTGCGGACTCATGGCGCAGGGTCTTCCGACCGGATGGACGGCTCAGGATGTCGGAACAACAGGCGTTGTCGGCAGCACAACCTACAGCGGCACTGCGCAGACCTATTCAATCACGGCAGGAGGAACAAACATCTGGGGCTCGGCCGACAGTCTGCATTATTATTCGCAGACCTTGACCGGGGATTTTCAAATGATCGCGCGTCTTGCTTCAGTGAACTCGGCGCAGAATGCCACGATGTTTGCCGGATTGATGGTGCGAAGCTCGACGGCTACCGGGGCGCGGCAGCGCATGACTGGCTTCCGTCCGAGCGATGGCCAAGTTCAATACCTAAGGCGCGACTTGGCGAGTGGAAACACGGTTCATTTTGATACGGGCTTGAGAACACTGCCCTACTGGTTCAAAATCACCCGGATCGGATCGTCCGTCACAATCTGGCACTCCAGCGATGGCGTATCCTGGTCTACTCCTAAAAATCTCGCGGGAAGTTTTGAAGGCCCGATTCTGGCAGGTCTGGCGGTGAGTGCGCGCAAGGCAGGTGCCACGGTGATCGCCGTCTTTGACAATGTGAGTTATGGTCCGGTTCAGACCGACTACTCAACCTCCTGGCTTGGCAACTCGCTTCCCGGAGGTGGGCCGACAATCGGAAACGTCCAGCACATGGTCACATCAATCCATGTCGATCCAGTGAACGGCGACACGTTTATCAACGGCGAAGATGAAAACCAGAGCTTTTCCTCTTATGACGCCACCGGCAAGTTCCGCTGGTTTGGTGCCGGAACCCATTTCCAGCACGGTTTTGCTGTCACCGCAGACTCGACCTACGCTTATCAAGGAAGGCAAAACTTTGGATTCGTCCGGTTTAACCGTACGGATGGCAGCGGCGGCGGCACATTATATCTAACTTCTAAACTGGTAAAAGGCCTGGCGGCAAACGGCGGAAATCTCTACATCGCGGATGCGACAGACAATCGGATCCGCGTCTGGTCAACGGCGGCGATGACGGAAACCTCATCTTTCCCCGTGTCACGGCCCCGCTCGATAGCCGTGGACCGCACGAGTGGCAACCTTTGGATTGTGCAGGAAGCGCTGGGTGCCAATCCCGCCAAGGTGCTTCTGTATCAGCCTAACGGGACCAAGCTGGCAACCGAAATCACAGACGTCCAAGTGCCACGGGGACTGGCGACGAATTCCGCAGGCCGGCTTTACGTCGCGGACTCCGGCGCGAATCAGCAGGTGAGAATTTACAATACGAATGGAACGCTCTTCGGAACTCTGGGTGCTTTGGGGGGAATTTACTCGACTCATGCGGGAACAAAAAAAGGGGAGGTTCATCCCTTAAAGTTCAACCACCCGGTCGCGGTAGGCGTGGATAACAGTGGCAATGTGACGGTGGCATCTAACGGGCCCAAAACCTGGTGGGGAGTCATCGGCTCGGGAACCGGGATGGAGCTGCGCAAGTTCAACAGTGCCTCCATATTGCTCTGGGAGAAAAACTGCCTGGAGTATGTTGACTGCGCGGATGCAGACCCGACCACGGACGCCAACACCGTTTACACACGGGAAGCGAAGTATATCATGGACTACACCAAGACGGCGGGCAAGGAGTGGACCTACAAGGCACTGACGCTCGACCCCTTCGCCTACCCCGCCGATCCCCGGCTGGGGAGCATTGCCAGGCAGGGCGGGACCTGGGTGCGCACGATAGGAGGTCAGAAATTTCTCATCATCACCGACATGGTCTCTGAAACCC
>JBBRCO010000081.1:0-17806 GCA_038204755.1 Verrucomicrobiales bacterium
TGCAGCAACTCGTGGAGCGGCACGGCAATTTTCAGCGTGTTGGCGATCTCGATGCCCACGGTATCCTTGCCGGGAATCGGTGCCAGGATGTTAATCCGCTCGGCGCAAGTGGCGCGGGCAATATCAGCTTCTAACTGTGAAATGCGGGAAACGCGCAACCCTACGGACGGATAGATCTCGTAGCGGGTAATGGTGGGGCCACGGGTGATAGGGCCGGCCGTCACCTCGATACCGAAGGCCTTGAGCGTATCAATGATGATCTGGCGGGTCTCTTCCTTATGATCATCGTCCGCATCCGAGTCGTCCACTTCAGGCAGCGGATCGAGCAGTGTGAACTGGGGAATTTCGTAGTGAGGAAATCTGCCTTCCTGGAGCCCTTGGTGTTCAGGGGAAGGCTTGCGGCTGAAGGGGTTTTTCCCGATGAGTTCGGGGTCGATGGCGCGGCGCTGCGAGGCATCAATGATTTCAGGGACCGGTGTTTCGCGGAGCGGCAGAAGAGCTTGGTTGTCATTTTCCGTTGATTTCGTGGAAACCGGCGTCTTCGTCTGCTCGCGCTCCTTGCGGCGTTGCTCGCGCTGGCGTTCGCGCTCGGCCAGCATCTCCGCCTCACGCGCGGCGATTTTCCCAGCCTCGCTGCGGCCCGCCTGCCATTGATGGAACTTGAGACGCACGAGCCGGCAGCAGGTCTTGAGAAAACGCACGGGCTCCTGGCCGGTCAGCAGAATGAGCGCCACCAGATAGGCCGCAGTGGTCACGATGAGCGTGCCGGCCTTGCCGATCACGTTCGTCAGCACGAAGCCGCCCAACCCCTCGCCGATCACGCCGCCCGGGCTGTTGAGGCTGCAGTTCTGCGACCATTCCTTGAACAAGATATCAGCCGCATGCAGCCACGCCGCACCGGCTAGCAGGAGAATGCTGAAGCCGATCACCGCCCGCGGCCAGACCTTGCCGTTGAACGCCAGTTTCACGATCCCGAACCAGATCAACCCCACCGGAATCAGGCCACCGGCCGCGCCGAAGAGCAGGACCTGCAGGAAACCGAGCACACCGCCCACCGGACCGATCAGATTCTCACCCGCCGCACCGGATTTCCCGGCGAACGCCTCCAGCGGACCCCACCGCGGCAAATCCGCCGGGCTGTATTTCACCAGCGACAAGAGCATCAGCAAGCCGGCGGCGATCAGGAGAATCCCGACGATCTCGTTCGACCATCGCGTCGGTTCCGGGACTTCGCCCCGCTTCTTGTTATCCTTGGCTGCCATGAGTTTCTCTTGGGCACAGCATCCCCCGAGGCGAGCCCGGGGGCAAGATTGTTTTCAAACGTGTAAAATACGCTTTCCCTAAGCAATTGCGGCTTGGTCGCCCCCCCCATGCCGGACAAGCTTCCCAGTGTGCGCTTGCTTTCCCTGCCAATCCAAGAACCTCTCCCCGGCCGCGTCCTGCCGCAAATGGCAGACGAGCACGGCCCCGAGGAAGCTGCCCGCCGCTACCGGGCCATCGCCGTGACCACCCTGCGACAGCTCCGCGGACTTGCCGAAACCCGCCTGCGTTTGCTCGTCACTCCGAACGACGGCCACGAAGCCGTCCGCTTCTGGCTGCTCCCCCGTCTTGCGGATACGTGGCAAAACGCGCACACCGTTTTCCGCACTCAGGGTTGGGAAATCGACTTTGGCGGAAATTCCGATGAGTTCCCGGTCCAGGCCTTCGGCGATATCCTTTGCCCGAACCTCGGTGCCCGCTGGGTCCACGCCGCCCTGCTCGGCCTCGGCCGCACCACCCACCAGGTCATCGGCCCGGCCACCAGCGGCGGCGAGTATTTCCGCGCCCACTCACTCGAAAAACCTCCAAGCGTCCAAAATCGCATCCTCCCCGAGCTGCCGGTCATCCATACCAGCGCTCACTGGGACCTGGCGCTCGATAGCCCGCTCGGCCCCGCGCTGAAACGCGCTTGGGAAGAGGAGGCGTGACTGCCCATCGCCACACGAGCCGTTTTCCAGCAACTTTCCACGGTTTGGAATGTTTCCAACTCCGCCATGAAAACCTTCATCACTCTGTTCACCGCCGCTTTTCTCTCTGCCACCACCCACGCTGCTGAGGAGCCGAAACCGCTCGTCACTCTCAGCGTGAAGCGCCAGCTCCTCGACTCGAACCATGAAATGCGCGGAAGGCACGGCGACACTCAAAACAAAACCTTCGCCCTGCGGGTGGAAATCACCAACACCTCCTATACCACCATCACCGAGGCCGAACTGACCGGCGTGGTGCTGGTGAGCCGCTCCACGGATCTCGCCGACCAGATCGTCAAAGAGCCGCTCGGCAAACTGACGATCGCCCCGATGAAACCGAACGAGCGCCTCAGCGTGGACATCGGCACGATCACGCTGCGCAAAGCGGAACTAAAAAACCGCAAGTTCGAAGAAAAGATGGAGGAGTGGAAAGTGGAGTGCCTGCAAAATCAGATCGTTATCGGCAGCGCAGTGAGCAGTGACCAGTTTGCCGCCAAAGAAAAGGAAATCGCCGTAGCTCCGGTGAAAATGGCGCCCCCCGTCCGCGCGCCCGGCAAGAAGAAAAATGCAAGGCTGGCAGAATGAGCCGCTCAATCAGCAGGCACAGAATGCCAGATGCAAGTCTCTTGCAATTCACCCTTTCCTGCAACAACGTCACGGGGTGCGCGGCTCACCCCTTCTCAGATTCATCCTGATCACCCTTGCTCTCGTAGCGACGGGGGCGGGATTGATGCGCGTGACCTCGGGCAAAGCAGCGGCAGACGCCCCGGTGGCACCGCCTGCCCCACCGAGTGTCGCTCCCGCAGCGGTGCCGTTCCGCCTGCTGCTTTCGGCTCCGGCAGCGGAGGTGAAAATCGATACGGGCGGCGCAATCGCGGCGATTTCCCCTGAGCAGACGCCGATCCTTGGAAAGCTGGAACTGGATCCGCAGAACCCGCATCTTTCTCTGGTCATCCGCTGGAAAAACGTTCCGACCGCCGGCGAGCACCGGTTTGCGAAGCTCACGCTGGAAGCTCCCGGACGGGACACTTTCACTCACGTCTTCGATGCCGGTGGCGACATCGACGATTTTCTCGAACTCCCCCTCCCCGCCGCGAAATGACCGCCAGCCATCACGACTGCTGCGCCCATCACGGGCACCATCATGAGCTGGTGATCGATCACCTTTCGGTCTGCTACCGGCGGGTGCTGGCGTTGGAAAACGTCTCGCTCGCCACGTCCTGCGGCACCCGCGTGGCATTGATAGGTCCTAACGGCGCAGGGAAAAGCACGCTTTTGAAAGCCATCGCCGGGCTGGTCCCGCGGTCGGCCGGCACCATCCGCTGGCGCGGGACGGCGGTGAGGAAGTGGTCGCGCGAGTTCGCCTATCTGCCGCAGCGCGAGGAGGTGGACTGGTCGTTCCCGATCACCGTGCGCGGCCTCGTGGAAATGGGACGCTATCCGCAGACCGGGTGGTGGAGGAAATTTTCCAAAGAAGATTCCCAGGCGGTGGACCGCGCGATCGATTCGCTGGACCTGCGCGAGCTGCAGGACCGCCAGATCCGCGAGCTGTCCGGCGGCCAGCAGCAGCGGGCGTTCCTCGCAAGAGCGCTGGCGCAGGAGGCGCATGTGCTGCTGTTGGACGAGCCCTTCACCGGACTGGATAGAAACGCCTCCCAACTGCTGGGCGCCCTGTTGGGCAAACTCGCCCACGAAGGCCGTCTGGTAATCGCATCCCACCATGACCTGAACACGGTGCCCCAGCTCTTCGACGAGGCACTGGTGCTCTCCACCCGCCAGCTCGCCTTCGGGCCGGTGGCGGAAATCCTCACGCCGGAGCTGATTGAAAAAACCTTCCATCAGCCCGCCGGCGCGCCCTGAATCATGTTCTCCGATCTTCTAAGCAATCCGTTCTATCAGCGCGCGCTGGCCACCGCCGGCTTCATTGGATTTGCAAATGGCTTTTTCAGCGGCTTCGTCGTCCTGCGGCGGAGCGCGCTTTCGGTTTCCGCGCTATCCCACACGATGCTGCCCGGAATCGCACTGGCGATTTTCCTAACCGGAGCACTCAGCCAGTGGAACGCGTTTTTCGGTGCGATGTTCGCCGCACTGCTGGTGGGACTGGGCTCCGTCGCGGTCGCAAGAGGAAACCGGGTGGAACAGGGAACCGCGCTGGCGGTACTATACACGGCGGCCTTCGCCGCGGGGATCGCGCTGCTGCCGAAGCTCGATACGCGCCAAGAGCTGGAGCATTGGCTCTTCGGAGACATCATCGCAGTCGGTAACGCGGACATCTGGATCGCCTTCGGGATCGGGGCATTTACGTTGATCATCACCAATCTGCTCATGCGGCCGATCCTGCTGACGCTCTTCGAACCAAACGTGGCGGCGGCGCAGGGCGTGCCGGTCCGGATCATTCAGTATCTGATATTCGCGCTGCTGGTGCTCGCGCTGGTCTCCTCGCTGCAGGCGGTGGGATGCGTGCTTTCGGTTGGGTTGTTGGTCACGCCGGCAGCCACGGTCTCGCTGCTGACGGACAAGACTTCAGCGCTTTTCTGGGGCGGCGGGCTGATCGGTGGCGTCGGCTCGATCGGCGCGGTGCTGCTGTCCGGGGAATTCGGGATCGCGCCCGGGCCGGCGATCGTGATCGTACTCGGGTTGTTGTTCGTCGCAGCGTATCTTTTCAGTCCGAAATACGGCCTGCTGGCACCGCGGCGTTAAATCCGCGCCCTGGGCAGGACTACAGCTTGGAATCCCCTCCGCAGCCATCCGGCGGAACGGTTTCTGGAAACCTCCCAACTCTTCACCGGCCTTTACGCACGCCGGACCACAGAACCGCGACGGTAAAAACTCCGTTAGCAATGGCGTCACAGCCGGCTGCATCGAAGGCACGCACCTCTGCAATAGCGTCGCCGCGCCCTGCGCACATAATTTCCTTTTGCGAAGTGGGCTTGTCCTATCTGTGTCGTGGACTGGCGCTTGGTTTTTTGGTTCCGACGAAACAGAGCGCCTCTGCCATCCCATTGTCATGCCAGCACGTGCATTTTGTGACGAAATTGTCACATGATTTTTATTCAATCCTCTGGCCCGCGGATTCTCGCTTCCAGACAAGCCCATGGAAAAATCCCGTTCCAAATTCTGTGAAATCCTCGCCGCCATCGGCATTCTAAGCACCGCCGCCACCGCCGCACCGCCGCCCGGCCAGCGACTGCTCCTGTTCGTGGGCTCGAATACCCTCGGTGACGCCGCCGTCCCGGAACTGGCCAAGGCCTATCTGGAACAGATAAAACTAGCACCCGCAGCGAAAATCACCGCCAACGGCGATCTCATCCACGTCACTGGCACCCTCCCCGGCGGTGGCCCCGTTTACATCGAAATCCACGCCACCGGCTCCGGCGATAGCTTCAAGAGTTTTCTCGGTCAATTTCCCCGCCTCAAGGAACCGTGCGACATCGGCATGAGTTCACGCCGTGTGAACGAGAAGGAAGCTGCTGCCATCAAGGAAAAGCTCGGCAGCGATTTCTTCTGGCGCGGTCAGGAGCCCGGCACCGGTAGCGAACACCCCGTCGCCATGGACGGCCTCGCAATCGTCACCCATCAGAGCAATCCGCTAGGCCGCATCGCCTTCAGCGAGATCAGCGATATCTATTCGCTCAGGAAAACCCACTGGACAGACCTCACCGAGTGGAAGCTTTTCGGCGGAAATGACAACGCGCCACCCATCATCCCACTGCGCCGGAAGGAACCCAGCGGCACCCTCGATTTTTTCAAACAGATGATCCGCCCCGAGGCTGCTCCCATGACCAATGAAAAACAGATAGAAGCCTTCGTCAGCAGCCGCAAACTCGCCAAGCGCGTCTCGGAAACACCCGGAGCCATTGGCTTCATCGGGGAAAGCTATGCCGACCTGCCAGGCCTGAAGCGGCTCCAGGTCTTCGATGATTCCCCCGGGCTGGACACGAAGCCGGACGACGCCGTCTTCCCGGACCGCGCCGCCGTCAGGATGGGGATCTATCCGCTCTCGCGCTTTGTCTATCTGTACACCCGCGCCGAGCCGCTCAACCCCGAGGTCCGGCCTTTCGTGAAATTCACCCTCAGCGAGGCCGGCCAGACCATCATCGCGGATAAGGGAAACCTCGTGAAGATCGAAGGCACTCGCGACCACATCACCCAGCCCGAAAAGTCACCCGCACCGGAAACGCTGCCCGCCGCCACCCCCACCACTCCCGGCGATCGCAAAACCCGCGTCGTCCTCCGCGTCTCCGGATCAAACACCGTCGGTGCCGCCTGTGCCGTGAACCTCGCTTTCAACTATTTCTCCATCGTCACCAAGGACTCGAAAAAATCGCCGCCCATTGAGGATGTCACGTCCTCGCTCGAAACCCCGGAAGGCGAAAAAGCCCTCTTCCACCAAGTCATGTGCGATGTGGACTCAGACGGCATCTGGGAAACCATCTCCATCCGCCCCACCGGCTCCAGCGACGCCTTCCGCGATCTCAATTTCGGCGCTTGCGACGTCGGCATGTCCTCCCGCCCCATCAGCCACACCGAGCAACGCGACCTCATGCCCGTCTGCGGAAATCTCGCCCAGCCGGACTCCCAGTTCGCCCTTGGCATCGATGCCCTGGCCATCATCACTGGCACGGAAAATCCGCTGGAAAACATCACCCTGGATGACCTGCGCCGCGTCTTCCTCGGTGAAATCACCAACTGGTCCACCCTCGGCGGCCCGGATCTAGCAATCCAGCTCCACGCCCGCCCCGAGCGCTCCGGCACCTATAAATATTTTTCAGACGCCGTCCTCCAAGGCCGCTCCATCTCCGGCGCTGCCAAACGTCATGCGGAAAACTCCACCCTAGCGGAAATCGTCTCCCAGGATCCCGGCGGCATCGGCTTCGTCCCCATGTTCAATATCGGCGCCGCCAAGGTTCTCAAAGTTGGCCATCTCAAAACCTCCCTCCACCATGCCCCTAGCGAGGAAACCGTCCTTCGTGGCGAATACCCCGCCGCCCTCTGCCGCTATGTCTATCTCTACGTCCCTGCCGAGGAACCCAAAAGCCGCAGTGTCAGCGCCCTCAGGAATTGGCCCATCGCCCGCGAATTCGCCGCCATGAGCCAAACTTGGCGCGGTCAGGCCATTGTCCAAAGCAGCGGATTCATCGCGGAAATGCCCACCCTTGATGCCGCCGTCCCAATCCGCCGCAACGAAGGCGAATCCATCCAAAATTACCTCCAGCGCCTCGGCGAAATCGAACGCAAAGTGCGCCTCGGCCAAATCAAACTCCAGCCAAAGCTCACCAACGATGAAATCTGCCCACGCCTGCTCTACGATTTCAACGAATGGTCGCTCACCCCCGAGTCTAGCAACACCGTCTCCCGCAAACTGGACTCGTGGCTCAAAATGAACCCCGAAATCGCCAGAACCGGCCTCATCGCGGAAGGTTGGGCGGATTCCGTCGGCACCGACGAAGCCTGCCTGAAAGTCTCACTCCGACGTGCCCGGATCGTGGCGGAATTCATCCAGTCCAGCCTCGGCTGCAAGGTCTCCCCCGTCGGCAAAGGCAAATCCTTCGATCCCCCTAACACCAGCGAGGAAAACAAACAGCAGAACCGCCGCGTCGTCATCAAACGCGCCCCCGCCGCCACGCCACCCAAGCGCTGAGTTCGATGAGTGCAAAGGGAACACACGCACCCTCGCCGAGGACAAACCAAAGCCCCACGAGCACTCCAGCCAATTCCGGCGCGGACACCCGAAATAGCAAGCGTGAGCCCTTACGCTGTCTGCTTTACCTGATGATCGCGGCACCACTCCCCCTCATTTCGCACAACACACGGAAATTCACCCCGCCGCAGCGCGATCAGGATTTGCCAACGGGCACTTGCGCTCCGCCAAACCATCCCTTACAGCTTTGCCCGATGAAACGTCGTCTTGCCCTCATTGCCATCGCCCTTTTCCCAGCCATCGCCCTTTGCGAACCTGCGAAAGAAGCCGAAAAACCCGCCGCTCCAGCCGCCGCAAAGGCCAGCAAAGTCCGCCTCAAGACCACCCAGGGCGTTATCGTCATCGAGCTGAACGCGGAAAAAGCCCCCGTCACCGTCGCCAATTTCCTTAGCTACGTGAACAAAAAGCACTACGACGGCACGGTTTTCCACCGCGTCATCGACGGCTTTATGATCCAAGGCGGCGGATTCGCCTTGGAAGGAAAAAGCCTCGTTGAGAAGGAATCCGGCAAGGGCATCAAAAACGAAGGCCAGAACGGACTTTCCAACGACCGCGGCACCATCGCCATGGCCCGCACCAATGATCCCAACAGCGCCACCGCCCAGTTTTTCATCAACGTGAAGGACAACGCCATGCTCAACTACCCGAACAACGGCGGCTACGCAGTCTTCGGCAAGGTCACCGAAGGCATGGACGTGGTGGACAAAATCAAGGCGGTGGGAACGGGCACCACCACGCTCACCATGCGCCACCCCGCCACCGGTGATAAAATGGAGGCCCCTTCCGAAAATGTGCCCTCCGAAAACGTGGTCATCAAGTCCGCCACCGCCGAGTGACGCGGCGCTAACTTTCCACGCATGCAACTCTGGCTCTGCCCACTCCTCGCGTTCCTGCTAGGTTCGATCCCCTTCGGTCTCTTCATTGCGAAGGCGAAAGGAATCAACATCCGCGAACACGGATCCGGCAACATCGGAGCGACCAACGTGCTGCGGGTGATCGGGAAAAAATACGGGATTTCCTGCCTGTTTCTCGATGCTCTCAAGGGCTTCATCCCGGTGGTGATCGCGATCTCGTTGATCCGCTTCGAGGGCATGAAAAACCCCATGAGCATCACCGTGCTCGCTCCCTATGCTCAGGATTTCCCGATGCTCACGGCGCAGATTTTCCAAGTGCTCACCGGCCTCTGCGCGGTGCTCGGGCATAATTATTCGCCATGGGTCGGCTTCAAGGGCGGCAAGGGAATCGCCACCTCAGCCGGAGTATTCATCGCGCTGATGCCCGCCGCCATCGTGATCTTGATCGCCGTCTGGCTGCTGGTCTTCCTCGTCAGCCGCTACGTCTCGCTTGCCAGTATCATCGCCACCTCAGTCCTGCCGCTGGTGACGCTGTGGGGCTCGTGGTTTCATGGAAAAATCCAGAACGGCACATGGAACAAGCCGCTGTTTATCTTCACCGTGATCATCGCAGTGCTGTCCGCTTGGAAACACCGCAGCAACATCGTGCGCCTCCGCCACGGCACCGAACATCGTTTCACCCGCAAGCCGAAATCCGCCGATGCCTGACACCCCGCTCACCTCCGCCGCGATCATCGGCTCCGGCTCCTTCGGCATGGCCATGGCCAAGCTGCTCGCAACGAAACTCGACACCATCGTCCTCATCGGTCGCGATCCGGCGACTTCGGAGGCGATCAACCGCGACCACAAAAACCCCCACTACCTCAGCGGCATCACGCTGGATTCCAACGTCAGCGCGTCCTGCTTGCTCGCCGACGCCCTCGCCCACCCGCTGGTCCTTTTCGCCGTTCCCACCTTCGCCACCCGGGAATCCGCGCGCGTCCTCGCCGCCGCCGGGCTTTCTGAAAATGCCGTGCTGATTTCTTGCGCGAAAGGCATCGAAAAACAAACGGGCGACCGAATGAGCCAGGTTCTTCGCGAGGTATTCCCAAAAAACCCGATCGCCGCACTCTCCGGGCCGAATCATGCCGAAGAAATCGCCACCGGCCTCCCCACCTGCGCCGTGATTGGCTCCGCGGACCAACTGCTCGCCGTCCAGCTCCAAGAACTCTTCACCTTTCCTCACTTCCGCGCCTACACCAGCGACGACCTAGCCGGCATCGAATTCGGCGGCGCGGTGAAAAACGTTTACGCCATTGCCGCCGGAATGGCCCACGGTCTCGGGCTCGGGGACAACGCCGTCGCCGCCCTCGTCACCCGCGCCCTCGCGGAAATGACCCGCCTCGGCATCGCCCTCGGCGGTCGCATGGAAACTTTCGCCGGTCTCTCCGGCGTCGGCGACCTCATCGTCACCTGCTTTTCCGAGCACTCGCGGAACCACCGCGTCGGACGCGCGTTGGGCAGCGGGAACACCCTCGAAGACGCCGTCGCCGCCCTCGGCATGGTCGCAGAAGGAGTTCCTAACACCCTTTCAATTTACGAAGTCGCCCGCCGCGCCGGCGTCCGGACGCCGATCATCGACGGCGTTTACAGTATCCTCTACGAAGCCAAATCCGTGCCCGTCGCCATGCGGGAACTCCTCTCCCGCGACCCAAGACCAGAACATAGCTGAGCCATGACTGAATTCATCGACCTCTTCCTGAACCTGCCCGACCACCTCCGCGCCTTCATCAGCGCCCACGGAACACTCGTTTACGGCCTGTTGTTCCTGATCATTTTCTGCGAGACAGGCCTCGTCATCACCCCGTTCCTCCCCGGAGACTCGCTGCTGTTCGCGATCGGTGCCATCGCCGCAGACCCCACGTCCAATCTGAACATCTGGCTTGCCGCCGGCATCCTGCTGGTCGCCGCGATCCTCGGAGATACGGTGAACTATTGGATCGGCCGGAGATTTGGCGGCTGGATGATGCGCACCTTTCCCAAGATCGTAAAACCAAGCCATATTGAGAAAACCAACGAATTTTTCGTCCGCTACGGCGGCAAAACCATCATCATCGCCCGCTTCGTCCCCATTGTGCGCACTTTTGCCCCATTCGTCGCCGGGACCGGTGAGATGGACTACCGCCGCTTCATGGCCTTCAACGTCATCGGCGCGGTGCTGTGGGTGGGACTTCTTCTGCCCTGCGGCTGGTTCTTCGGAAACATTCCCATCGTAAAAAAGAACTTCGAGCTGGTCATCCTCGGCATCATCGCCATTTCCGTGCTGCCAATGGTCATCGAAATCGCCCGCGCCAAGTTCAGGAAAACGCCGGCCGTCGATCCTGCGGCCCCCAAGGAATAAGCACTCCAGGTGCCCGCTGAAATCGCCCGCCCAAAACAAAAAAGCGTGGGCCGCTTCACCGGTCCACGCCTTTTGTTCGGTAACACATTCCCCCCAAAGAATTTCAGCAGGGACTCGGCATCAGATTCAATTTCCCCCCGGAATTCGAACCCGACTTTCGCTTTCATCCTACTGAAACTCGGAAATGCCAGTAGAGCTTATCTTTCACTTACGTGAAAAACTCACTTACGGTGATTAAAAAGTGACAAAGACCTTTCGTAATCACAAGGGAAAATTTTAAAAAGTATTCTAATTTTTTAAAAATTCCTCACGCCGATTTCCGGCGGAACATCACCGCTGCGGCCGAGAGCGTGCTGAAACTGATGATCATCAGCGGCCAGACCAGCGACCATACGCGCCAGATAGAAGCATCCTTGAGGAACACGCCTTTGACGATTTCCACGAAATGGCGCACCGGATTCACCCACGTCAGGTGCTGCAGCCAGACCGGCATGTTTTCCACCGGCGCGGTATAGCCTGATAGAAGAATCGCGGGCACCATGAAGACGAATGCCCCGAGAAACGCCTGCTGCTGCGTTTTACTGACCGACGAAATGAAAAGTCCCACACCCACCAGCGCAAGTGCGTAGAACAACATCCCGCCATAGAGCAGCAGCAGGTTTCCCTGAAATTCGACGTGATAGATGAACACCGCGGCAATCAGGATCAGAGTGGCCTGGAAGAATCCCACCCCGATCGCCGGCACCGCCTTGCCGATCATGATCATTTCCGGCGTCAGCGGGGACACCAGCAACTGCTCGAAAGTCCCCTGCTCCCGCTCACGCGCCACAGACAGCGCCGTCACGATCAGCGAACCGATCGTCGTGATGATCGCCACCAGGCTCGGCAGGATGAAGTGGGTGTATTCCAAGTTCGGCACAAACCAGTTCCGCACGACGATCTCGGACGGCAGCGCTTTCCCGGCAGCAGCGGCGCGTTCCTTCAGATAGACATCGAGCACGGATTGCAGGTAGCTGAAAGCGATCTGCGAGCTGTTCGAGCGGCGGCCGTCGAGCACCACCTGCACCGGCGAGGCTTCACCACTGATGATCTTGCGGGAGAAATCTGCCGGAATGTGAACAGCTAACAATGCATCCCGTTTCCCGATCGCGTCATCCAGTTCCGCGCCGTTCCACACCGGGAAGATCTCAGTGAACGCTCCCGACGCCGCGAACCGCTGCATCAGCTCCACCGATGCCCGCCCGTCGTCCTCGTTGAACACCGCCAGTGACGCGTTTTTCACCTCCAGCGTCGCAGCAAAAGGAAACAGCGCGGTTTGAAGGATCACCGGCATCACCAGCAGCGCCCAGCCGGATTTTGTACTCAACAGCGTCTGGAACTCTTTCAGCACCAGCGCGTGAATCCGCTTCAGGAAATTCATTCCATCCTCCTTTTCGTTAGTCCCGCCGTGAGGCCGATGAAAATCACCGTCGTTCCCATCAGCAGCAGAATGTCCGGTAGCAGCAGCTTCCACAGCGATCCCGCCTGGAAAATCGTCTGCATTGAGGAAACAAAATATCGCGCCGGAATGATGTGGGTGACCGCCCGCAGCGCGATGGGCATGCTGGAGATTTCATAGATGAATCCGGACAACATCACCGCCGGCAGGAACGCCGCGTTCAGCGCGGCCTGCGCGGCGTTGAACTGGTTCCGCATGCCGGTGGAGATCGCCAGCCCGATTCCTAACACGCTCAGCAGGAAAAACGATCCCACCACCCACAGTGCCAGAATCGTCCCGCGGAACGGCACTTTTAAAACAAAATGCGCCACCGCCACGCACAACATCAGTGAAATCATGCCGAGCCCGTAATACGGCAGGATCTTGCTCAATAACAGCTCCGTGCGCGTCATCGGCGAGGCCAGCAGCGCCTCCATCGTCCCCCGCTCCCACTCGCGCGCCACCACCAGCGAGGTCAGCATCGCGCCGATCACCGTCATGATCACGGTGATCGACCCCGGGATGATGAAATTCCGGCTCTCCGCCGAGGGATTGAACCAATACCGCGGCTCCAGCGAGATTTCGCGCTTCATCTTCCCGCCGCGATCCTCCGCCCGCTGCATCTGCCAGGTTTGCCAAACGCCGTTCACCGTCGCCCTCACGAACTGCGCGATGTTCGGCTCCGAACCATCCGCGATCAGTTGCACCGGCGCGGTTTCTCCCGGCTGGTTGAGCTTCCTGGAAAAATCCTCCTGCACGATCACAAACCCGCGGATCTGCGAATCCACCAACGCCCGCTCCATCGCCGCACGCGAATCATACGAATGCACCTCCAGCCATGCCGACCCCGTCAACGCCGAGGCAAAACCATTCGCCTCCGCCCCCGAGTCCTCCATCCACAGCCCGATCCGTAACCGCGCCGAGTCCAGATTGATGCCATAGCCGAAGATGAAAAGCATCAGCACCGGCATAAAAAACGCTATCAGGATGCTGCTAGGATCGCGGAAGATCTGCAGAGTCTCCTTCCAACAAAGCGCCCGCAGCCGCCGCCAGGAAATGAATTTCACGCCTCCTCCTTTCCGGTGATCAGCGCGATGAACGCCTCTTCCATCGACGGATCCTCATTCTCCGATGTGGCCGCGAGCGACTTGAGTTCGTCGGGCGTACCGTTAGCGATGAGCTGGCCCCGATAGACGAGGCCGATGTGGTCGCAGTACTCGGCTTCGTCCATGAAGTGGGTGGTGACCATGACGGTCACGCCGCGTTCGACGAGGCCGTTGATGTGGGTCCAGAATTCGCGACGGGTGACGGGATCAACGCCGGAGGTGGGTTCGTCGAGAAACAGAATGTCGGGCTCGTGCATGACCGAGCAGGCGAGTGCGAGACGTTGTTTGAAGCCGAGAGAGAGTGAGTCCGTTTTCGCTTTGAGAAACGGTTGGAGATGGAAAATTTCCGCCATCTTCGCGGTCTTGCGCCGTTGTTTGCCACCGGTGATACCGTAGATGCCGGAGAAGAACTCCAGGTTCTGTTGGACGCTGAGATCGCCGTAGAGCGAGAATTTCTGCGCCATGTAGCCGAGCTTCTGCCGCGCCTTGCCCGCGCTGTGGCGGAGATCCAGACCGACGACTATCGCGCGTCCGGACGTCGGCTTGAGCAGGCCGCACATCATCTTGAAAGTGGTGGATTTACCCGCGCCGTTGGGTCCTAGCAGGCCGTAGATCTCACCACGGCGGACTTGGAAATTGACTTCATCGGTGGCTGTGAAGTCGCCGAATTTCTTGGTGAGCTTGTCCGCCTCGATGACGACGATGCCATCGCCCGGAATCTCGCGGATGTGCTTTGCCAGCACGGATTCGCCACCGGGTCCGCCGCCCATGCGGTCGATGAAGGCATCTTCGAAACGCGGCGTCACGGGTGACCATCCGGTATCAGCGGGTGCGCCGATTTCTGCGGGAGAAAATGTTTTCGCGCCCTCGCGGAAAGTCAGGCGCAGGTGGCGGCCTTGGATGGTGCCGTCGCTGACCTCCGGACGTGATAGGGCTTTGGCAAGCAGACGGCGTTTGTTTCCCGCAGGACTTTTCAACTGCCAGCAACGGCCCGCGAGCGGCGCGGTCAGAGTGGCGGGCGGGCCGGAAAATATCAATTTCCCCTCGTGCAGCAGGATCGTGGTTCCGCAGAGCTCGGCTTCGTCTAGATAGGCAGTGCTCCAGACCACGGCGATGCCATCGTCCACCAGCTTGCCGACCATACCCCAGAGTTCCTTGCGGGAAATCGGGTCCACGCCCACGCCGGGCTCGTCGAGCAGGAGCAGCTTCGGTTTACCTAACAAAGCACCGGCCAGCCCGAGCTTCTGCTTCATGCCGCCGGAGAGCTTCCCGGCGAAGCGACCGGTGAAGCGTTTCAAATCGGTGAAAGTAAGCAAGCGCTCGAAGGTTTCCTCGCGCTCCTTGCCGGTGACATTGCGGAGATCGGCATGCAACGTTAGATTCTCAATGACGGTCAGATCCTCATACAGCCCGAACTTCTGCGGCATGTAGCCGAGTTCCAGATGAATGGCGGAAGCATCGGTCAGCGGGCTTTTTCCGAGCGTGGAAACAGTGCCGGAGCTCGGCACCAGCAGACCGGCCATGAGCCGCAGCAGTGTCGTTTTCCCCGCTCCATCAGGTCCTACCAGACCGGTGATCGCACCGGTACGGACCTCGCCGCTCACGGTATCCAAAGCGGGCGGGGCCATGCCCTCGAAGGACTTGGTGAGCGCTTGAAAACTGACGACCACGTCCGACACGTCACTGTGGGGTGGGATCGAGCGTAACCGTGACGGGCATGCCTTGTCGCAGCGAGCCGTCCGAATCCCCGACGACGATCCGTAACCGATAGACGAGTGTGGTGCGCAGTTGCTCTGTTTCCACCGACTTCGGGGTGAACTCCGCTTTCGGCGAAACGAAGCCGACTTTTCCATGGAACGGTCTTTCCGGCTGGCCGTCGGTAGTGAGCAGGACTTTTGTTCCAGGCGGGACTTGGCCGAGTTCGGTTTCGTGGACGTAGGCGCGCACCCAGACCGGAGATTCGAGTGATAGAGAAATGGCGGTGGCACCGGCCTGGACGATGGCACCCGGTTCGAGCGCACGCGTGAGAACGATGCCATTGGATGGGGACCTGAGATCGGTATCGGCAAGTTTCAAAGCGGCGGCGGCGGCGGCGGCTTTCGCCTGGGCGACGACGGCGGCGGCGGCGGCGATTTCCTCGCTCCGGAATCCGGCTTCGAGTTGTTTCAATTTCGCCTCTGTGCCGTTCACGCGCTGTTTCATCTGCTCGACGAGGGATTCCGCAGTTTCCAAATCCTGCCGTGACGAGCCACCGCGATCAACCACGCTGGCGAGGCGGTCGCGCACGTTTTCCGCATTCTTTTCGCTGAAACGGCTTTCTACCAGAGCCGCGCGGGCTTGCTCGATCTCCTCGACGCGGTAGCCGGATTGTTTCAGCTTCAAATCGGCCTCGGCAACGGCGAGATCGGCTCCGGCGCGGTCGAGGTCGTGTTCATAAGGTTGGCGGTCGATGCGGGCGAGGAGATCGCCGGTTTTTACGGAATCGCCCTCGTCCTTGCAGACTTCCCGCAGTTTCCCACTGACGCGGAAACCGAGATCCACACCCCGGATATCGACGTTTCCGTAGAGCGTGAGCGCACTATCCACTTTGTGAAATTTCCCCCGGAACTGCCAGCCGATGGCGAGGGCGACCGCCAGAATCACCAGCGCGAGAAGGATCTTTTTCATGGGAAAGCGATGCATCGAACTGACGGTTAGCCCGCTCGAAACCGCCCTCCGATACCACCGGAACCGCTGGTCCGCAACCTCGGCCTGCTCCCGTGCGAGTCCGTGCGCGGCAAACCACAATCGGCGCATGCCGGCGGGCTTGCGCAGGTCGGCCCGCGTTGGCAAAACTCGCCAATGACCGTCCGCTCGCGATTCGCCCCCAGCCCCACCGGGCGACTGCATCTCGGCCACGCCCTAGCGGCAAAAGTGGCGCACGATCTCGCACGCGAGACAGGCGGCATTTTCCTGCTGCGTCACGAGGACATCGATGGCCCACGGGTGCGCGAGGAGTTCTATCAAGGCATCGAGGAGGATTTGAAATGGCTAGGGCTCACATGGGATGGCGAGCCGCTGCGGCAGACCTCGCGGATCGCCGTTTATGAAAATTCGCTAGACGAACTCCGGGAACGCGACCTCGTCTATCCATGTTTCTGCACCCGCCGCGAGATCCAGGACGAATGGGCGAGAATGGCCGCCGCCCCGCAAGGCCCGGAAGGCCCCATCTATCCCGGCACCTGCCAACGCCTCACCTCTGGCCAGCGGCTTCACAACCTCCACTCCGGCCAACCCCACGCCTGGCGGCTTGACGCGCGCAAGGCCAGTGCCATCACCGGTCCCCTCACCTTTTGCGATCTGCGATTTGGAGAAATTCCCGTGAACCCGGATCTGCTGGGCGATGTCGTGCTCGCCCGCAAGGACATCGGCACCGCCTATCACCTCGCCGTCGTTGTGGACGATGCCTTTCAGCAAATCACCCACGTCACCCGTGGCGAGGATCTGCTATCATCCACCCACGTTCACCGCCTCTTGCAGGCCCTGCTCGGTTTCCCGCAGCCACTCTACCAGCACCACCCCCTCGTCTTTGACGAATCTGGAAAACGCCTCGCCAAACGCAACGACTCCCTATCCATCGCCACCCTCCGCGATTCCGGCCTCACCTCGGAGGAAGTGCTCACCCGCCTCGGATGACCCCCGCGAGGTAATCCAACTTTCCAGCACGGCACTCTCTCAGTTCGCTGGCCGCCCAGCAAACCAGATCGATTGGAAATCCATTATACTCCCAAACATGGCAGATGGCTCAACATTACGGAGATCGAATCTAGCACCATGCGAAGTCAATGAACTGGAGAAAATGTTTCAGTGCGAGGACTGACTCCAGCGACGCTGACCCCAGAAACGCGCGCCTCCTACGGCCTGGATGGGAACGAGGAAACCACCCCCCTCCTCGCTTCCGAGGCAGACCTCCTCCTCTGGGCGGACCGCATCGTCAAAGGTGATTCCCGCCGCGTCGCCAACTTCAGCGAGCCCGCCATGGCCATGCCCACCGCTCCGGAAGTTTCCACCGCCCTCACTACTTACAACCCCCAGCTCGCCCTCCAAACCGCCGCCAAAGACACCCTCGATGCCGAACAAACCGACGTCATCGCCCTCCGCGCCAGCGCAGACACCCTCATCCGGGATGCCTGGGACGAAATCGAATTCACCCTCCGCAAGCTCGATCCCCCCAACCTCCGCCGCCGCGCCCGCGAATGGGGCCTCTTCTACACCCTCCGCCCCGGCGAGCCACCAGAAACAG
>JBBRCO010000082.1:0-17753 GCA_038204755.1 Verrucomicrobiales bacterium
TTCCGAGCCCCAGCGCAGGATTTTCGCGCTCAGATTCTGCCAATGCGACCGGATCTGGCCGTGTGAATCGACCATTTCGTCCCAAACAGCAGGCGCGGCAGCCGTGGATTGCTGCTGCGTCTGGGCAGGATTGGTGCGGAAACTATCAGCCATGAAACAGGGGTTTGTCGTCCGGGGACGATGCACACAGGCTCTATGGGATCATCCGCAAGTCCAGCGTGAAGGGGAAATCCGGGCTAATTGGTGCCTCGCGTGCCGTGAATTTCCCGCCGGTGTGACCGTGCGGAAAGAAGCGGGCGAGCCTCCGGGATTCGGCTTCGTAAGAATTGACCGGGAATGTCTCGTGGCTGCGGCCGCCGGGGTGGGTCACGAAATACGTGCAGCCACCGGCGGAGCGTTCGTTCCAAGTGTCGAGCAGATCGAAAACGAGCGGTGCGTGGACCGGGATGGTCGGGTGCAGGCAGTTCGGCGGCTGCCATGCGCGGTAACGCACGCCGGCCACGAATTCGCCATGGACGCCAGTGGAGTGCAGCGGGACGCGGATGCCGTTACAGGTGATGGAATGGCGCTCGCCGGTCATGCCGCGGACGAGGATCTGCATGCGCTCGATCGAGCTATCGACGTAACGCACGGCGGAACCCGCGCCGCCTTCCTCGCCGAGGACGTGCCAAGGCTCGATGGCGTGGCGCATTTCCACTTCGATACCGCGTCGGGTGAATTCCCCGATTCTCGGGAAACGGAACTCAAGATGCGGCGCGAACCAATCCTCCTCGATCCAATAACCGTGCTCGCGCAGGTCTCCCAGAACGTCGGTGAAATCCTGCCAGACGAAATGCGGCAGCATCCAGCGGTCGTGAATCTCGCTGTCCCAACGAACAAGCGGCTTGGTGTAGGGTTCGTTCCAGAACCGCGAGACCAGCGCGCGCAGCACGAGGTGCTGGGCGAGGCTCATCTGATAGTGCGGCGGCATTTCGAAGTTCCGCATTTCCAACAGGCCGAGGCGGCCGGTCGAGCTGTCCGGGCTGTAGAGCTTGTCGATGCAGAACTCGGCGCGGTGCGTGTTACCGGTCGGGTCGATCAGCAGGTTGCGGAAAGCGCGGTCCACCTGCCACGGCAGCGGAGCGCCGCTGCCGTCGAGGGTTCTGAAAGCGACTTCAATTTCGTGAATGGAATCATTGCGAGCCTCATCCACGCGCGGGGCCTGCGAGGTCGGGCCGACGAAGAGGCCGGAAAACAGATAGCTCATCGACGGATGATGATTCCAGAAAGTGATCATGCTCCGCAGCAGGTCCGGCCGCCGCAGCAGCGGACTATCAGACGGGGTTTCTCCACCGATGATGATGTGATTGCCGCCGCCGGTGCCGCAGTGGCGGCCGTCGATCATGAATTTTTCCGTCACAAGACGGCAGAGGTGCGCTTCCCGATAGAGGGTGGAGGTGTTATGAACGAGTTCTTTCCACGAGGCCGCGGGCTGGAGGTTCACTTCGATCACGCCGGGGTCCGGCGTCACTTTCACCACGGACAAGCGCGGATCGAATTCCGGTGGCGTGCCTTCGAGGACAACGGGCAGTTTCAGAGTTTTCGCGACTTTCTCGATGGTCGCAACGAGATCGAGGAAATCCTCGGTTTCGTCCACTGGCGGAAGGAAAATGTGCAGACGGCCGAGGCGCGCCTCGATGCAGAGCGCGCTGCGGGTCACCCACGCGGCGGATTCCTGCTCGGCAGGTTTACGTTCCCACGGACGGGCCGTGGTCGGGCTCGCAGCGGACGTGGCAGCGGCCGCGGTTTTGCCGGCGAGGCCAGCCTGTCCTTTGGCGGATAGAACCTGGCGTTCGGTGGCGCGTTCCGAATCACGCCGCTGATAGGCCAGCACGCTGCCAGGCTGTGCGGGCAGCGGTGCGAGGCCGCGCGTCGGATCGTTAGGAATGTGCCATGGGAATTCGGATTCCTTCACCCACGGCAGCGAGTCGAGCGGCAGGCGGTAGCCCATGGGCGAATCTCCCGGCAGCAGGAAAAGCGATTCATCGCGCAGGAACCACGGGCCGCTCGTCCAACGCAGCCCGGCAGGCGTCATGCGACGCTCTAGCGGAAGGGCGTATCCGATGGTTTCATCGATTCCCTGCGCGAACAAACGAGCGAAGCGATCGCGCTCCAGCCTGTCCTTCAGGTTAGATTTCAGCGGATCGACGTTGGTCGGCAGACGACGCTCGCGCCACATGTAGTAGAAAACGTCCTCGTAGGCCGGAATCAGCCATTTTTTATCGGCTCCGAGAGCGCTGGCGAGGGCATCGCCGAAAAGTTTCGCGTGGGTGGCATCGTGGCCGTATTCCGTGGATTCGTCGGCAATGAGCGAGGCATCCTCCCAGATCGGCTGGCCGTCCTTGCGCCAATAGCAGGCGAGCGACCAACGCGGCAGCATTTCTCCGGGATACCATTTTCCCTGGCCGTAGAATAACAGCCCGCCGGGAGCGAATTCCTGGCGCAGGCGCCTGATCAGCTCGCCCGAGAGCAGGCGTTTCGTCGGCCCCATCGCAGCGGTGTTCCATTCGTCGCCATCGAAATCATCCATTGATATGAACGTCGGCTCGCCGCCCATGGTCAGGCGCACGTCCATCGCATCAAGGTCGGCATCGATTTGTTCGCCACATCTCTGGATCTCCTTCCACTGGGAATCGTTGTAAGGCAGCGTGGTGCGCGGACTTTCGTAAATCCGCGTCACCGTCATTTCGTGCTCCATCGTCGTTTCGCATGGCTCTACGGCACCCGTCACCGGCGCGGCGCTCGATGGATCCGGCGAGCAGGCGAGCGGAAGGTGCCCCTCGCCCGCGAGAAGGCCGGAAGTGGGATCGAAGCCAATCCATCCGGCACCCGGTAGATAGACTTCCGTCCACGCGTGGAGGTCGGTGAAATCCACTTCGGTGCCGACCGGACCATCGAGCGATTTCACGTCCGGCTTGAGTTGGATCAAGTAGCCGGAAACGAAACGCGCAGCGAGGCCGAGGTGACGGAGAAGCATCACAAACAACCACGCCGAGTCACGGCACGATCCCGAGGCTTTCTCCAGGGTCTCCTCAGGCGTCTGCACCCCGGGCTCAAGGCGGATTTTGTAAGCGATCGCCGCCTGCAGCGCGGAGTTCATTTCCACCATCACGTCGATGGTGCGGCCTTTTTTGCCTTTGAAACGCTCGATCAGTTTCGAGAGCAGCGGGCCGGGATCTTCCAGCTTCAGGAAGGGCGCGAGTTCTTGCGCCAATTCCGGATCGTATTTAAAAGGGTAATTTTCGGCGCTTTCCTCAAGGAAGAAGTCGAAGGGATTCAGCACCGACATCTCGACCACCAGATTCACCTCGATGTCCAGCCGTGCCATCGGCTCCGGAAACATCAGCCGCGCCAGATAATTCGCCTGCGGGTCCTGCTGCCAATTCACGAAATGCTCGCCGGGCCCGACTTTCAGGCTGTAAGCAAGCACGTTCGAGCGGCAATGCGGGGCGGGCCTAAGACGCACAACGTGAGGGCCATGGCTGATCGGCCGTTCATACTGATAGCTGGTGCGATGATGCAGGGCGACGTGGATCGACATAGGGGTGGCCCGTTGTTTAGCAACTTCGATGCCGTTTTACTACCAAACTCGCCGCCTTTCCGGCAGAAAGGTGAAACGCATGCGACATCTTCGGCAAACGGGGCCGACTTCGCAGCATATCTCGATTTTTCGCGTCCCCGAAGTCCAGCATCCCGAGGTCCCGGAAACCGCTCGCCAAATCCCCCTCCCCAAGGCCTCGTCCCACCGTGCCGCCGCCTATTTTCGAAATTAGAAACGCTCGCACTGCGCGATTTCTCGTGCGCTCTCTACCATGGCGAGAGCGTGGCCATCCTCCGCCCGAACGGCGCGGGAAAAAGCTCGTTCCTCAAGCTGCTCACTGGCGAGGTCCGGCCCGAGGCGGATCCGGCGAGGAGCTGCCGCTTGTTCGGCGAGGAGCTTTGGTCGCTGCAGGAACTCCGCCACCGCATCGGCGTGGGCGACAAGCAGAGAATTCTGACCTCCGAACGGCTGAGCAGCCTCTATCAGGTCAAGCTCCGGGCGACCTGGTCCGGCGGCTGGTGCGGCGTCCGCCCGGCGTGATCAGGGCTGCTGTTGGAACTGCGCGAAAGTCTCACAGGAAAGCCGGTTGATCGCCGTCTGGTGCATTTCCAGAAGCGTATCATGCAGCGGGCAGCGAGGGCCGACTCCGCACCAATTCGGGCCGAACGGACACATCACACGCTCACCCGGGTCTTCGAACAGTTTCACCACATCGAACAAGGTGATCTCCGCCGCAGGCCGCGCGAGACGGTAGCCGCCTCGCGGTCCCGGCGTACCATTGACGATTCCCGCGCGGGACAGGATCGTGAGGATTTTCGCGATCAACTGCTGTGAAATCTCGCGGGATTCCGCAATTTCGGCGCTGCCGGCGAGGCGCGATTCCGCCGAAACGCTGGACAAATAGCTGACAGCGGCGATGCCGGCTTGAGCCAGCTTGCTATAGGTGAACACGGGCGAAGATTGTGGTGAAAGTGATTTCGAGTCGATGACCAATTGGCCTCCGACGCAGGACAGGATAAGCCATTCCCTAATTAGAGAAAGATTTTTCTTTAATTGCCTCGCATTTTGTCGGATGGTCGAAGCAGCCATCAACAAATCCATGAAACCTTCCTATCCGAACTCCCGTCATGCATTCGCCGCGGTGCTGCTGGCAGGTGCTCTTCCGCTCCACGCCCAAGAGGAGCCGGCCCCGGCGGCACCGGCACCGAAGACCTCCCAGCAGAAAATCATCGATCCCGAAGTCGTCGGCGAGGAGCATGCGGTGCTGACCAGCGCGCCGATGGTTCCGCCGCCGATCACCCGCAAAACCCCGACCAAGGTGATCGTGAACCTGGAAGTGATCGAAAAAGTCAAGCGCATGGCCGATGGCGTGGAATATCTTTTCTGGACCTTCGGCGGTGATGTTCCGGGAAGTTTCATCCGCGTGCGTGAGGGGGATTTCATCGAGTTTCACCTCGGTAATAATCCGGCGAGCAAGATGCCGCACAACATCGATCTGCACGCCGTCACCGGTCCCGGCGGCGGCGCGGCCTCCTCGCTCACCGCGCCCGGCCATCAGTCTCAGTTCTCCTTCAAGGCGCTCAATCCGGGACTCTACGTCTATCACTGCGCGACTGCGCCGGTCGGCATGCACGTGGCCAATGGCATGTATGGCCTGATCCTGGTGGAGCCGAAGGACGGCCTGCCGAAGGTGGATCACGAGTATTATGTAATGCAGGGCGACTTCTACACCCAGGGTGCTAACGGCGAGGAAGGACTGCAACCGTTCGACCAGACGAAAGCCCTCAACGAGGAACCCACCTACGTCGTTTTCAACGGCTCGGTCGGCTCGTTGGTGGGTGACAAGGCGCTGAAAGCCAAGGTCGGCGAGACGGTGCGGCTGTTTGTCGGAAACGGTGGCCCGAACCTAATATCATCGTTCCACGTCATCGGCGAAATTTTCGACAAGGTCTATCAGGAAGGCGGAATCATCCCCTCCCAGCAGCAGGTGCAGACCACGCTCATCCCTGCGGGCGGCTCGGTGATCGTCGAGTTCCACACGGAGGTTCCCGGCACCTACATCATGGTGGATCACTCGTTGTTCCGCGCTTTCAACAAAGGAGCGCTCGGCATGTTGAAGGTCGAGGGCCCCGCAAACCCCATCGTCTATTCCGGCAAGGAAGTGGACGAGGTTTACATCGGCAGCGCCGTGGGAAATCAGGAGTCGAAAATCGCGGAACTCGAAAAACAACGCAAGGCGGCGATCGGTGCCGACCCGAAAATCGCAGGTCTTTCCAAGGATATCCTGATGGAAAAAGGTAAACGCGTTTATTCGCAGACCTGCTTCGCCTGCCACCAGCTCACCGGCGACGGCATGCCCGGAGTGTTTCCGCCGCTGGCGAAATCGGATTTCCTGACAGCAGACAAGGATCGCTCGATCCGCGCGGTGGTCAAAGGTCTATCCGGCCCGATCAAGGTCAACGGCACCGACTACAACGGCGTGATGCCGCCCGTGCTGCTCAATGACGAGCAGGTCGCCCAGGTGCTCACCTACGTCCGGAACTCGTGGGGCAACGCAGGCGATGTCGTCACCCCCGACGAGGTCCGCAAGGTTCGTGCCGAATGAAATCCCTCCTCTATCTGCTGGTATCATGTTCACTCGCCGCAGCGGTGGGCGCATCCCCGCTGGTGAGGATTCCGGCGGGAGTTTACAAGCCGCTCTTCCTCGGCGAAAACGATGCGAAGGAAATCCCGATCGCGGAGTTTCTTCTAGCCATCTCGCCGGTTTCCAACGGAGACTTCCTCGAATTTGTCACCGCAAACCCGCAGTGGCAGCGGTCCAAGGTGAAGCGGTTGTTCGCCGATGCAAACTATCTGAAACACTGGGCGGGCGATACAGACCTCGGCACCGGATGCGACGCCGCCCAACCCATGACGTGGGTTTCCTGGTTCGCCGCGAAGGCCTATGCCGCGTGGAAAGGCGGACGCCTGCCGACCACCGCCGAGTGGGAATGGGCAGCGGGCGCGGGCTTCACGGAACAGGACGGAAAGAAGGACCCGGAATTCCTCCGCGCGGCCGGCCAATGGTATTCCTCCCCCGCCCCGGCCAAGCTTGCCTCCGCGGGATCGGGCCGCGCCAATTTTTTCGGGATCAAGGATCTGCACGGCCTCGTCTGGGAATGGACCAGCGATTTCAACTCCGCCATCGTCACCGGCGACGCGCGCGGCGACACCGGCCTCGAACGCCAGCTCTTCTGCGGCGCGGGGTCGGTCGGGGCCAAAGACACGTCCGACTTTCCGGCGTTCATGCGCTTCGGATTTCGTTCCAGCCTCAAAGCTTCCTACACCGTCCACAACCTCGGCTTCCGCTACGCCAAATCACCATGAAAACCACCGCTCTATCATTTCTCCTGCTCGCCGGATTGATGTCCGCCGGAGAGAAACCGCCCTGCTGCCGCGGGGTGGTGGCAGAGAAACCACCTGCCGACAAATCGATCTATCAGCTAGAATCGGCATGGATGTCCGACGTCGGCCGCGAGCTGAAACTCAGCGTCCTGCGCGGGCGGCCGCAGGTGGTGGCCATGTTTTTCGCCAGTTGCGAATATGCCTGCCCGGTCATCGTGGAGAATCTGAAGGAGATCGAGCGCAAGCTGCCGGAAGACCTGCGCGGCAAGGTGGATTTCCTGCTGGTGAGCTTCGATACGGAACGCGACACCACCGCCGTGCTGCACGCCTACCGCGAAAAACTGGCACTTTCCGTGAAAAACTGGACCCTGTTGCGCGGTGGCGATGACGACGTCCGCGAGCTATCCGCCCTGCTTGGCGTGAACTACAAAAAGGACGCGCGGGGACAGTTCTCCCACTCCAACATCATCACCGTGCTCGACGAAGAAGGCATCGTCGCTTTCCAACAGACCGGCCTGAACAAGGAGGCGGCGGAAACCATCGCGGTCTTGCAGAAACTGACAGCACCCAAGACAGCTCCATGAGTTTCCCCGCCTGCAAACACCGCAAACGCCGCGCTCCGTCATCCGTCTCACCACTGGTCTGGCTGGGCAACGAGCCCTATCGGTTGTTTTTCCTCAGCGGCATCCTGTTCAGCATCGCCGGAGTCGCGATGTGGCCGCTTTTCTACAGCGGGCACCTGCCGTTCTATCCGGGCATCAGCCACGCGCGGGTGATGATCGAAGGTTTCGGCGGCGGTTTCGTGATCGGCTTTCTGGGCACCGCCGGGCCGCGCATGCTTTCCGCGCCGAAGCTGAAACCATGGGAACTCATCCCGCTTTTCCTGCTGCATCTCGGCAATGGTGCCGCCCACCTAACGGGTCTCACCGCCTGGGGTGACGGGCTGTTCCTCGCCCTGCTCGGAGGCTTCGTTCTCTCACTCGGCACGCGCCTGATTTTCCTCCGCCGCGATTGGCCGCCGCCGGCGATGCTGCTGGCGGGGACCGGTCTGTTATGTGGAATGGCAGGCACGCTGATGTGGCTGAATCCTTCGTGGCTGGAGGCTGCCGGATTCCAGCGGCTGGCAGGACTGCTGCTCTATCAGGGATTCCTGCTCGGGCCGGTGATGGGCGTAGGCATTTTCCTTTTCCCACGGCTTCTGGGAGGAAATTTCGGCGAACCGGAAACCGCACCGGACAAGCGCCGTTCGTTCGTCCAAATGGCCCTCACGGCGGTGGTGCTGCTCGCCAGCTTCTACGTGGAAGTGTGGGTGAATCCGGCCGCCGGGCAGATCCTGCGGGTGTTGGCGTTCGTCTTTGCGCTTTCCCGCGTCCGTTGGAAAAGCGCCGCATCGCCCGGCACGCTCGCCAACGCGCTACGCTTCTGGTGCCTGCCACTCGCCGTCGCCGGAATAATCGCACCGGCTTTCCTCTATCAGCGCCACGTCGCGCTCGACCACCTGCTTTTCGTCGGCGGATTCGGCCTGTTATGCCTGATCGCCGCCAGCCGCGTGCTTTTCGGACACAGCGGCAGCCTCGCAGATTTCGCAAAGCGCTCGTGGACCGCGCGGATCATCGTCTTTGCCGCCGTACTCGCCGCGCTCACCCGGGCGTCGGCGGATTTCATGCCACAAATCATGATTTCCCACTACAAATATGCGGCTTGGTCGTGGGGACTCGGCGCGGCGATCTGGGCGCTCTGGCATGCGCGCCGGTTTTTCAAGAAGGACCCGGACGACGATTGATTTCGAATGCGGCTAACAGGCTTTCCCCTCCCCTTGGCTCCTGATAACCAACGTCATCCATATTAACGAATTTATTTTCTTTATTTACGTGCATGAACGGAAAAAGTATTCCAGAGTCACCGCGTCATGAGTCATTCAACAATCGTCCATTCGCCAGCAGACACCCCGCTGGCCGACCGCACCGTGGGAGAAATCGTCGCCGCTAGGCCATCGCAATCAAGAGTGTTCCAAGCCTTCGGAATCGACTTCTGCTGTCAGGGCGGACGCACGCTGCGCGAGGCCTGCGAGCGCAGGGAAATCGCCCTCGATACCGTCATCGAACAGCTTGAAGCCGCAGCCAGCGATCCGACCGCTCCCGAGTGGAATCCGGCCGAGCTCGAGCCCGAAGCACTCGCCGCCTACATCGTGGAAAAGCACCATCAATACGTCCGCAACGAGCTGCCGAGATTGCATGCCATGGCGGCCCGGGTGGCCCAGGTGCATGGCGGTCACACGCCTTCGCTGGTAGAAGTGTTCGAAGTTTTCCAAGGCCTGTCGGACGAACTATCAGAACACTTGATCAAGGAGGAAACCATCCTTTTCCCCGCGATCACGGCGATGAGTCATGGCGAGCCGGCTCCCATCACCCTGGACGGCCCGATCGACTGCATGCTCCACGAGCACGATGACGCGGGGCTGGCCATGGCAAAAATCCGCGAGCTGACGAACGGTTTCCAACCACCCGCCGAGGCCTGCAACACCTACCGGGCGCTGTTCGCCGGATTGCAGGAATTCGAAGAGGACCTGCACACCCACATCCATCTCGAAAACTCCGTGTTATTCCCAAGCGCACGCGCGCTGGCCGAGGCACAGGTGTGATCATCCACCGATCACGCAGGGCAAGCTGGTCTCACTTGAGCCGGGCTTGCCCGTTTTTGCGAATACGAGGGACGGCTCTCAATCCACCTTTTTCTCCGGCACCACCAGAGTCATACCCTTGAGCAGGCGGCAGAATTCCTTTTTCACCAGCACCTGCTGCGTCCCCTCGCCCTTTACGCTGCCGATGGTATCCTTGTATTCCACCTCATACCGGTCCAGCCGGACGATGCGGAGAAAACGATCACCCTTTTGATAAATCTGGTCCTGAAAAAGTCGCATGCCGCAGCATGTCCGGGCATCGCACCCGTGGCAAGCTGACACCGGGCAGCTCCGCACCGGCATCGGCATTCCAGACGAATTCCTGCCAGAGATCTTCCGCCCGTTCTATCAGGTTGATTCCCGCCAGGCGCGCCAGTTCCAGGGCACCGGCCCGGGACTCAGCATCAGCCACCGGCTGATTGAGGCGATGGGCGGCACCCTCACGGCCGAGAGCGAGCTCGGAAAAGGCTCGATCTTCCGCGTTTCACTGCCCACGCATTTCAGCAGGCACTCACAGGAGAATTTCGTGACCGGCCAGGAAAGCAGCCACATCCCGCCGCCGTTGCTGCGGAAGAGGCGCCGCTTCCGGCCCGCCTGCCGACCGTGACCCGCGACATCGCAAAACTCAGCCGCATCCTCCAGGCAAATCCCGACACACGCAGCACGCCCATCATTTTTCTATCAGCCGCCGACGATAAAAGCTTCGTCATCGAAGCTCTCCAGCACGGCGGCGTGGACTACGTCACCAAGCCCTTCAACGGCGCGGAGCTGCTCACCCGCGTCGATCCGCACTCGAAACTGGATGCCATCAAATCCCGGATCCATACCAAGCCCGTCAGCCTTAAGGAAAACGCGACCAAGGCGGTAAAGAACTTTGGCCAGCACCTCCGCAGCAAGGGCATCCGTCTCGCTTTCCACACACCGCCGGGGAACCTGATGGTGCCCGGCGAGGAACGCACCCTGCTCTGCTGCCTCGAAAACCTGATTTCAAACGCCATCAAATTCTCCCCGCAAGGCTCGCACGTCATCATCGGCGTCCAGCCGGACGGCCCCACCGGCGAGTTCCGCATCGAGGACGAAGGCCCCGGTATCCAAGCGGACGAAGTTGGTAATCTCTTCCAAAAATTCACCCGCCTCAGCGCCAAACCCACTGCTGGCGAATCCTCGACCGGCCTCGGCCTGCACATCGTGTACGAGCTCGTCTGCGCCATGCGTGGCACCGTCGAATACGAAAAAAGCCAGCGCGGCGGCGCATGTTTCAAAGTGAGATTCCCACTGGCGAGCTGAGCACTTCAGCGAACTGGGCGGCCACATTGATGCGGATTCCTTGTCTGTTGCTCAGGCAGGACCCCGTTCCGCGACTTCCTGAAGGGGCGAAATATCACAGGCAGAAATGCTTGTTTCACGGAGAAAAAGTAGCCTCACAAGGGCTCGAACCTTGAATAACAGAATCAAAATCTGCGGTGTTACCATTACACTATGAGGCTTTTTGCCTTGCGGCGGGCAAAACCTAAACTGGCATCGGCCGTTTTGGCAACAGTGAAAATTACTTAATATGACACGAATTTTACGGCATTTCTTTCCATGCCCGTCCCTGCCGGAATCCTGCGCTTTCTCCCGTTCAGCCGATAGCGTAGTATTTCAGCTTGTTGTAAACAGACTTCTCGCTGATGCCGAGCCGCCGGGCGGTTTCCGCCTTGTTTCCCTCGCACAACACGAGGGTCGCCTCAATCGCCGAACGTTCGATCTCCTCCAACGTGCGTCCGGCGAGTCCGCTGGCCGGTGATTTCGCAGCCGGAGCGGGCGAAGGCTGGAACTCGCAAGGCAGATCATCTGCGGTGATCGTCGCGCCGTCGCAGAAAGCAGAGCAGCGTTCGAGCACGTTCTCCATCTCGCGGATATTCCCCGGCCAGCGGTAGTTCTGGAAAATCGCCTTGGCCTCCGGTGAGAGCGCCACCACCGGACTTTTCCGGCGGCGGGCGATGTCCAACAGAATTTTGCGGGTGAGCGGCGCGATCTCTTCCGGCCGGTCGCGCAGGGACGGCACTTCCAGCGGGATCACACTGAGCCGGTAGTAAAGATCCTCGCGGAACGTGCCCTCGGCGATTTTCGCGGCAAAGTCGATGTTCGTCGCGGCGATCAGGCGGACGTCGGCCTTCAGCGTCGTTTCCCCGCCCACCCGCTGGAACTCGCGGTCCTGCAGCACGTTGAGCAGCTTCGGCTGGAGGTCCAGCGGCAGCTCGCCGATTTCATCGAGAAACAAGGTGCCGCCGGCCGCAGACTCGATTTTCCCGATGCGGCGTTTGACAGCACCGGTGAAAGCGCCTTTTTCGTGGCCGAACAATTCGCTTTCCAACAGCTCCCGCGGCAGCGCCGGACAGCTAACCGTGACAAACGGCATCGCCGCACGCAGGCTCATCGAGTGGATCATCCGTGCGAGCAGGCCCTTCCCCACCCCGCTCTCGCCCGTCAGCAGCACGCTGGAATCCAGCGCCGCGATCTTGCGCGCCTTCTGAAGTTGGGCGGCCATTTTCGGGGATTCCGCCACCATTTCCACGCTTTCCACAGACTCACCGACGGCATCCCGCAGGGTTTCGTTTTCCTCCTTCATCCGGTGCTGTTCGAAGGCCTTGAAAATAACAGCGAAGAGCTCCTCCGGATCGAACGGCTTGGTCAGATAGTCAAAGGCACCGAGCTTCAGCGCGCGGACCGCCTCCGCCGCCTGATCCGCCGCGCTGAGGACGACGGCCGGAACAGTGGGATGATTCCGCGCCAAATATTCGAGACAACGGAAGCCGTCCCATTTCGGCATGTGCAGGTCGAGCAGCACCGCTTTTGTCGATGGGCCTACCAGATTCATCGCCGCTTCACCATCGGCCGCAGCCATCGCGCGGATCCCGCGCCGGGTGGCGAGGAGCAGAATGAGATCCCTGGCCGTGCCGTTGTCCTCCGCTACAATCAGCTCGGGGGATGAATCACTTCGTGACATAGCCCGAATCTACTTGTCCGATGCGAACTGACAAGAAAACCTATTCGCATGTGCGCTAACGACCACAGCCTGCCGGATTCCGGTGATTTGCTGGACGGGAAGCAGTTCAAATCAATGGCCGATGCTCTGGGCGACGACTTCGGGGCGATCATTGATGGGTTTTTCGAGAGCTGTGTTTCGTTCGGGAACCGACTGGACGAATCACTGGGCCATGGCGACGTGGGCCGATTCCGAAACATCTGCCATGAAATCAAGGGCGCGTCCGGATTGATCGGTTTCTGCGGAATCGCCGAGGCGGCGGCGGCTTGGGAAAACACGGCCGCCGGCGGTCATCTATCAGCGGACCCGCATCTGATGGAAACATTCAAGCGTCTGGTGAGCGACACCAGAGCGCACGTGAAATCGTTGGAAAAATGACGCCCGCCAGGTCTCCCGCCATGATGGCCGCCAGCGGACGATCGCGGTGCATGTTCCGCCCCCGGACTGACGGGCGGCGCGCTCTCGCAGAATGGTTGGCCGCACGTGCCTTCGATCCTACCCCCCCCGGGCAGATCGAATGAATCACGAGCGGCCTCGCGTCTGGTTCGCGAAATCCCTCGGAGGGGAAAGTGGCCATCCCCCGCGCCGCAACGGTCTTGCCGGAAAAGGGCAACGGGCAGCAGGAATGACTGCGGCGAAGGGCTGTGGATGGATGATTGAGGGAAATTTTCAAGGACTCGGGGGGCAGTCTCCGGGGGGAGGAAACTCAGAGGCCGGGGGGAAGTTTCCGGGGGGGAACTCAGGGGCTGTGGGGGGGAGTTTGTCTCAGAAGTTGGGATTCAGCATGAAGGGCTTGGAACAACACCTCTATCGCTTGACCCGTGCCAAATCCCGAAGCCACCGCCCAAACCGTTGGTTATCAACGTGAAAAAATATTCATCCCATTCCCCACCGCCTGCCACGCAGAGTCATCCCGGTAAATTTTACCGTATCTGCTCGCCGTCGATTGTAAAAATTCCAGCCCTCGCCACCAGTCGGCGGAAATTTATACCGCTCTTTCGATTGTCGGGCTCACCAGCGGCGGCACCGCCAAGTCTAGCCAAACCTACGATATCTCCACCCTCATCCAGCAGCAAACCAAGGTGCGGAATATTTCTGTTTGACCCGGGTTTTTCGGTTTTTCGGGCAGAGAGGTGACAAACTGGCCCTGGCTTCTGGGAATTCGCTGCGGGCTAGGAGGGCGATGGCGGGCAATAAGGAGGAAAAAATTTCGATTTCGTATTCTCGGATTGGGATTTTCCGGCATCGTCGCGCGGTGGAGTTGATCACGCAGGCAGCGCTGGGAGCGGCGATGGGAGAGCTGATGCTGGGGAAGCGTCTGGGCAAGCAGGCGATGGGATGGGGGGCGCTGTTTGGGATCCTGCCTTGTGTGGACGGGATTCTCTCGCTGTTTTTCGACTCGGCGCACCAACTGGCGTTTCACCACGGGCTGAGTCATTCGTTGTGGTTTCTGGGGCTGGTTGCCTACGGTCTGGGCCACTGGCTGGAGAAGCTTTGGAAGAAGGAAAAAATCACCAAGACGCAGGCGGGTGGTTTCGTTTTCGCGATCTTCTGCGGGCATCTGCTACTGGAGTGCCTGACGGTGGAGGGTGCCTCCGGGCTATGGCCGTTTTCGGCGGCGGGTGTGGCTTTCAACTGTGTTTTCCCGCTCGATTTCCTGTTCAGCGGTCCGCTGCTAGTCGCTGCCGCGTGGTTGGCGGTGCTTCCCGCAGAGGTGGTGAAAAAATCGCGCGCTAAAAAAACGACTTCCTCGCCGATGCGTGTGAAGCTGTGCAGTTGGGGACTCGGCCTGAGCGCGGGCTATCTGCTGCTGGCGGTGGGCATGAAATTTCTCGCGTCCGCTGGATTCGAAGCGGATCTGAAACGCCGCGGCACGGTCTGGCAACGCCGGATGGAGGCCCCCACGATGGGGAATATTTTGGTATGGCGCTCGGTGGTGGATCGCGGCGATGAGTTCTGGGTGGGCTATCGGACGATTTTCGAAAAGCACGACACAACGGTGCGCTGGACGATCTATCCGCAGGGAAATGCCGCTCTCACCGGGGTGGCGGACACTCGGGAAATCAAAACCCTCGCCCGTATCACTAACGGTTGGTGGCTCGCCCGCACCAATGCCAAGGGCGTCTGGCTCGGCGATCTCCGCCACGCCGAAGCCCGCAACTGGGGCGACAAAAAAAGCATGGTGGACAGCCGCCTCGCTGTTTCGTGGGCCTTCGATCTCGAATCAAAAAGCGACCGGCTGCGGCGGATCGACGAGCAATGGCGCAACACCGGCGATACCCTCAGCCGCCTCTCCGGCCGGATGGTCGGCCGGAGGGACTTGTGGGAGGCCAATCCCCGGCTAGCAGGTGTGCCGGGAAGTTTACCGGAGTTTCTAGCGGTGGAGGAGTGAGTGGAAATCTGCACGCCGGATCCATGAGGAGACGAAAGGAGGAGGCTGGCCGCAGTTCATTGGCAGGGCGGATCGGAGTCCGCCTCTCCTTGTGAGAAGATTCAACGGCGGTTCTCGGGCACGACCTCCGCCGGGGCGGGAATGATCCGCTCGCGGCCACCACCGATCTTCTTCACCAGCTCGACAAACTCCGCGCGGTCCTCGCCCGCATCGTCGGCGAGGCCGGGCATTGCGAGTTCCAACACTTTTCCCCACGGTGTGTCCCGCACTTCTTCCATGCCGCGGAGTTTCATGCCGAATAGGGCGGCGGCGGCGGCGAATTGGAAATCGGCATCGGCCTGATCGAGGGCAAGCGCATCACTTGTTAGCGGGAATTCGATCTTGCTGCTTTCATTACCTTCGGGGTGCTTGTAACGCAGCTTCACCGTCAGCCATTCGCCTGAGGCGGCGGGTTTCACGGGAGTGGATTGGTATTTCAAATCGTCGGTTCCCCCAGCCACTCCCGAAGGTGTTAGCTCGTAAAAAGCGGTGACAGTGTGACCCGCGCCGATGTCTCCGGCATCCACCTTGTCGTTGCTGAAATCCTCGTGGCGCAGCACGCGATTCGCGTAGCCGATGAGCCGGTAACCGCCGACTTTCGCTGGATTGAACTCGACCTGGATCTTCACGTCCTTCGCGATGGTGACAAGCGTGCCGGTGAGGTTTTTCAGAAACACCTTCCGCCCCTCGCGCTCGGAATCGATGTAGAAATAGTTGCCGTTTCCGTCGTGGGTGATGGCGTCCATCATCGCGTCATTGAGATTGCCGGTGCCGAATCCGGCGACGGTTAGAAAGACTCCGCTTTTCGCGCGGTCCTTGACGAGTTCCACCAGCGATTCCTGACCGGTGACGCCGACGTTGAAATCGCCGTCCGTCGCGAGAATCACCCGGTTCACTCCGCCTTCGATTTTCTGCTTCATGGCGATTTCATACGCCAGCTTGATGCCAGCGCCGCCATTGGTGGAACCGCCCGCCTCCAGCCGTGACAACGCCTTCTGCACAGAGGCACGTCCTTCCTCATCCAGCCGGGTGGCCGGCAGTGCGACACCTTCTTTTCCGGCATATACGACGATGGCCACACGGTCGCGCTCGTCGAGCTGTTCGACCAACAAAGCCATCGACTGCTTGAGCAGCGGCAGTTTGTCCGGGCTCTGCATCGATCCGGAAACATCAATGAGGAAAACGAGATTCGAGGCCGGGCGTTTGTTGGCGTCGATCTCGCGTCCTTTGATCGCCACCCTAACGAGCTGATGGCCGGGAGCCCACGGACAAGCTGCGATAGTCGCTCCAACAGCGAAGGGCCCCTCCCCTTTCGGCTGGGCGTAGTGATAGCTGAACGCGTTGATGAATTCCTCGATTCGCACGGCGTCTTTCGGAACCTCGCGGCCTTCACGGATCATCCGGCGGACGTTGCCGTAGGACGCGGTATCGACATCGATGGAAAACGTGGAAAGCGGATCGCGGGCCGGAGATTTCCACGGCTGCTCGGCGAAACTGCCATAGCGGTCGCCGGAATTTCTATCATTCCTGAATTCCTGCGGGGCAGCAAACGCACGACCGGGTTGACCTATCCTTGCCCCCATTCCAGCTCCTGAGCCACTGCCGTAACCTTTCCCTGATCCACCGCCGGCCCCCTGTGAATTTCCTCTGCCAGAACTTGAAGCGATTGGAGGAAGCGCATCGCTATCCTCACCCGGAAACGAGGAATTGCTTTCAGGCAAAGAGAAAGCCGAAGTGTTGGAGGTGCTCGCCACCCTTTTCGATGCGACTGACGCATCGAGGCCGCTCTTGATAGCCTCTTCACGCGTTCCAGAGTTGCCGTAATACGAATCCTGCCCTTTGTAGGTGATGCCCTTGGTCCTCACAACCGGAGCCAGAACCTTTCGTCGTTCCTCGACCTTGTCCTCCTGATCTCGGATCGCCTTGCTGAGTTGCTGCGTTTCCAAAGCGGCCTTTTCCTTCCGGGCCACCGCTTCATTTCTGGCAGTTATCACTTTCTGCGCCTCCTTGTTTTGCAAATGGAAGAAAAAGGAAATTCCAGCAGCCATCCCCACACCTGCCGCGATGGCGAGGCGTCCGTAGCGCCGGATGGCCGGACGTTTTACGATAGACGCAGGCCCGGCATCCACGGCGGCTTCGATCTGTTGGAGAAATTCCGGGTCAGGTCCGTTGGCTTGCTCGCGGAGCAGTTCATCGATCAAGCGGTCTTCTGGAGATGGAGTGTTCATGATGAAAAAATGTTGGAAATTAGATGGTGGTTTCAAGGCATTGGCGCAACGCGGTGCGTGCTCGTTCGAGTCGTTTCCGGAAGGTGGCGGGTGGAATGCCGAGCTTTTCCGCCGCACCATCGCCGTCGAGGCTCTCGTCGTAGTAAGCATGGACTGCTAGAGAGAGCGCTTCGGGTAGTTTCGACCGGCAGTCGGAAAGCCGATCTAGCAGACCCGCCTCGCCATCGCGGATGCTCCAGGCGCGGACGGCCTCCTCCAAGCGGACCAGTTCGGGATCGCCGAGCACCACCTCGCGTTTGTGTTTCCGGCAGTCCTCACGCCATTTGTTCCTTACGATGCCGCGCAGCCATGAGCCAAAATCGCGAGTGACGTCGAAGCGCCCGATCGTCTGCCAGGCGGCGACGAATGCGTCCTGCACCAGC